>JAJYHJ010000008.1 GCA_021784785.1 Actinomycetes bacterium | reverse complement strand
AGCATGAGGAGATCTAGTAGCAAGCTGTAGCGTTGTGCGAAACTTTAGTGAACTAGGACTGCAAAGTGCCAGGCAATGAGACGAGACTGTATGCCTCTCATTCCTTAGACCAAGATGAATCATCCCTATCGTGATGTGACGGAGATCGAGCTGACAGCTCCATCTCTAAAGTTGATTAGCTGGTTAACGTTTCTGATAACTCGTCCCATGAACGAGTTATCGCACCCGTGACGTCGACCAACCGCTTCGAGTCGCAACTAATCTATTGCCTAGATCCATTAAAGAGTGACCTGACGCTCCGATTGGGATGACAGCCGTCAACTGCTTCTCGAGCCCTCTAATACTCTCAAAGGACGCTTGATAACCGACTGCTTCTCGAGAAACCGAATCTCTAAAAACCCAGAACGATTCATACGTTATATCTCGAAGCCCGACATGCTCGTTGACGAGTGGAACTATCTTTGCTCTGGTGAATTGAACAGCTTGAGCAATTCGATTGGCGAAGGCAGATGTGAGGACTCCATGTCCTAATTGCTCGACGCAACGACCTATGTGGGTCGGCATCCGGTCCACCTCTTAGTCTCGAACGATTGTGTGGGTCAGTCTCGATATCCGCTTGGGCATTGTCATGCCCTCTTCCCCCAAGAGAGTAGATGCGCAGCGGGTCCGACAGGGGCCAAATATTGGACTGTCCGATTTGTGGCGAAACTGTGACTTGGGGCGTTAACTCCTAGTGAGCATACTTTTTCGTGCTGGTTTATTTAAATGAGATAGATAGCGACCAATACTACGACTCACGAGTTGCATTGTTAGCCGCTAGTTAGTTCTTAGAAGGGCTTTATGAGTAGTGCTCTCAGTTCCCATCCGTCGGAAACGTAAAGATGTCCTAGTTGCCATTTTTTGATTCCGTAGTCTGCGTCTGGAGCAAGATCTCCAGTGAAGTAAAGGATTGAACTTTCTACCCAAAATGACACATGTGTTGGGTCGGCGATTGCGAATGGATGAGGAAAGCACGGGACTCGGATCTCAAGACTTCCACCTGGTTCAAGAACTCGATAGCACTCATTCATGACGGCAAGTCTCGGTGCGCCAGCTGGGATATGCTCTAGTACATGTGACGCAAAGATGTTGGCGACTGAGTCAGCGTCGATCGGCCAAGGTGTCTTCTGCCCCTCTATCTTTAGCTTGCCAATCCCATGAACAGGATCGATGTTTATCCACTTGTCTCTGCACTTTGTCCCTCCACCGATCTCAAGATTCACTTTGGACTTCAAGCCGAGTTCATGGTGACTTGCATCTAAAATCCACTTCTCTCTAAATGCCTCGTCATTCTTGATGAACTCATCGCGGTCTCCGAAGCCTCCTTTTGTGTGATGGAATAGGTCGAGCTCTTCCCAGAGGACTTTCTTACCGAGAGAACGAGCGCTAAAACAGATATCGGCATCGTAACCGTGAAAGCCTGAAAACGTGTCACGTGTCGGAGTCAAACTTTAGGTTTGATATCGACCAAGGAGAAAGGGCCAAAAAACAACCGTCTAAGGAGTCTACCTCTGGCTCTTCGTGACGGAAGTCGAGTTCAAAACGTGGTTCCTTCATGAGACCCCGCCGTTGTCCTAACCACCAACTGAGACTTGTGACTCCAACGGCCCCAATAGCGCCCACAACAGCTACTGAGTTGTCGGAAAAGAGCCTTCGTAGTTTAGTAAATACGTTAGGATCTCTAATCTCGAGATCTTCATGAATAAATACAGCGCCTTCAATATCGGTTAAACCTCTAAGAGCCTCAAGCGCACACGATTGTAGGCTAGGTGTAGTGACGTCTGATCACGTAGTTCAATTACGACAGAGTCGGGCTCTCCGAAGCGCAAGACTCCTGGTTTAGCCGCCTTGGCATAGGTGGTTTCACTTCCAATGCAGATGACGATTGCAAACACGACCCCTCCAGGTTGATCCTATCTATATGTAGGTTCGAACTTAATAGCGATGGGCTTTAGAGAATTCTGCAGGTGAGCTAGCTGTGTCGAATTACTCGCTCAGGTATGCCTCAACCTTTAGAACGAGCAAGATAAATGCTCCCGTCAGTTGGATAGAAAGTCTCTCGAAGTCTATTGAGCTCGTAATTTGCGTGGTTTTCTATGGTGTATTAATTTAATGTTTTTAACCTCTATATAAGTTCAAGATATTCGACGTCCATTTATAACGCAAGAGACCATTTGTCTCTACGTCGTAGAGACATTCAACTAACGACCCCTCCCTTGGCCAAACGTGAGTACGAACCGCGTCAAGATATGTGATTTAGCAAACTCTTCCTCTTCGAACAACAAGCCTTATGAGCCCTAGACTGTGTCTTGTGACATCCTCGCCGCGCATAGCTGCGGGGTTTGCGCTCCCGTTTGATCAAAAACTGAGTATTGGTAGCGGCAGCTACCAGGCATCTTGTTGGAGCTAATGGAGCTCGACAGTCGCGTGGCGATGCTCGGGTCGGATAGGGAATTAGAGATTGATCCCGATCTCATTCCCATGATCGGTTTCTGCCGAGTCTTGGATACTGCCGAAGAGATCTTTGGCATACACGGGCTTGACTTGTATCATATGACTGCGCTGATCAAATGATAAAAACCCAGAGAAGGAGAAAGATGATGGATCGTAAATATGACCGGCGTGACGCCTGCGGTAAGACCGCCTCGCTTTCCCTCGCCACCGATGTTTATGGAGCATCCGGATTCGTATGGGCAGATTGCTACTACAACGGATGCACGTTGAGGTTTAGGCAGTCAATGAGTAAGAAGGTGAATAACAAGTATGAACCAGCGGCTCGGGCAATCTCAACTAGGCGCTACCACACCAACCGATCCTTGCGGGTCCACTACAGCCACACTCCAGTGCGTCCCCCTCGCGGCCTTGATAACAATCTCCGTTGGCCAAGGTTGCTTGACGGGTAAGGTGACCATCGACCCTCCACCGCCATTGGGCCAATAACATGTTGGATTATCAGCCTCACCGCCAGGCAGTACTCTAACAAGCAGAGACCCCTTCCCTTCGCAGTTGGCATCGATACCAAGTAGGCCGCCAGGGAGATTCTTAGGATTCTTCGGGGCAAGGTAAACCCGGTTGAGTTTGATGACCCTTGATCCGCTACCGGTTCCGACGTAGAATACTACCCTGTCACCAGCATCAGGGATAAACTTTGTGTTTGACGCATCCGACACAGGTCCACAACTCGCCAGCGGGCCGACCGCCATCACGGAAACCGCAAGACCTGCCAGTTTTACTGAAATTTGCTGCTTCAACAAAAGTGACAACTCCCTAAACCTCCATCAGACTCAATAGACTCCAGCATATTTATAGATTGGTGAGTCATAGCGTTGTACGGTATTTGCTTGGTTTCCTTCCATGCGTCACAATTTCCTTGCACAGTGCAGAGACGGCTTTGATTGACTGCGTAGTGTCGCCAATACTCCGACCTCGCCAAGAGTGGTTCGTGGCCACCCGCAGGAACCGTGACACTGAAACCGCTGCCAAACCCCCCTCTGTATATGACCAATTGATGCTAACCCCCCGACCGGCATCATGTTCGATCTATACGAGTGTACAAATGGGTCGTAACCACAACGGGACAAAGTACGGCCAGGACGACAAGAGGAAGCATGAGGTTTGGACTTAGCATCCACACGCTCGCGCAGTGAACCACAACCGGACCAACATGTCTTGGCGACACTAGTTCTGTAGAGTAGGTCGAAGTTCCGGATTGTACACTAGGAAATATGAAACCTGGTACAAGGCCACCCGGGACCACCACTGTGGCGAGAACCTTTTGGCGAGTCGTCCAACCATACTCCCTCCAAAGTCTCCAAATTCCAATAATCAACCAATATCACCTAGCAACCTCCCCCGAAGAGAATCAGGAGTAGCGTAAGCATGGAACTAAGCCGACGGCATACATGCTGGTTCCACTTGCATAGCGCTGCTTCCTATCCACTTGCATAGCGCTGCTTCCTACCCGTGTTCACAATACCCCACTGCTCATGATACGAGAAATTCGCCCTCCCATTGGCGGTCCAGTATCCGTCATCATAGTATTGAAATTTGCGTTAACATTGGTGGTCTCTATGGTGCGGTGGTGATCCCTATGTGATCCACCCGAAATGTGAGAAGACCGACCAAAATAAATATGGGAGGAAATCACATGAAAGGCAAGAAGCACACACCGGATCAAGTCATCGCAAAGCTTGCAGAGGGTGACCGAATGTTGAACGAGGGCAAAACTGTCGCGGAGGTTGCTCGTAGCTTTGGTATCACGGAGACCACCTGGCATAGACGGAAGAACACCTATGGCGGAATGAAGGCCAATGATGCCAAACGTCTCAAAGAGCTTGAAGCAGAGAATCGAAGGCTCAAGACAATCGTGGCTGACTTGACCCTCGACAAGGCCATGTTAAAGGAGTTGGCGAGGACGCTCCTATAGATTAAGTGTTCATCAATTTCTCATAATCTTTTCTGAATTCCTTGACCACCTCTCGAACCAAATACCTCTTCAAACATTTAATGTTTTCAATTTTTGAAAGCCGTTCTTGGTTTCGGTCCCGAATTGGGGTCAATGATTCCAAGTCGGACCTATCCGCTGTGTTCTAGACCATCACCAGCCCTGCATTCACTCTTGCATTGGAGAGCTTTCGTAAGTTATGGCAGATTGAGTGCAGCATCCATTCACTGTGGGCTCCTTGTAATCCTCGAAGGCGTAGGTATCCTGCTTTTTGTCTGACCTTCGTCTGTCCAAAGACGGGTTCGACGATAGCTTTACGTCTTGCATAGTCGATTCGTCCAGGTTTGGTTCGAAGATGCCTTGCCATGCGCTCTCTTGGAGTTGCGTTCTTTGGGATTCTCCATGCGGGAGAATCCCTCACTCGTTCGTTGTGCTGAATGCGTCCAGTTGCGATAAGAGCGTTGATGTTTGACTCAGAGACGTGGGTGAGGTTGGCCTGTGAACAGTAGCCTGCATCGGCCAAGAGAACCCGTGGAGAGCGGGTGATGTTGGCTGCCTTGAGACTTGTCGTAGTCGCCTCGATCATAGGGATGAGTTCGTTTACATCTCCTGGGGACTGGGTGACTTTGGTTGTAATGATTACCTGAGAGCCTTCATCTACTACAGCCTCGACGTTATAGGCGTAGTGGAACCCATCGTTGGTCTTCATCATCTGTGACTTTGGATCAGTGAAGGAGCGTTGAGCCTTTGGGTTTGGTCGTATTTGGGTTTGTGTAGTATCAGTATCTGTGGAGATGACGCCCTTTGGATCAGCCTCTTCATCTCTTTCGGTTGGGGCCTTCTTGTTGACCTCTGTCTTCTCGCTGGCCTTATCCTTATCCTTAGCACGCTCCTTTGCTTTGGCCTTATCCTTGACCTCTTGCTCTATGGCCTCCTTAGCTGCACGCATCTTTGCGATCCGAGTCTTGGAACGACGAAGCTCCTCTGGGATCTCATCACCTCGCTTGTCAACCCCATAGGCTGCATCCTCTGCCAGATCTGTTGCTTCAGCTTCGGCCAAGATTGTAGCTACCTCATCTTGGAGCTCTTTGATCCTTGGCCCCAGACGTTCATAACTCATGGACTTACGTCTTGACGCTGAGGCTCTTAGTTTGGTTCCATCAAGTGCTACTCTGCCAAGGGTGACCAGTCCTGCCTCGGAGCAGAGAACTAGTACCTGGTTAAACAGATCACCAAGTGTCTTCTCGTGACGACGACGAAACCGAGCCAGAGACCGATAGTCAGGAGTAGTGTTGGCACTTAGCCAACGAAAGGCTATATCAACGTGACATCTCTTCTCCATCTCTTCGCAGGAGGTCACTCCAGTTGAGTAGGCATATAAGAGAAGCTTCAACATCATCGCTGGACTTACGGTGGTGCACCAGAAGCCTCCCCACAGGAGCTATAGATATTAGAGAGATCCAAACACCATCGACGATCTCTGAGATAAAGCGTGCTGTATGATCATCTGGAAGTCAGTCATCCAAAGAGGGAGGCATAAACAGCATCTGCCTCTGGTCATAGGAGCGGAAGGTCTTGGCACTACCGATAGGAGCCTTGGTCTTTGAGCGTTGAGATGACTTAGTCATCCCACCTGGTTCTACAGTGACATCATCACAACCCATGGTAATTCTTTTACTACACAACCACCCTATATACCAGCTCCCATGACCCCAATTCTCACCCGACAA
>JAJYHJ010000052.1 GCA_021784785.1 Actinomycetes bacterium | reverse complement strand
AGAACTCAACAGGGTTTGCCGTACTGGGAGGAAAGCTTTCTAATAGCTCTTTAACTTTCGCCTTGAGATCGGTTTCGATCGTAGTGTTAGCGCCTGTATTGGTCAACTTTTGCTCCTTGATTAAGCATGTAAGTACTTTAGCAAAGTGCGCTTCGCTATTTACGTCAAGGAAAGATCGGTGGAGTCGTTAAATTTAGAACCGGCACGCTAGAGGATAGATACTGTTTAGCGAAGTAGTACCGTGTACTACACTTCGAATAGGGCTGGATTTGAAAAACATAGTTTGGTGAGGCAAGAGTGTATCCGTGGAGTCGAGAACTTGAAGGTCGTTGGGAGAGTCATGAAATTGAGAGTGAAGCCCTAAGGGATAACCCTTTAGGAGATCCTTACAAGAGGCCCCTATACGTTTACTTACCTCCATCTTATGACACGTCTGTGGAGTCGTATCCGGTCATATACGTCCTTCAAGGGATGACTGGACAGGTAGATATGTGGTGGAACCGATCGGCTTTTAGACCCACTACTCCAGAGGCGATAGACAAGTTGTTTTCAGATCCAGATGTTCCAGATACGATCGTGGTGCTTCTTGATGCTTGGACGTCTTATGGGGGGAGTCAGTATCTAAACTCAAAGGGTACTGGCAGATACCTTGACTACGTTGTACAAGATGTGGTTGGTTATGTAGATGGGAACTTTCGTACCGTGCCAGATGCTGCTAAGCGAGCCGTGACCGGAAAGTCATCTGGTGGTTATGGAGCCATGGTGCTACCGATGCTTAGACCAGGGATCTTCGGTGCTCTCTCTACTCATGCGGGGGATGCAGCCTTTGAGTGGTGCTACCAGGGTGACCTCGCCCAAAGTGCGAGATCTTTGCTTGAGAACTACAACGGAAGTTTTGATGAGTTTTGGGCAGACTTTAGAGGACGTCCTGCCTTTACTAAACCGTGGGATCCGGTTCTTTTGAACGTTTATGCTATGGCGGCTTGCTACTCAACCGACGATGATGGTACAGTACGCATTCCTTTTGATGCTCGAAGTGGCCTTATAGACGATGATGTTTGGTCACGATGGCTGATGCTCGATCCAGTTCGTATGGCGAGATCTCACGTCGAGGAACTTAGGTCGCTCAAAGGCATCTGGATCGATGCAGGGCGTTCTGATGAATACTACCTAGACGTAGGTGCTCGGTGTTTTTCGGCCGTTCTTTCTTCCGTGGGGGTGACTCATCGCCTTGAGCTATTCAATGGACGCCACGGATCTATAGAGTACAGATATCCCATTGCTATAAAGTACCTGGCAGAGGTTCTACATACTTAACTAACATTAATTCCGAAGAGGAAAACCGATTTTGACGTGTTTCTACGTTTGTTTGCTGCCGTACTTTAGTGATTGCCTTTAGTTGTATCCAATTTAACTTCTACTTTCTCTGTAGTTGTAAGATGATGGTGTTAGGAGAAGTAGTTACGTTGTTTCCCAATTTGGGATTCTCCTCTAGGACTGAAAGAATGTTGATATGAGTAACTTTGCGCTAACCGCAGAACAGAAAGAGTTTAGGGCCGTAATAAGAAGATTTGCAGAAGAAAAAATCGCGCCACACGCCGTGGAGGTAGACCGAGCAGCTACATTTCCTTGGGACTCATTTAAAGCTTGTGTTGAGATGGAGCTACCCGCTTTAGGACTACCGGAAGCTTACGGTGGTTCAGGGGCAACGAGCGTCGATCAAGCGATTATGGTGGAAGAGTTGGCTCGAGTGTGTGCGTCAACTTCGCTTACAATGTTGATCTCCAAGCTTGGAATGATCCCAGTGCTAAATTGGGGCTCCGAAGCGCTAAAGCAAAAGTACATCCCTAATGTCGCCTCAGGATCAGCTCAGGCCTCGTACTGCCTATCGGAACCCGATGCTGGATCTGATGTCGCGTCGATGAAGACAAAAGCGGTAAGAGACGGCGATTCATACGTAATCACCGGAACCAAGTACTGGGTTACAAACGCCGGCATATCTGATACTTATACGGTCTTTGCTAAAACAGACCCAGATGCCGGTCATCGGGGTATATCAGCCTTTGTCGTCGAAGCAGACTGGGGCGTGCAGGTTATGAAGCTTGAGGAGAAGCTTGGGGTTAGGGGTTCTCCTACCGGGGAAGTACTCTTCGATGAGGTAAGGGTGCCTCTTGAAAATCGTATTGGCGAAGAAGGGCAAGGCTTTTACATCGCTATGGGAACTTTAGATCGTAGTCGTCCGATGATCGGAGCACAGGCGGTTGGAATTGCCCAAGGTGCGATCGACTACGCGGTCAGCTATGCGAGACAGCGTAAGCAGTTTGGCCGAGCAGTAACCGATAATCAGGGAATTCAGTTCATGATTGCGGACATGGAAACTAAAGTGGAGGCATCGAGAGGACTTGTATATCATGCATGTGCGTTAGTGGATGAAGACCCAGATAATGAACTGTCTAAATTTGGAGCCATGGCCAAGATGTTTGCTTCCGATAGTGCAATGGCTGTGACAGTGGACGCGGTACAACTCCTCGGAGGTTACGGCTTTACTAAGGACTTTCCACTAGAGCGCTTTATGCGCGACGCTAAGATTACCCAGATATATGAGGGTACCAATCAGGTCCAAAGAATCGTTGTAGCTCGCTCGGTACTAAATCGTTAGAGCGACTCTAACAGTGTATACGTAAGGTATTTATCGACAGGGGTGGCGATTGATCAGCAAAGTTGGTGTAGTTGGATGTGGACTCATGGGTTCAGGAATAGCCGAGGTCTGTGCGAGAAAAGGTCTGTCGGTAGTTGTGGTTGAAGCGGATGCTTTAGCGGTTGAAAACGGAATGAAGAGAGTGGAGAAGTCTCTAAACAGAGCTGTGAGCGCGAAGAAGATGACCGAGGATGAGTTCGAAATTGCAAGGTCAAAGATCCTTTATGAGACGGATATAGAAGCACTTAGTGATCGAGAACTTGTAGTTGAGGCTGTTGTAGAAAAAGAAGCGGCGAAAGAAGAGGTCTTTCGAGCTTTGGATAAGTTCGTTGCGGTCGATAATGCAATATTGGCATCGAATACCTCCTCGATTCCGATCATGAAACTTGCGATGTCTACATCTCGTCCAGAGTCTGTAGTAGGAATCCACTTTTTCAATCCCGTTCCCGTTCTTCCTCTTGTTGAAGTAGTGCGATCGTTGTTAACGTCTCCTGAGACCGAACAACGCTCAATGGCGTTCGTTGAAGATACCTTGGGGAAGCATGTGATTCGGTCGAAAGATAGAGCCGGCTTCATAGTAAATGCGCTGCTTATTCCCTACCTTCTATCTGCTATTAGAATGTACGAGTCTGGATTCGCTAGCGCTGACGATATCGATGCCGGAATGGTTGAAGGCTGTGCCCATCCCATGGGGCCTCTCGCTCTCGTGGACCTTATAGGCCTAGATACGACCCAGGCGGTTGCTCAGTCGTTATACGAGGAGTTTAAAGAGCCGCTATATGCGCCACCGCCTCTTCTCTCTAGAATGTGTGAGGCTGGCCTTTTGGGCCGAAAGACAAAACGAGGGTTTTACTCTTACGGCTAGTATGTGAGGTCTATCTAGCTGAGGTTGCTAATGCGTGCTTTGGCTCTATCCCTAATGAGATATCGTCATGCCGTAGTAGTATCTACCTATTGTGACACAAGAGATAAGACTGCGATTTGCTCCTTCTCCGACGGGATACTTCCACGTTGGAGGAGCTAGGACGGCGTTATACAACTGGCTAATCGCAAAACAACAAGGTGGAAGTTTCATACTTCGGATCGACGATACTGATGAGCAGAGAAATCGTCAGGAGTGGACTGATGGAATTATATCGGCCCTGGCGTGGCTTGAGATTGACTTCGACGAAGGACCATACTTTCAGTCTCGGCGAAAAGACAGATACTTTCAAAAAGCTCGGGAACTCTATGAAAAGGGCTTAGCCTACTACTGTAACTGCACAAGGGACGAGATCGATGAACGGGCAAAACTCCGAGGAGGTCCACCCGGATACGACGGATTTTGCCGTGATCGAGCTCTTACTCCAGAACCCGGATTCGCCCTTCGCTTTAAAGTTCCACCAGGTGAAACAGTGGTAAATGATGTTGTGAGAGGAACCGTTACGTTCGCTAACTCAACGATTGAAGACTTCGTATTACTAAAAGGAAACGGAGCGGCGTTATACGTGTTGGCAAACTTTGTGGATGATGTAGATCTTAACATATCTCACGTAATACGTGCGGAAGAACACCTTCCAACTACTCCTAAAGCTGTTCTTTTGTATGAGGCTCTTGGAGTTGACAGTCCAATTTTTGCTCATCTTCCGGTATTGGTCAATGAAAAAAGAGTCAAACTTTCAAAACGACGCGACCGCGTTGCGGTTGAAGACTTTCGTGATCAAGGTTTCCTTCCAGAGGCGATGGTGAACTATCTTGCCCTGTTGGGTTGGAGTCCCGGCGATGACGTCGAATTTCTAGATAGGGAAGAGATGATCGAGCTTTTTGATCTAACAAAGGTCTCAAAGTCTCCTGCGTTTTTCGACGTTGTGAAGATGAAGCACTTCAACAAGCACTATATAGCTTCGTTGACTTTAGATGACTTCGTCAACCGTTGTCTCAGATTCCTTGAGGCCAACTCATGGTGGAGTGGAGACGGGATACAGACGGCTAATTTTCGTGCGATAGCTCCCTACGTACAAGAACGGATTGCGCTTCTAAGTGAAGTAGTCGAGATGGTGGATTTCTTATTTGTTGATCCTGCTCAACTCAGCCTTGAGGCGTACATCTTAAGTGAAGCTGATCTTGAAGCGCTGTCCAGGTTCTTAGTCAAGGTTGAGGCCGAAGAAGACTTTGCTCGAGACGTGCTCGAAGGACACTTTAGGTCTTTAGGAGAGGAGCTTGGTTTGGTTCTGCGGAAACTTCAAGCACCGATTCGCCTATCGTTAACGGGAAGAAAGGTGGGCCCACCGCTATTTGTAGCTATGGAGATTCTTGGAAAAGAACGCTCGTTGGATCGGATTAGAAACGCTATAGCAACAGGGCATTAGTGGCGTTCCGGCCGAAGACTAAAAAGCGTATTAAAAGCGCAGCACTCGTGTTTGTCGTAGTGTTGCTCAGTTTGACGTTCTGGTTTGCGTATAACCTCTTTTCCATCTGGCGTTACTCCTCTTCGAAGTGCTTGGACCCTTCGGGTGCGATTGTGGTTATGGGTGCAGCAGAGTATAACGGAGTTCCCTCGCAGGTGCTTAGTGCGCGGATAGATACTGCGGCCTCTCTGTATGGGAGAGGGGCGGCTCGCTACGTTATCGCGCTGGGTGGATCAAGGAAAGGCGATGTGTACTCTGAGGGTGAAGTTGGGAAAGCCGAGCTGATGAGAGACTCGGTTCCTAAGGTAGCTGCGTTCTCCAGCAGTAGCGGTCAAGACACCTACCAGTCGCTGCTGGCCGTGACGCCGCTGCTTAGGAGACTTGATGTGAACAAAGTGATCATAGTCTCTGATGGCTTCCATCTATATAGGTCAGTCGCGATCGCGAGATCTCTTGGTTTGACTGCTTGCGGCTACTCTGACGTTGGCTCACCGATACAAGGGGACCTCAAGTTTGACTACATGCTGAGAGAGACGGTAGCAGTAACGGTTGCACAGGTAATTGGATATAAAGAAGAGAGTATTATCCGACATGGACAGGAATAACATAAGGTAGTCTAGATAGAACCTTCGGGGGTGGTGTAATTGGCAACACTACAGATTCTGGCTCTGTCATTGGGGGTTCGAGTCCTCCCCCCCGAGCTCTGAGTGAGCTTTAGTTGAGTTATCGATACCTCTAGAATATTTAGATATCGTCAGAAGAGAAATCTTTTTTACAACCGGAGTGCTCTTTCAAATGGCCGATTCTTCGTAAGTCTCCACTACTCTGTATATGCTTCGAAGGCCCCATCGTCTAGAGGCCCAGGACATCACCCTCTCAAGGTGGAGACACGGGTTCGAATCCCGTTGGGGCTGCCAAACATGTCGACTTAGTTTTCCCTGGCACCTTGCCCCAAAACAACTCCTTGTCGGGTGGTCATGGTCGACGGCTCTCACGACCACAACGATGCGAAGCACTCTGGGATGAGGGAATAGCGGTGTTAATAACAAGTCCCAAGATTCATTGAATAATGTAGGTGATATGTTGTTTTCAGTTCCATGATGAAGTATCCTGATGTTGTGAAATTATCGACGTATGCCAAGAGAGAAGGCATTGGATATA
>JAJYHJ010000011.1 GCA_021784785.1 Actinomycetes bacterium | reverse complement strand
TGGGTAGTGAGTCACGCTACCATACACGACACAGGAGAGGCCGCATGAGTCCATATATAGCGCAACTAACGTGCCTCCTTTAGACGAGTCCAAGCGATGTGCCTCTTTCTATGATTTGCAAGCTCGGTCCTTTAGGGCCGAGAAGTTGACTTAGGTATCTATCTCCCTTGGAGAGTCTTTGATCGTCGTCTCTAGGTGGTGTATTTTCGCCTCCATTGGTTCGTATCCTTGAATACTCCATCGTGGACGTACGTCTCGAATCACGTGTAGACCACTCGTTGGGGAGCCTTGCCGATGGATCTTCAAAGTTAGTGAGTCAGAGGAATGACATAACACTTGATCGACGGTTGGAGTCGAGCCCGGCGGGACCGGGTGAGCTGTTTATAAGTGTTTACCAACCGTATAACCTGCTGTTGTCTCTTGGTCATTTAGTTTCGATACTGTCTTTCACTATGAACAAAAATTCAAAGTTGAAACGATCATTCAAATTGAAGGCGATGGGAATAGTAGGCGGGATTAGCGCCTTGACTCTATCGGCCTGCGGCACATCAGCCTCATCTTCAGCAAGTCCGTCATCAGCCGCGTCGGTGGCGAAGAAGGTTCCCCTTATCGTCTATGCAGCGGAGGGATACGATGCGGCTATGGTAAAGGGCTTCCAGAAGGCTACGGGCATCCCAACGGAGCTGGAAGACCATTCCACAGGAACTCTTTTAGCTAAGATATCTGCTGAAGCAAACAATCCCCAGTGGGGAGTCTTTTGGTCTGATGGTTCCGAATCCTATGCAGCTCTAGATCAACAAGGGATGCTTCTTCGGGGCTTTGAGCCCAACACTGGCACTCTAACACCGTTGGGTAAAAGTTTGGTTCCAGCAGATAAAAGCTATATTCCGACTGGTACAACGATTGCTGGTGCCATCGTGTACAACTCTAACGTGGTGAAGAACCCCCCAACTACTTGGGACCAGTTACTCTCTCCCACATGGAAGGGAGCAGTAGGTATGAACAACCCAGCTATCTCAGGACCTACTTATCCAGTGGTAGCATCGATTATGGATCAAAAAGGGGGAGTAAGTCAAGGTGAAGCTTACTTCAAGGCGTTGGCTGCCAATGGACTACATGTCTATTCGACAAATAAAGTGACTTTGGGCGCACTTCTGCAGGGGACAATCAAGCTGGCTATTGTGCAAAACTCTGCTGGTATCGGGTTTGAGTATACTAACCCTTCATTGAAGGTAGCATATTTAGACAAGTCAGCCTTGCTGCCAGGCATCATTGGTATCGACGCGAAGCAGCCAGCAGCAGAGATTGCAGAGGCCAAGAAGTTCGCCGACTTTGTATACTCAAAGGCTGGCCAGGCGCTCATGTTGTCTGGCGACCCTCATGGAGATTCGCTTTTCTTCCCAATTATTGTGGGTACAAAGGCTCACAAGGTTGTTCCTTCGTTGGCGTCAATACCCACCGATTACCCTAATCCAGTTGTGTGGGGACCAAGGGAAGCATCACTGAACCAGTGGTTTACTAACAATATTGTTCAGTGAAAGCGCTTGTGACATCATCGGGGCCTCAAGGGATAGTTGAGGCTGCCGATGGACCGAACGGACATAACCGAAGGGTGCGGAGTTGGCGAGGTCTGTCAGAGGCATTTGCTGCCACTTTCCAGACTGTAACCGAGCGCATTGGTTGGCCGCTATTTTGGGTTATATTAGTATTAGTTTTGATACTTCCAAGTGCGGCCTTTCTTATACTTGCAGTATCTCCGCATCTATTTGGTCAAGGTCTTGCTTGGTTTACTCTCAGTAGTTTCTCCTCGGCTCTCTCCGGAGTTACGCTTCAAGGTATGCGTAACTCCGTTGTTGTTGGGGTCATCGCTGCCATCTTTGCGACCTTGGTGGGTTCGTTTTTGGCATTTGGACTTCAGAGAACGAACATGAAGGGAAAAGGTTTGTTCTCTGTAGCGATATGGGGGATTTTACTTCTGCCAAGTTACATCATCGCTGTTGGTTGGCAGGTGCTTTTGGACCGCGGCGGGGTGTTGGCTTCGATCAACCTTTTCTCACCACGGCTTTTGAATCTATTTTTCGGTCCGGCAGGCTATGCCTTGATTCTTGGGATAAAAGGTGTTCCGTTTGCGTACTTTGCGATGGCGGGCCCTATCTCATCTCTGGGAAGCAGCTACGAGGAGGCGATTAGAACACATGGAGGTGGGCGCATGGAGGTCTTAAGGACTTTAGGACCGGTGCTTATGCCTGCGTTGTTCTCTGCGTTGGTGGTTGTTTTTGCGGAGTCTATTGCGGACTTCGGAACAGCAGCTGTAATAGCCCCAAATGCTCATTTCCCCGTTGCTACATACAATCTCTATGTGGCACTTTCCTCTTACCCTGCTAATTTTTCGGAAGCTGCAGTGATTGGTTGGATGCTGGTTACCGTGGTCGGAATTGCTCTCGCCGTGCAGCATCACTCCATGAAGCGACGAAGGTTTGCTACGTTAGGTGGCAAGGCGGCAGCAGCAAGAATAAAGTACGTAGGTCGTTGGGGCCAATTAGTGAATCTTGTCGGGTTCTTGTTGTTTTTCGCCGTAGCTCTAGGGGTGCCGATTCTTGGAGCGTTGTCGTCGTCGATGCTCAAGCCGCTTAGTTCAATGTCGATGGGACATCTGTCCTTTTTTGCCTATCGAGGTATCTTTAATGTCAACGGGTTTGGTTCGTCAATTGTATTTTCGTTCAAGATGGCTGTGTTGAATGCATCTTTAGCAGTGATATTAGCTGCTGTAATCGCGCGGAGACTTACATCAAAGAAAGTGGGTGTCATCGGGAAGCTTCTAGATGTAACTGTCATTGCAGCCATCGCTCTCCCTGGACTAGTACTGGCGGCAGGTTATATATTTGTGTATAACCTGCCTATCCTTCAATCGATAGGTCTGCATCTATACGGCACTGTTACCGTATTGGCGATGGCGTACCTTGCTGGTGCTCTGCCGTCTTCAAGTCGAGTCTTAGTGGGACCAATGGCGCAGATTCAAGGGTCTCTTCTTGAAGCAGCGCGAGTGAATGGTTCTGGAGCGTTCCATTCATGGAGAAAGGCGGTTTTGCCTCTTTTGGCTCCTAGCTTGCTTTGGGCTTGGTTGTTAACTTTTGCGGGTACGTTCTTAGAGCTTCCGGCGTCTGAGCTACTTGCACCTCCCGGTGTGACGCCGGTATCGGTGGCAATCGTTCAGATCTTGAATAAGTCAAATCTATATCAAGGTACCGCGTTGTCTATCGTTGCACTTTTGATTGATCTAGGGATGATCGTGCTTGTAATGATGATTTTTCGAACTCTAGCTCCAAAGGGTTGGAGAAGAGTTGGTGGTCGGGTTATTTAAAGGGGAGTATTTTGTCGGATTTTGGTGGGGCACCAAGTATTAAGGTCGATTCGGTGTCAAAGGTATATGCAGGAGGGAAGAGGGCTCTAACTGACGTATCGTTTGAGGTAGAAGCGGGATCCTTTATGGTCTTATTGGGACCGTCAGGGAGTGGTAAGTCGACTTTAATTCGATGTATCGCTGGGCTTGAGAGAGTGAGCGAGGGCACGATACAGTTCGGTTCCAAGACTGTTAGCTCAAAGGGACTTCATTTGAAAAGTGAAGAAAGAGAACTGTCTATGGTATTTCAGGACTACGCTCTTTGGCCTCACATGACCGCACTTGACAACGTCGCTTTTGCTCTTAAACGCCGAGCGCTTCCTAAATCGCAAAGGAAGACACAAGCAATTTCAATGTTGGATCGAATGGGACTCATGCATCTGTCAGATAGATATCCGCAGGAACTCTCTGGAGGGGAACAGCAAAGAGTGGCGCTTGCAAGAGCGTTGGTTGCGAGACCAGGGCTTATGTTATTCGATGAACCTCTGTCGAACCTTGATGCTGATCTTAGAGAGAGATTGAGAGTGGAGATCTCCACCTTGACTCGTGAGGTAGGCGCAACTACTTTATATATTACTCATGACCAGTCAGAGGCGTTTGCGCTCGCGGACTATGTGGGCGTCCTAGATCGTGGCCGACTAGTTCAGCTGGATAGACCTGAGGTACTTTATTCGAAGCCGAAAACGCCGTTTGTGGCTCGCTTTACGGGGTTGGCAGGGGACCTTCCCGCCGTCGTCAACTCCGTCGAGTCATCTCGTAGCGTGGTATCAGCACTGGACGGAAGCTCTTGGCTCTCTGCGCATTCAAATGTCCCGTTAAAGATGGGTGAGAAGGTGCGGATTCTTGTACGAGCTGCTGCCGTTAAGATGGCTCCACTTCTGGCATCTGGAGTCGACCGAGAAAGAGAAACTCTTTCTGGGACGGTTAGTGATGTAGCTTTTCGAGGGATAGGGTATGAACACGTAGTACAAGTCTCTGACGGGCATGTACTCTCTGGGATCTTTAGCGAGCGGCGGCACAGCCGAGGGACTGCAGTTTTGTTGTCTTTTGACCCAGATGGATGTATCTTGTTTCCTGAGAAGAGTGGAGATGAGTCGCTGATCACACTTGAGGACCAGGATCAGAGTCAACTGACAGACGAGACATGTTTTGAAGCATCGCAGAGTATCTCCTGATATCTTTGACGTTGCCGACTCGTGTTCACTCCTTTGTCCACAAGCAAACTACCTGACGTACCAATAAACAGTTTTATCTGCAGCGGTCTCTCTTTGGTCTAGTTGTTTCGTGGACTCTCTTCATTATTGATACCTTGAGTACTTAATCCACGGCGTAACGTTCAAAGTGGTTAAAGGTGTCATGTGGGGTCAGAGTGGTTTTGTGAAACTCTTCCATGCCGACATCTCTATCGATGGAACCTTGGAGCATATGACGTTGGCGGAAAGTGGCGGTGTGGCTCAGAGTTTCGCTGGGGTTGTTCAGATGGAGATGTCGCTCGTACCGAGCAAGTTTCAACTTAGAAGATGCGCTGAGATCAACAACTATTATCTTGGAGATAGGTCTGCCCAGACGTTATGCTCGCCTTAATCGGTTGTTTAGTCACCGTTATCGAAGAGGTTTTTGCCAATGATAGCTAACAGCACTTTTATCTCTCCAAATGAACTTCAGCGACTTGTGAATCAAGGAGACCTGAGCGTTGCGATTATCGACGTCAGTTGGCTTTTGGGAAGGGACGTGGGTAGGGCTTACTATGAGCGCGCACATATTCCCGGAGCTAGGTTCATAGAGTTCGAGCAGGTTTTATCTGATATGCCAGGGGAGAAGGGTCGCCATCCTCTGCCTCAGGCTGAAGATGTTGAGTGGGCTCTTTCTGCGGCTGGAGTGCGATCAAACGATGTCATTGTGTTTTACGATCAAGGCGACTCACTCGCGGCATCTCGAGGAGCTCTTACGCTTAGACACTTTGGTCATCGGTCAGCCACTGTCCTACTTGGCGGATTTCAGCGCTGGACTGTAGAGGGCTATGCGGTATCTACGGAGACAACTTCAATTGATCCCTCTGAATTTCGTTTTGACACAGCTAATCAACGGGAGAGTTTCGTGCACGTGGAGTCTGTCTTAGAGGGCAAGGGGTGTTTGATCGACGTACGTGACCAAAATAGATACCTCGGTATTTCGGAACCAATTGATCGAGTTGCGGGCCATATCCCAGGAGCTTTGAACCTGCCTTATTCCGCTGTGTTTCATCCAATAAGTGGTTTGAAGTCCCACGCCCTGGAGTCATTTTTGACAAAGAACGACCTAGATCTTGATTCACCGATAATCACCTACTGTGGGTCTGGAGTGACTGCATCGTTTATGGGTCTGGCTTTTGAATATTTGGGGGTCAGAGACGTAAAGGTCTATGTGGGCTCTTGGTCAGAGTGGATTGAAGACCCAAGGCGTGAAGTTAGCGTTAATACTGAGTAACACTATTAAGCCAAGGTAGAAACCCGACCGTTGTCGCCCCTACGTTATAAAGTAGCGATATGCTATCAATGTAAGGAGTCGCCATGCGAGTAGCCATAGTTAGACACGCAAAGGCTGGTGAGAGAAGCTCATGGGAAGAGCGTGATTTCGAGCGCTCCCTCAACCAAGCTGGCATGAAACAAGCTCAGGGAATTGCAAAATTTCTTGAGAAATATTCGATTACGGCACTGTTTTCAAGCCCGTATAAGAGATGTGTCCAGACTTTAGATCCATTATCATCGGCTCTGGGTTTGGAGATTAAGTTAGACGATCGCTTGGTGGAAAATACGACCTATGTAGCTCTTCAGAGTTTCCTCCTCTCTCTTGGCGGAGATGGTTTCTACGTCGCCTGTACCCATGGAAACGTTGCACCTGAACTTGTGGAGATGCTAATTGGCTCCAACATGGAACAAGTGGGGACTCCTCTTCGTTGTGCAAAGGGTAGCGTGTGGGATATCGAGATAGTCAGAGGAAGTGTTAAGACGATCTCCTATAGAGAGGGTGACCTTAATACGGTGTATGTCGGGTGATTACGCACGCGGAAAGCTTTTATGTTGGAGTGATGTTTCGGAATATGGTATTTGTACGTTATTACAGTCAAGTAGGGCTGAAAGTTGTCGAAAGTACTATCTGATTGCTCGCAGTTAGTTAGCGTCGATATCTCATAACGGACACACTTAGACTAAAATTGGTGGTGATGGACATGAGCATTCATTCGAAGGTCTTTGGTTACGGGCCATATGGACAAGATGGTGTGACAGAGTTCGATCCTCATAAGCGTAGTTTTGGCAGGGGAGCCTCATTACTTGCCGCTTCTTTGTCTGTCTATCCTTATACACAGTCATCAAGAGTGGGTACTTTGGTGGTAAAAGTGGCAGAAACAGTAGCGGAAGTACCCTCGGGTGAACTGGCCGAGAAACTTTCAGTCGCTACTGGAAGAGGTTGGTTTAGTGCTGTTGGAGGCGTATTTTCCTTTGAACTTCTCTCGGACCCCGCAGCAACGACCGTCAGCGAGGATATAGTGTTTGACTCCTCCAAAGTAGTAAGTTGTCGGACTCTTCTTTACCCGCTGCCTTGCTTTATGAGTTCCACGCAGGTGATCTTCGACGCTTTTAGTCGGATGAGAGATTTCCCTAAACTTTAGGTTGCTCGATCAGCTGGAGTCGGAGCGATTCCGCGCTTTTATCCACCTCTGCTCCTCCTCGCCGATTGCGGTGCTGGGTTCCCCAAGAACAAAAGGCCAAATCTCTTCAGCAATCTTTCGCCAGTTAGAAGTGGCTCTCATTTGAGCAAGAATGGCATAAAGTCCAAGATTTATTCGCTGAACAACGACGAAACTCCTGGGAACGTTTACGTACTTAGACAGGCTAGATTTTCTGTCGAAGCTATGGCTTAGCAGCGAATTGGAGTACTCTTCACTAATGGTCATGGGAATAGCCTCTAGGACTATCTTGTAGTAGGGTAAGAAGTAGTCGTAAACCTCGGCATCGGAGATTGGGGCGTTTGATCGGAGAAGTCCATTCCTCTCTATAGTCTCTCTGAACATTTTTGGGCTAGGATCGATCACCGCATAGTGGATCATCTCCATAAAGTCAGAGATCTCTGATTGTGAGAAGCTTCTAGAAAAGCCGAAGTCCAAAAAGGCTACCTTTCCGTTTGGTAAAAATATGTAGTTACCAGGGTGAGGGTCGCCGTTGAAGGTTTTGAGGCGATATAGAGATCGAAAGACAAACCTAAAAATAGTCTCACCAAAGTTGTCAAGTTGAGATTGAGGCTCATTTAATGCACTGTAGAAGTTCAATCCTTCTATGTAGTCAGTCGTTAAAACGGTGGCTCCGCTCGACTCTCTATGTACCTTTGGAATTACTATGGTCGGATGTCCCTCGTAGTAGTTGTAGAAGAGTTCCTGCACTTTGGCTTCGTGTACGTAGTCGAGTTCCTCTAAGATTCGAGATCTGATCTCCTCAGACATGTCATTTACATCCATAGAGGGGAAGACCCATTTGAGCACGGTGGCAAGACTTTGAGAGTTCTTTAGATCTGCGACAATAGCATCGCGAGCCTCTGGATATTGAACCTTCACCGCTACTAGGTCGCCGGTTCGTGTGACTGCTCTGTGGACCTGACCTATTGAGGCAGCAGCAAATGGAGTTTCCTCAAACTCCTTAAAGAAATCCTTTAACTTACGACCAAGGTCTTTTTCTATGACTTGTTTCGCTTGGTCCCACTCTATTCCAACTGCGTTGTCTTGAAATTGAGAGAGTGCATCTCGGGTGCCTTGCGGAATCCTTGTATCTAGGTAACTCGCCATCTGGGCGACCTTCGCGGTGACACCTCTCATAGCGCCGTACTTTTCACGAATGTGTTGTGAGTTTTGGCTTTTAGTATCACCTTGTTTATCAATATCAGTCTCGGACTTCACCTTTGTGAAAAGATGTCTCGTGCCTAGAGATACGAAGAGTCTTGCAGCGTCAAAGGCTCGTTTAGATCTTGAGGTTGGCATCTTGGCCCTCGTCTTTCATTAGATTCGTCTGCGGTCTCTAAATCTACACACCTAAAGTTGTAACGACTTTAACGCTGTATCGAGATCTGAGTACTTGAAGGTAAACGCCGCATCTAAGAGCCGCTTCGGTTGTACATTTTGGGAGGCAAGTACCGTCTCGTGTGCCATCTCCTTGCCTAAAGCCAGCTCTAAAGCGAAAGAAGGTACGCTTAGAAACGCCGGTCGAGATAGAACCGAACTCAGGTATTTGGTGAACTCTAGATTGGTCGCAGATGTCGGACCGACAAGGTTGTACACGCCCTGAGTCTCGGTCTCTGAAAGTAGGTGCATAATGGCAGCAACGTGGTCGTCTATATGAATCCATGGCATAAAAGCTTTTCCGTCGCCCAAGCGTCCCCCGAGCCCGACCCTAAATGGTATTACCGCCTTTGAGAGAGCTCCGCCGTCTTTAGCAAGTACGATCCCAGTTCGTATTAGACAGGTTCTAATGTGAAAGTCCTGAGCTTTTTTGGCTTCTTCCTCCCAGTCTCGACATAACGTTGACAAAAAGCCGGTTCCTAAAGTCGAGTTCTCTGTGAGTAGCTCGGCTCCTCGGTCCCCGTAGTAACCAACTGCGGACGCTGATATGAAGATGCGAGGCGGATGACTCGCTCTTGTTATAGCTTCCACAATACCCCGAGTACCGTACACTCGAGATGCGTAGATTCTTGACTTTATATCGGCGTTCCACCTCTTTGAGGCTACCGGCTCGCCTCCTAGGTGTATAACTGCGTCGATGGCAAGATCGTTTGGTATATAGGCGGTAGCGTCATAAGGATCCCACCACGGCAGATCCCGAGGCTTCGCTTGTGCTGAGTCCACTCGTTTGAAGACGATTATATCGTGGTTGTTGCGTGAGAGCTCGTCTTTGAGGTGGCGCCCGATTAGACCGCTACTTCCGGTAATGGCAACCTTCATAGATACCTTCTTCTATATAGTGTCGAATTAGAAGGCGATTAAGACCTCTATATAATCCTATGTCAAGGAGCCGCTAGGTCGCCATCGATGTTTGTAAGGTCGCAGAACGCTAGTGCATACGCACGGTAAGAGCGTTAGTCGAGTGCACTTCAATAAGAAACTGACGCATTTGATGCACCATGTCGTTGGTGGCTGGAACTGGATCGACCTTTCATCTACTGCTGCGATCCGCCACCTACTCGACTGCTTCTATCTCTGGTTATGAGGTTAGAGCGATCATGACATGGTGTTACAGATAGCCGGTGAACTCCTTCATGAAGGTGCATACTTGGGCTATGGCTTTGGAGTTCGATATGTGTGCTCCGTGATGAGCCCCAACTACCTGGGCTGATAATACGTTGGCTACATTTTCAACTAGGTGCTGTTGTGCGAGGATGTGACGGTTTGAGGCGTACTGGCCAACCAAAGAGAAGAGAGGAACCTTGATGTCTTGATACGGGATTGAGTACTCTTTTGAAGCTAAGTAAGCCATCTCGGCTATCAAGGTGACTCCTTCGTTCCGTCTTCTTCGCCGAAACTCCTCGGGCAGTCGCATCCACCGCGACTCACCTAGAACGCGTATCATAAACTCTTCCGCACGACGACCCGCGTCATCTGGTTGGATCGGTCTATCTATTTCATCTGGTTCTGCCATCCAAACGGGCCACCAGTTTTCTGCAGGAAGAGGGGATTCGTAGGTAATGAGAGCGACTAGGTTCGACGGAAGCTCTGTTGCAAAGTGCAAGGCTATGGTCCCGCCCATAGAGTGACCGAAGATAATGGTAGGTCTTCCTCCGACAAGATGCCATACGTCGGCGACTTGTTCTGTGGGTGAGAACTCTTTGATATCTCTTTCAGGACGAAGAAGGAGGGACTCGTCATACCCCCTTCGGTCATAGGTAATTACTTTATGAGGAGAGAGTCTTTGCGCTAACCTCCTCATTGAAGACTTCCGATCCATGGCTCCATGAATGAGAAGAAACTGCAAGTCGAGCTCGCTTTCTTCGTTGAATACCTCAACGCTTAGACGAGAAGTCGTTTGTTCGTAGGTAGCTTTGGTAAGTCGGGTCGAGATGTTAGAGTTCAATCCAGCTTTCTCCAGTCAGAATCACGTCGAGTAACTTAGTCGCTTCTCATTGGATCTCTGAACCGAACTGTGCTAGTTGCTGGAACGGGAGCTAAGTTGAGCTTAGGTAGAAGTGGGCTTAATCTTTTGCGTTTCCATATGGGAGTCCCGCGTTCAGATAACAGGTGTCGTGGAAGTTTTCAACGCGATTCCACACGCCGTTCTCGTAAACATTGGCGATGATCTGGTGGGCTGGTGTCTTCATAGAGAACTTAATGGCTTCGCCACATCTTGCGCACGACGACCCTTCGCCAGGTTCAACTCGTCGACGGACACCTCTTGAGGTAAAGGCAGGTAACGTCTCTGCAGTAGTCTTCATACCTAAGTTTCGACTCGTTACTTTGTTCACTTAAGTTTTGATTTCGATGATATGTCGATTTGAGGACGGAGTTACGTGCTCTTTTGGATAATTAAAGTTAGAAATGTGACCTTGCTCAACGAAATGATTTTAAAGTTACATGAACTTTGACTACGATCATTAACTGTGGAACACAACTCTCACCCAATCACAACAAATACCTTTGGTCCTAACGACTGGCTCGCTGAAGAGATGTTTGATCTCTTTATGAAAGATCCACACCTAGTACCGGCCAGCTGGCGAGAGTTTTTTGAGGACAATGCAGGAGCTGTTGCGCCAGAGCCGAAGACGCCTTTTCCTCAAGAGCTGCTCGATCGCAAAGAGGACTCAGTGCTTTCTTATGAAGCTAGAGTTAGTGGGGTAGGTGAGATAAACAACTCGGAACCGCTTGACCGTCATGACAATAAAGAGTATGTAGTACGGGAAGATGTTTCTGAGATACCAGGTGACTCTGAAGCGAATGTTCCAGCATCAAGGGTTGTAATCACCGAGGCTGCAGAGGAGATTAGACAAGAGCCAAAACAGATAGAAGGCGCGGTTGCTTTGCGGGGTATGGCCGGCAAGGTAGTAGAGAACATGGTCTCCTCATTGGATGTACCTACTGCAACCTCTGTTCGTGAGGTTCCAGCCCGTTTGCTCGAAGTAAATCGAGCTATGATCAATGATCACTTAGTTCGAATAATGGCGGCGAAGGTTAGTTTTACCCACATAATTTCTTACGCTATTGTCAAAGCTGTTGAAGTGGTTCCGCAGATGAACTCGACCTTCGTTGAGGACTTCGACGGGAAGGGTACGCCTGGCGTGATACATCACGAGGTGTTGAATCTAGGAGTGGCGGTTGACGTACCACGTAAAGATGGTGGCCGAGCCCTCTTCGTTCCTGTCCTAAAGGGTGCTAGCGAGATGTCGTTTTCGCAGTTTGCTACTGCGTATGATGCCCTAATAAAGAAAGTACGAGCGAATAAAATTAGCCCTGACGACTTCGCTGGAGCAACAGTGACGATCACGAATCCTGGTACGATCGGTACTTCTCACTCTGTTCCTCGTCTTATGAGTGGCCAAGGTACGATTGTAGGTGTAGGGTCGATAACCTACGGGGCTGATTTTCAGGCATCAGATCCGATGGTTCTTGCGGAGCTCGGAATCTCTAAGACAGTCACAATCA
Organism: Actinomycetes bacterium; assembly: GCA_021784785.1. Classification (GTDB taxonomy): domain Bacteria; phylum Actinomycetota; class Acidimicrobiia; order Acidimicrobiales; family Acidimicrobiaceae; genus Ferrithrix. Next base: position 16,043 of record JAJYHJ010000011.1, on the reverse strand, counting down.
CATCGACCTATGACCACCGTATTATCCAAGGTGCAGAGTCGGGTCTGTTTTTAAAGACCATCGACGAACTTTTACGCAGCGGATCGTTTTATCAATCTATCTTTGATTCATTAGAGGTTCCTTATCCAGCCGTTGAGTGGTCTTTAGACACAAACGACTCGATAGCTCGAAAAGTCGATGATCGACTCGTAAAACAAGTACACGTTCAGACTCTCATCAATAACTACAGAGTGAGAGGTCACCTGATGGCTAAACTTGATCCACTGGATTTACAAAAGCCTTTGCCTTCAAGGGAGCTTGATCCGAAGACCTACGGACTTTCTCTTTGGGACCTAAGCCGAGAGTTTTACGCTGATGGTCTGGCAGGGTATGAGAGCGCCACTCTCGAAAAGATGATAAACATTCTTCGAGACGCGTACTGTCGCACTATCGGAATAGAGTACATGCACATCCAAGTTCCTGAGGAGAAGCAGTGGATACAAAGCAGGGTAGAGGGTGTTCCATTTAATCTATCAAAGGTAGAGAAGCTGAGACTTCTGGAACGCTTAAACGCTGCTGAGGCCTTTGAAAAGTTCCTGTCTACTCGGTATATCGGTCACAAGAGGTTTGGTTTGGAAGGTGCCGAATCGGCTATCGCTTTCTTGGATGAAGTCTTAACGTTAGCGGCTGCGAGCGGTTTACCCGAAGCTGTATTGGGAATGGCTCATAGGGGTCGTTTGAACGTTCTCGCCAACATAGTGGGTAAAAGTTATGGCGAGATCTTCCGAGAGTTTGAGGGCAACTTAGATCCTACATCGGTACAAGGTAGTGGAGATGTAAAGTATCACAAAGGTTATCTTGGTACTTTTGAGGGACGCGACGGCGTTCAAATTGGTGTAACGTTGTCTTCGAACCCGTCTCATCTAGAGGCTGTTGATCCAGTGGTTGAAGGTGTTGCACGTGCCAAAGAAGACCTCTATGGCAACGTAGGAGGGTTCCCAGTGCTGCCTATATTAGTTCACGGAGATGCTGCGTTTGCTGGCCAAGGGGTGGTCGCGGAGACATTAAATCTTTCCCAACTTCGAGGCTATCGAACTGGAGGTACGGTTCATCTTGTCATAAACAACCAGGTGGGATTTACGACAAACCCTCATGAAGCGAGATCGTCGATATACGCTTCTGATGTAGCAAAAACCGTTCAAGCTCCTATATTCCATGTAAATGGTGATGATCCTGAGTCTGTAGTTCGAGTGGCTCGTTTGGCTTTTGAATATCGACAAACTTTCCACAAAGACGTCGTCGTCGATATGATCTGTTATCGTCGCCACGGTCATAATGAGGGTGATGAACCTAGTTATACACACCCACTCATGTATGGAGTTATTGAGGAACATCCTTCGGTGAGAAAACTTTACACGAAGTCACTTTCCCTAAGAAATGAGATAACAGAAGAAGACGAGGAGAGTGCTCTTGAGGATTTCCTCAGCAAGTTGCAGAGCGCCTTGGATGAGACTCGCTCAGCTACGTCGCCAAATCCAACGGTACTTCCGCCACCGAGGCCACGAAACGTTCCTCTGGAACGGATAGATACTGGCGTCCCTAAAGAGGCGTTAGATCTCGTAGCTGAGCGGCTTATCACCTACCCCAGCGACTTTACCGTACATCCAAAGCTTGAGCGCCTATTCGCGCAGCGTGATGCCTTATACCGTTCTGGCGAAGTTGACTGGTCTATGGGTGAGCATCTAGCTTTCGGTTCGTTACTACTTGAGGGCAAAGATATAAGGTTTGCGGGTCAAGACTCCAGAAGGGGAACGTTCTCTCATAGGCACGCTTCATTGATTGATAACGTCAATGGGCGCGAGTACTTTCCATTGATGACTCTGCGAGACTACGAAGGACCACAACTTCGGGCAGAGCGGGGCGGAAGGTTTATGATTTACGACTCTCTCCTCTCTGAGTATGCTGCGTTGGGGTTTGAGTATGGATACTCTCTGATTCAGACGGACGCTCTTGTATGTTGGGAGGCTCAGTTCGGTGACTTTGCCAATGGAGCGCAAATCATCATCGACCAGTTCATAGCGGCAGCAGAGGACAAATGGGGACAACACTCGGGCCTCGTCATGCTTTTACCTCATGGATATGAAGGTCAAGGAGCGGAGCACTCCTCGGCTAGGTTAGAGAGGTTTTTATTGCTCGCATCTGGGGGAAATATGGCAGTAGTATACCCCACCACGTCTTCTCAGATATTTCATCTTTTTAGATCTCAAGTGCACAGATCTACTAGGCGTCCATTGATCGTCGCTTCTCCAAAGTCGCTCCTTCGTTCTAAAAACTCTCGTTCTCCGATCGATGAGTTTGTTATGGGATCCTTTAGGCCCATAATCGACGAGGCGATGGATTCGGCTCCTGAACTCGTGGAAAGAGTGGTGTTTTGTTCAGGTAAGGTCGCCTTTGAAGCCATAGCTCTTCGGGACTCTAAAGATGCTGTTGAAGGAGGTATACCTAAAGCTGCAATAGTTAGGCTAGAACAGCTATTTCCGTGGCCGGAAGACGAGATCGAACAGGTGTTTTCTAAGTACTACAACGCGAAAGAAGTAGTTTGGCTACAAGAGGAGCCCGCGAACATGGGAGCTTGGTCTTTTGTGCATGAACGACTGCACTCAGCTATAAGGCTTAGGTTCTCCCTGCGGCATGTCTCAAGACCTTCGGCGGGTTCTCCAGCTACCGGCTTTAGCGCGATGCATGCTCTAGAGCAAGAGGATCTTTTGCGTAGAGCATTATTCGAACCCATCAAGAATTAGTTGCTCAAAGTCTCGGAGTTTAAGATCGTGTCTAGTATCAGCACAACATCAGATGTTGGACCTGCTTTAATTGTTGCAGCTCCCCTTGAGGCTGGATACCGTAGATTGGCTCCGATGTCGTCGATGTATATTGTTTCATTCGGAGCAAGGTTGAGCCGAGAGAAGGTGTAGTCATATATCAAAGGCTCAGGCTTCCGATAGCCCACCTTAGAGGATTCCACGACAACTTCGAAGTGATCGCGAACCCTCTGTAGAGGATCTTGATGCGCCGGAATCTGAAAGTTGTTAGTTACGACGGCGAGCTGGAAGTTTCCGAGTAGTTCTTGAGTTATATAGTTGATTAAAGCGTCGTTATACTTACCTGGTACGACTTCGAGGATTTCCGAGGCTGAGGTCTTTAAGCTCACCTCTTGCAACTCTTTGTTGAGATCTCTCTCGAATATTGTGATATCTATCTCACCTCGTTCAAACCGACCCCAAGCTCCGGTACTTCCAGAGCGTGCGAGAAGGTTGGAGAGTTGGGACGGTTCTGCTCCGATCCGTTCTTCGAGATTGGCTATGTGAGATAGCGGTGTACCATAGAGTACGCCCCCAAAGTCGAATATGATCCCCTTTATCATCTATACGATCTTAGCGACCTGATCTTCGACGTCCCTGACCTGGAAAGTGGCGGTAGATAGCGTGGAAGGTGTACCTGTTCATGGGTTGAAGGAGGATCTGTGAGTGGTCTTTGGTGTGTCCGAAATACAGTGTGAACTCCGAGTTGATTTAGCCTAAGTGCTTATCGTGCTCATGAGGCCCTAGTGATCTAGAATCCAAATATATCCCATGACCACCAAAAGCCTTTATGGAGCTGTCGAAGATTCCAGGAGTTTCGGTAATTGCCCAAGAACGCTGGTTCACTTACCTTGCTAACTGATCGGTTGAAGTGAGTAAAGGTTTCTCAGCGGGACGAGACGGTAAGAACTGATACGAGGAGATATCGAAAGTGTCTCAAGTCGATTCTGCTGAACATGTGTGCCTTCGAGTCCTACCTTCCTCAGAACGCGATACGGCCAAACTTTGAGTCCAGGCGTTCTTTTCAATACGTCCAAGGCGTTTGTTTTCAATAAACCAATCTTTATTGGAAGTTGGCATGACAGCTTATATAGATGTTTGACGCTGGGTGGGAAGCTTGTAGTTTGTAGAGATGGATCCGAAGAGTTTTATTCCACATAGAGAACCGTTTTTGCTCGTTGATGACGTTACCGAGATTGTGCCAGGCGACCGAGCGAGGGGGTACTGGATCCCCAGCGCTTCTTTCCCCGTCTTTGCTGGACACTTTCCTGGCAGGCCGACTCTTCCTGGAGTTTATATGGTGGAATCCCTGGCTCAGCTTGGAGCCTGTGCATTGCTTGCAGACCCTCGATATGTTGGCAAGTTGCCACTTTTTGGAGGAATAGATCGAGCGCGTTTTAGACGTCAAGTTGTTCCAGAAGATAAGCTCGATCTAGAGGTAAAGCTAGTCTCTCTTTCATCAAGATCAGGTAAAGGCATAGGTGCGGCTAGGGTCAACGGAGATGTGGCTTGCGAGGTGGACTTTTTCTTCATTATCGCATGAGAATGGGAAGGTGTTGAAGGTGCTATTTCTAAAAGTGAGACATCGTTGAAGTGCGCGACTTGGAACGTCAACTCTCTAAACGCGCGTCTACCGTTTGTGCTGGAGTGGGCTCGAGTTAATATGCCAGATGTACTTTGCTTGCAAGAAACGAAGCTCAAAGATGACGATTTCCCAGTAGATCCATTTGCTGAACTCGGATATTTTTGCGTCCACTTTGGTCAAGGGCGATGGAACGGTGTCGCGATCTTGTCAAGGACACCAATTGAGAATGTTTCAAAAGGTGCTGTTACAGAGGAGTTTGAACTCTCCCACGAAGCCCGCCACATCTCAGGTACCACCTCTGGAGTTAGAGTACATAGCGTATACGTACCTAATGGAAGATCATTGCTCGACCCACATTTCACGTATAAGCTGAAGTGGCTGAGAGGTCTCAAGGAGCTTTTAGCCGTCGAGTTAAAGGAGTTCCCAAACGTAGTCGTCGCAGGTGACTTCAACATAGCTCCCCGAGATGAAGATGTATGGGATCCCATAGCCCTTCAGGGATCTACTCATGTTTCGTCAGAAGAAAGAGATATCCTCGCTGAGGTTATGGATTTGGGTTTGATAGATATCCATAGACTGCTAACCCTTGGTAAGTCAGAGTTCTCGTGGTGGGACTATCGTGGCGGAGCTTTCCATAAGGGTGAGGGTATGCGCATTGATCTTGCACTGTTTTCGACAGGCTTGGCGGGAAAGGCGCGGAGCGCTTACGTTGACCGAGACGCTCGAAAGGTGTCTGCGTTTGGAAAACCGTCAGATCATGCTCCATTGGTTGTCGAGATTAGCGATCTATAGGTTTGGGCATCCTGTCGCTATCGCGACCCCTACTTTTACAGTTATGTTGAAGATTAATGTGGCGAATTACTAAACTTTGTTTATTTTCGTAACGACTGTACCGAATACTTAGTTAGTTAAAGATGTATTCTCAACTTTGCTTGGCAGACTGTAACAAACAGTATGTTTCGAGGTGGCGGCTAAACCAAGTTATGGACGTACGACAGTTGCAGGCAGTGAGATTTAATGCTCTTGGAACGTACATTGACTTAGCATGTATGTCAGATGTTGATCTGGATCTAGTGCGCGATTCGCTGATCCAGAAAGTAAGACGCCTAGATGAGATCGCATCTTGTTACCGACCAGACTCTGAGGTTAGGAGACTTTACGAAGCAACTTTGGCTGATGACACAGAGGCGAGTTTCGAAGTATCGGAGTCGCTGTGGTGGTTGTTGTCTAAGGCTGAAGAGGCCAAGCAGATCAGCAGTGGTCTAGTAGATGTGGGAAAAGGGGGAGTCCTGGCGAAAGAGTACGAGATGTCGGATTTGGAAAGTGTTGATTTATACGGGCATATTGAGCTTTCGCATACTCCTAAATTCGTTCGTCTTGGACGGGGTACGTTGGTGGATCTCCACTCTCTGGGTAAGGCGTACTGGGCCGAACGCTGTGCCAATGAACTAGCGGTCGAGTTCCAAAGTGATGTGTTGGTCGGCTTAGGAGGCGATATCTCCGTGTCTTCAACATCGATGGGTACGTACTTTCCGATAGCTATTCCAAAAGATGGCAGAAGCCTTTATCAAAGAGGCGATGATGTAGTGTATGTGAGCCAAGGCGGAGTCGCTACTTCAACCAAGACCACCAGGCAGGTGTGCTATCGCGACGGCGAGATCACGCACCACATCTTTGATCCAAGAACGCTGCGTCCAAGTTCAAAAGGAGCCGACGTCGCAACTGTCATGGGGCGAAGCACTGGCATGTGCAACGTTTTATCTTTGATGTCACTTATCGATGTTGAGATGGCGAGTTTGGCGATCGATAACTTGGGTTATAGCGCTCGTCTTATGGTGAATGACTCCGCGACTTTTGTGGGTGGCTTCGCTACGGGGGTGAAGTGGCCTTGATACTATCGGTCCTTGGTACTCAGATAATGTGGTACGTAACTCGTTCATCAGGTTTTATAGCTCTTCTCCTTCTCACCATGACGGTAGTTCTAGGTGTCTCGTCGGCCCAGAAGGTGAAGGTCGGAAAAGTCCCGCGTGTTTACTTTGCCGAACTTCATCGTTCTGTTGCCTTATTTGCCCTTGTACTTTTAGCGATACATATCTTTACTGCCGTTGTCGATCCATTTACCAAACTGGGATGGACGACGGCTTTTGACCCGTTTGGTCGTACCTACAGACCGTTGTATCTAGGACTTGGGGTTACTGCTTTCGATCTTTTGTTAACGGTTCTTATAACCTCTTTACTCAGAGACCGTCTCAAACAAAGAACCTGGAAGACACTACACTTTTTGTCGTATCCAATATGGTTGCTTGCGATAGTTCATGGACTTGGTACAGGGACAGACTCACACTACAGTTTTGCGCTTGTAATCTATGGGATCTGTCTAGTGGCAGTACTGATAAGTGTTTGGGTTCGTATATTGGACTCGGGTATAGAGAGATCGTTACTGAGGTTCTCGGCATATGCATTAACCTTGTTCGCCCCGTTTTTATTGCTCCTTTGGACACTATTGGGGCCAGCGAAGGCGAGTTGGTCCAAGCACTTTGTATCGACTACTATCCCTGCTCACGTCAAGACGAACTCTCTTCCTAGTGAAAAAGAGGCGGGCGAGTGAACAGAGTTGTACACCCTAATGGCCACACGCCCACGCAAAGAAAGTGCTGAAAATGAAAACTGAGTTCGTTGAACATGAGAGAACGTTGAGATTTCCGTACGTGCTTTTAAATCGGAACGGTACGAGCTGTGGCAACTTTCCTTTTGCAAGGAGATCTCAAGCCTTCAAGCCCGGCGTGAGTTTAAAGCTAGATGAGGTCGCTCGATCCTCTGCACCTCTCGGAGTTAGGGGTCCTTTGGCGGAGATCGTCGGAGTTGCAAAGAGATGGGATCTAAAAGGACGTGGTGGAGCAGGGTTTCCCTTTGCACAGAAACTTACCGCTGTTGCAGAGAGTTCTTCGAGGCTGATTCGACCAAGTGTCGTGGTAAACGCCACCGAGTCAGAACCGCTGTCATTTAAGGATCGCTTCTTACTCACTTACTACCTTGATCTGATGCTCGAAGGAGCGGTGCTATGTGCTCGGGCACTGAATAGCCCCTCGATATATCTTGTAACTCACGCCGATACCGGTGGTTCACCGGAACTAGTGGACGCGGTGAGGCGCTTTAGTGACGCTGCTCGAGTGAAGATTCAGGTCGTATTGACACCCCCTGCTTTAGTCTCCGGACAGGAGACCTCTGTAGTGGCTGCGGTCAATGGAGCGAGTAGGCCACTGCCGAGGATGCAACCACCAAGAGTCTCTGTATCTGGCGTAAGAGATCGCCCAACCTTACTTTCCAATGCGGAGACCTATGCCCGACTCGCTCAAGCCCGCCGTATTGAGGTCTCTGCTGGCCCTCCTGGCGAGAACTCTTTACTCAGCCACCTGGGGACCGTGCACTTAAAGACTGGTGAGAGTTACATCGTTGACTCTGATCCATTAAATAGTGTCTCCGACATTCTTGAGTCCTTGAGAGCTCCGATCAGTGACTCCTCTGTCTATCTAGTTGGCGGTTACTTTGGGAGGTTTTTTCGCTCTATCGATCCGCGTTTACGAGTCCCTTTGAAGGTTCCAAAGAATGCTCACGGAGTAGGATTTGGCGCTGGTCTCATCGTTGAGATAGATCGACACGGATGCCTAGGGGGTGAGGTTGCGTTCGTCAGTCGGTGGCTTAGCCTTCAAAGTGCTGGGCAGTGCGGGCCGTGCAAAAAGGGTCTTCCTCAGGTGGCGGACGAACTAGAGAGAGTCGTACTAGGTGGAGATGGCGATTTCGAGAAGATACTTCGTTGGACGACACAGATTCGAGGGCGCGGAGGCTGTGCCCTCCCAGATAGTGTCTGTGACCTTGTGGAGTCGTTCTCCAAGGTGGCTCCGGAGGAGATTAGAGCGCACCAAAGCGGAGCCTGTCAACGGCCGTACCTAAGGCAGTTTGAGGGGCTACATCGAAACTTCGATCGAGGTATCGACTCTCATGGCATCTAAGGCAAAAGGGAAAAGAGTTGTAAAGTTGGAGTATCAACTCGTGATTGACCCGACCGTTTGTGACGGCTATGGATACTGTGTTGAACTGCTTCCCGCCAACTTGATCTTTGACGACTGGGGGTATCCGATCATAAAAGATAGGTGCATAGATGAAGAGCACCTAGAACTTGCCTATCGGGCTGTAAAGCTTTGTCCGAAGCTGGCTTTTCGGTTGAATAAGATTAGAAATGAGTAGAACCTACTTACTGAAGTGGTTTGGAGCTTTTAACTCTTCAAGGAACTCAAGAAGCTCGCCGTATGCTGTCTCTGACAGGTAGCTCGAGCTAGTTGGTATCGGTTTAGATGAACCCTCTAGAACGTTCTTGGCGAAGAGTCTAACTTCGGAGTTGCTAATGAACTCCTCTGGGAGCAGGCCTCGGCGTTGTGCCTCTTGAGCTCTATATGAATTAATTTTAGACATTACGTCTCTGTAAGCTCTCTCGCTCATATCGAAAGGATATGAGCCTTTTAGCGATAGCGATTTTCTTGCTCTCGTTGGTGTTGCATCGGAGGATCTACCACGTATCTGCTCTTCTAAGGGGTCCAAGAGGCTCGACCAAGGTGGTGTTTCTAGCCTACCACGACCCGCGAAAGAGATATGAAGAGAGTCGCTTGCGCGAGTCATAGCTACGTATAGGAGTCTTTGCTCCTCTGTCAGGTCCTCGGGCCGCCTTGATTTGGGATTTGGTACCTTATCGCGATCTACTCCGATTAGATGAACATGATACCACTCAAGACCTTTAGCGCCGTGAAAGGTAGTGAGCGTGACTGCGCCGTCTTCGCCGTTTGACTCCCTTACTTTGTCTATGATTTCGATCGTCTCTGCGACACTAATCTCAGGTTGGACACGCCTCAGTCGCAGGAGTGCCTGGAGAAGACCGCCAGGGGGTGTGTTCGGTGTAATAAAGGGAGATCCTTGAGACTCTGATAGTAGAGCTAACAGCGTGGCTACTCGCCTTTGCAGTTCCTCGGCTGTCCAGTTCTTGGTCAAGAACCTTAGATACTTGCTAAATAGGTTGTTTGTACTACCTGGGCTCTTGGTGGGAACTCTCAGGGACCTAAAAATCTCGTCGACTATCTGTAGCTGAGCATTGGTGCGAGCGAGCACCGCCATGGCGTTGTATGAGACGCTTTTTTCATGGAAAGAGTTGATAGTTCGGGCACATACGAGAGCTTCCTCTCTATCGTCTTGTAGCTGGTGAAATGTAACAACACCAGTTGAAGTAGAGGGTCTTGTTGGTCTGACCTGGTAGCGTACGCGTTCATCGGCTACCGTAGGCATGATCTTTGAAGCAGCAAAGACTATCTCGGGTAGGCAGCGGAAGTTGTCAGAGAGAACGATAACCGTTGCTTCAGGGAATGTATCGATGAAGTCAGACATATTGGACTCTATGGCTCCGTTCCAGCCATAGATAGATTGACTTGGATCGCCTACGACGCTGATATCTCTGCTATCTCCCAGGTAGGCAAGAAGGAGTTCTATCTGAGATCGGTTAGCGTCTTGAAACTCGTCGACGTAGAAGTGCCGAAACAAAAACCGCTCAACTTCGGCGAACGCCTTGTCTTGATGTAACTGTGTAGCTGCTAACGTGATAAGGTCGTCTACATCGATGAGCCGATGACGCTGCTTATACGACTCGTAACTGCTGTATATTTTCGATACGACCTCAGCTTGCTCTTGGGTGACTTGCCTTAGAGAAGATGCAACATCAACGTACTTTTGCGGATCCAAAGTACAGCTCTTTGCCCAGGAGATCTCGGTGGAAACCTTTTTGACAGCCGTAATTTTGCTCGCACTGCTTGCGTAATGCAGCGCCTGTTTCTGGGACGGTGGAGCTTGATCTAGGAGCTCTTTCAAAATCAGTTTCGTGTCAGGTACGATCGATGGGACGCTACGTTGTTCGAACTCCGCAAACCGCTTTATAGTTGATAGCGCGATAGAGTGAAAGGTTCCAACATTAATTGGAGTTGTATCTATGAGCTGAGAGACTCGTTCTCCTATCTGATAGGCTGCCGCTCGGGTGAAAGAAAGAGCGACGACTTTATTTGGAGGGGTCTCTTTGGATTCGATACGACGGGCGATCCTGTGCGTAAGAACCGTTGTCTTGCCGGAGCCTGCCGGTGCAACGATCGCTACCGTAGGGTTTTCTTCGTCGATGGCGGCTCTTTGCGACGTCGTCAAATGGTTAAAGCGATCCATGGTCATGATCCAGACGCGTGCCTATATCTAACCTCTGAGCCTCTGCGCTGCTGTGGGTTCTGCGCAACAGAACCAGGCTTCAGAGGACTTTACGGCATCGGCGCGTCTCTTGTTTCGTATGGGAGTTGCTATAGACCTCCCCAGATGCTCTTCTGTTATCGACCAAAGTGCAAAGAAGGTGTCTTCAAAGTTGTCATGGCAGAGCTGGCTTTTTTGCACCTGATCAACGATCGCATTTTGCAGACTCTCAACTTTGGGCTCGCGATACCTCCATAGGTAGCTGAATGTCTCCACGTCATAGTGGGTTTTGAACTCTGAGAAAGCGGGAGTTTCAAGCAGTAAAGAGTTAGAGGGCACAAGAAGTTTGATGGAAAGCTGTACCGGTTCTAAGGTCTGCTCCATGGAGTTCTGATATACGAAGACTAATATATCTTCAAAGTCTTCCAACTTCGTCCAAGGCGTAAAGGGAACAAAGGACGGATGAAAGTCGATCCCGGCGCGGTCGACGAGCTGTAGGGCCTCGTTGACGTCAGAACTGCTATGTCCTTTCGCGAGGTTTGTAAGAGTCTCATCGGAAAGAGACTCGATTGCCGATGTGATATATATGCACCCGAGTTCGGTTAACTCCTCTAGATAACGACCGTGTTTTAATAGGTGCTCGATTTTTATAGTGCAGTCAAAGGTTAAGTTGTCGAAGCGAGCTTTGATAGCGCGGGCCACCTTCATTGCATGGATAGGCGCGTTGAAGAAGTCCGGATCACCAAGGGTTATGTGTGTGGCTCCAGCGCTGACTTGAACCTCAATGTCGTTGAGTATGTCCTCAACTGGATTTACCATGACTTTACCGTTGAAGTAGATCGGCAGTGGGCAGTGGCGGCATCTATGTCTACATCCAACTGATGCTTCGGTGTATCCAGTCACTCTGTCGATGCCACTAGTGGTGACGGTTTTATACCTTCTTAGATCCGGAAGGCTATCTCTAACAGGTAAATACCTCTTACCCATGGTATTTTCAACCCCTAGGTCCTGCGCTATCTCTTCAATGGTCGGCGTCGTCCGTACCGTCAAGTCTTCATAGGAGATACCTAGGGCCTCGTTGGCTACTTCGTTTGCATAAAGCCCGTAGACTATGAGGTTTTTTATGTGTCCAGAGTTTTTTACAAGATGAGACAGTACATCCCTAAAGAGCATGGCAGAGGTCAGCATGCCTACGGTAAATACGACGGTTTCGATAAAGATCTCTCCGGTATGTGAGTCTTGATCTGACTCAAATACCTCATCAAGGTTCGGATCGATGCTCAGGTCTACTATGTCGTAGTCGACCTGGCCTTCTTTTAAGACACCTGCTATGAGCGCTGCTAAGTGTGGCTGATGACCTAGCTCATAGGTCGATAAAATAAGTGGGCGCATTACGGTTCCTTATCCAAAGGGCATCTAGAGGGAGGTCTTGTGTGAACTCAACGTTTCAACTTGATGTTCGATCTTATCTTTCTTTTATTTTAGGTGCTTTGGAGCCTCATCGACACGTGGCGGTTGAGACTTTGAGGTGTTACTACTCTGATATGTCAAAGGAAAGCAGCTCCCGCGACTTCTTCAACGTCTCAACGGTACTACCGTATCCAGGTGAACTTGCGAAAACGAAGCCCATGTAACGCTCTGTAAGTGGTGGAGCCTTCACGAAGGTTCCAATTGGAGTGGTCAACTCTAAGGAAGTAACGTACTTGAGTGAGCGCACCTGTTCCACGCCGGTAATGCCACGAAGTGTTCCGGTTTTAGGGGTGGGTAGCATCAATACACCTGAGTAGGTTTTCCTCTGGCGTATAGATCGTATCGAGTCGGACTCGATAGCTGAGGCGTGCGTGAGCAGCAACTCTTCCAATGTGGTATCAGATCCAAATTGAAGTGCCTTTGCGCAAGATCCTCCGATCGATCGAGCAGCTACCTCTAAAATATACAGGCGGCCATTGTCTTTTATGCGAAACTCAGCGTGTATAGGACCGGTCCAAAGACCAAGAGACTCGCAGCTTCGTTGAACGACGCGCTCTGCTTCGCTTTGAAGTGGATAGGGTAACTTTGACGGCGTTACATAGATCGACTCTTCGAAAAAGGGACCATCTAGTGGCTCTGGCTTATCAAATATCGCTAGTACTACCAACTTGGAATCTACCAGTACTCCTTCGAGTGCATACTCAGACCCATCGACGTACTCTTCTAGGAGCAACTTGTCGTCGGTCGTTGCCAGCGAACTTACCTCTAAGGCGTGTACGAGGTCTTCGAAGTGATCCACGCGTACCACACCCTTGGACTGCGTGCCTGATATGGGTTTTATGACCAGTGGGAAGCTTGCGACTCGCGTTGTAGCGTCCAGTAGCCGCTTGGGGTCGCGTTCATCTTTGTCAAGAACTGCGTACCTTGGTTGTGGGAGTTCAAATAGACTTTGCTTCTCGCGGAACGCAACCTTGTTCGCCGTAGCGAATAGAGACTCTTCGGAGTTGGTAGGGAGTCCGAGTCGTGTAGATATCTGTGCGGCAACGCGGACTGAGATGTCGTCTACTCCAACCACCGCGTCGAACATCAGCCTCTCGATATAGGTCATAACAGTTGGGTCGAGCTGCAGATCTGGGAGGTGTATTACCTTGTCTAATGGGAGTATCGAAGGTGTGTCGGCGTCGGTAAGTATGGTGATGTCTAGGTCCATCCTCTTCGAAGCGAGGACAAACTCACTGCTACGATAGCTACTTGACGGAAGCACTAGTAAAACCTTTGTCATTGCAACTATCATGCTATGTGAGAAAGTGTTTTTGTGTGCGGAAGGAAGCTTCAAGGTATGGACAAGTCCTTTAGTGTGGCGGAGAGAGCTCAGACCGTTGTCGATGAGGCTCGATCGGGTGAGAGTGATCCGGAGTCTTTAGCACTGTGGATCGAGGTAGTTGGCGCGAGTGGGGACACCTATAACTACGACGTCTACTTCCAAGAGACGAAACACGCTGGCTTTGACGACCTTGTGATTAGAGACGGAGAAACTCCAGTTGTGATCCCTAATCGGTCGATTGAAGCTTTGAGCGGAGCGCAACTTGATCTGGATGAGGATGGAGGACTTATCATAGTCAATCCAAACTCGCCAGCTTCGGCACCTAAGATTGACTTGGACTTTGGGCCTGATGCTCTAACGAATGATCTTGCTCGAAGGGTGAGTGAGGTCTTGGCTGATGAGATCAACCCGTCGATAGCCGCTCATGGTGGCAGAGCAGACCTTATGGGAGTGGTTGAAAACACAGCCTATGTCGTTATGGGCGGTGGGTGTCAAGGCTGCGGGTTAGCAGCAGTTACTCTCTCTCAGGGTATAACGGTTGCGATAAAGGAAGCTGTTCCTGAGATCGTAGAGGTGGTAGATGTGACTGACCACGCTTCAGGGTCCAACCCCTTTTATCAAGAGGCGAAGAAGTAAAGCATTACTTCCTCGGTAGTGTTTGTTCGCGTAGTGAATCGAATCATTAAAGTAGTGAACCCATTCTTGACTAACAAGAATGGGTTCACTTTAGGAATGGCTAAGACCTAGGCTTTGATCAACTCTATCTCAAGGTGGATGGCGATTTCGTCACCGACAACGGCGCCCCCGGACTCTAACATAGCGTTGTAAGTTAATCCAAACTCTTTACGGGAGATCTTGGTGGTAGCAGTTATACCACTTCTAAATCCACCGTAAGGGTCGGGACCAGCACCGTTAAATTCGGCTTTCAGTTCGACCTTCTTTGTAGTGCCTCTTATGGTCAGGTCTCCTTTAATGATATAGTCGTCGCCAATTGGTACTATTTCGGTTGAGGTAAAGGTAATTGTCGGATGGTTCTCCACGTCAAAGAAGTCAGCTGACTTTAGATGCCCATCCCGGTTTGCATCTCTCGTGTCGATTGAAGAGATGTCTATGGTTGCGGTAACCTTAGATTTGGTAATATCCTCGTCGACTTCCACTTCGCCGCCAAAGGCGTTGAATCTACCTCTGACTTTGGACACCATCAAGTGGCGAACCGAGAACTCAATGTTTGAGTGAACTGGATCGATATTCCACTTACCTACCTGTAGTCCTAGCTGTGTTGCTGTTGTCACTTTACCTCCTACGTGTAAACCAGATTGTTCAATTTTAAACTAACTCAATTTTATGCTTGTTCATTCCCGATAAAGCTATCTAAGACTTAGATTTCCCTCGATTTCAACCTGTTTGGCGAGAGGTGGTAAATCTACTCGAGAAGAGCGACCCTCAAAGAATTGATGCTTTCTTCTCTAACACCGATAAAACGAAGATAGTCGTCAAAACTCCCGTAGGTGTGAAGTAACCAGTCGATGACGTTTGACATAGTTAAAGGCTCTGCGCTCATTAGGTTCTTTGGAAGAGACCTAACGTAGTGAGCCATATCTGGACTGATCTCATCTAGCCAAAGCAGCATTCGCTCTACAGCTATGGCGGTCAATGCGTAGTCGGTGACGATCGTCTCTTTGGCGACTCCTAAAGCACCGAGAACCACCATTGCTACTACCCCCGTCCGATCCTTTCCTACCGCGCAGTGAAAGACCAATGGAAGATTCTCGAGGTCTGAGATGGTCTCCACTACCGAGGCAATATGTGGTGCCGCCTCCTTTAAGATTTGTTTGTATCTGTACTCCAAGAAGCTCTTGTCGTTCTTGGCTAGCTCTGGGTCCGAAGAAACATCCATTAAAGGTACGTGGAGGTAGGTTCCAAGAGCCCCATCTATCATCTGGTAACTGCCCCGCAGCTGTAGCTCCTGGTTGGTACGTAGGTCGACTACAGTACGCAAATTCAACTCTTTCAGAGCTTGTATATCGTTGCGTGTCAGTTGGGCTAGATTGTCAGAACGAAATAGTCTCTCAGCTCTGACCTGTCTGCCGTCTTCGGTCGTATAACCACCTAGATCTCTAAAGTTGAAGACACCCTCGAAGAGGTAGAAGCGGTTTTTCTCCGTTACTTCGAACTTACCTGTGTCAGTGTTGTTTACGTCTTGCATACCTTCTTAGGCTAGGCCACGTTGATGTCTGAGGGGTGTCCTTTGGGTAACACTTTAAGAACAGCACTTATCTAATATTCACCGTGTGTGAAAAAACGTCTAAATGTGGTCAAGTTCTTGAGAAATAAGTACGAAGAGTATCACTGAGAGCCGATAAGCGTCTTTGAGGATCTCAAGGGTAAGTTCGATAGTTCAGGAGAATGCCTAATGAAGTCAAATCAGTTTAAGTCATATCTAGAAAGGGTAAATGGCGAAGAAGGGTTCACCCTTATTGAGCTTATGGTGGTCGTGCTCATAATCGGAATCTTGATGGCTATTGCCATTCCAACCTTCCTAGGTGCACAGAAGTCAGCG
>JAJYHJ010000169.1 GCA_021784785.1 Actinomycetes bacterium | reverse complement strand
GACTCCAATTCCAAGGACACCTCGCGTCGTACACGCGTTACCAGGTCCGACTCCAACAAGTACGCCGACTGCACCGGTTCGCATAAGATGTAGTGCTGCTTGGTATGACGCACAGCCTCCAACGATCACGGGGATCTCTAGCTCTCGAATGAAACTCTTGAGATTCAAGGGTTCGCTCGTTTTAGAGACGTGCTCCGCAGACACAACCGTTCCTTGTATGACCAAGATATCTAGCTCTGCCTCCAAGATCGCCTTCATAAAACCTTTAGTTCTCTGTGGGGTAACCGAAGCACAAGTCACAACGCCCGCAGCTTTTATCTCTTTGATCCGCTCAGTAACAAGTTCAAGCTTTATCTCCTCAGAGTACATCTGCTGCATTCGAGCAGTTGCCTTATCTGGGTCCAAAGAGGCTATCTCTTTTAAATACGGCTCTGGATCCTCATACCTAGTCCAAAGACCCTCAAGATTGAGTACAGCGACACCACCGAGTTGACCGATCTCAATGGCAGTTGCTGGGCTTACGACTCCATCCATAGCTGATGCCATAAGAGGAATATCAAACTTATAAGCGTCGATCTCCCATGAGATATCAACGTCTTCCGGGTCTCGGGTTCTTCGGGACGGCACGATAGCTATGTCATCAAATCCATAGGCCCTCCGACCCGACTTTCCAATCCCAATCTCAACCTCTGCCACCGAGCCTCCATTTCCGAGAACGCTTCCAAGACGATAGTTAGAGTTCTAACTCAACAGTAAAATTCGAGGAGTTCTAATCTCATAGATAATAGTCGCAACTTGCCGTTACTCAAATGGTAAAAGAGACCAACGACAAGACGAATCGGAATATCATCATCGTGCAAGGTCCCGTCGAAAACAAAACGTGGGAACCCATAGGCCTCGAAACCACGGTACGTTTAAACACGAGCTGCCTTTGAATGTCCCTCAAGGACAGTTCACCTAAGACTCGTCAACACCATCAAGCTCCGCCTTAATCGAACGCGAGTCACGTTGAGCGATTATATGTACGTCGATATTTGCACCTCCCGCCATTCTTAACAACTTATTTAGTAGCGATCCCTTCACAAGTTCAGTAACTCTGCTTCTCCGCGATGCCCCAAGGACTATTTGAGTTACCCTATGTTCGATTGCGAACTCCGAAAGAGTACGCGCGACATCGTCTCCGTAGACTTCGAATAAGGTTGCACCGAGATCGTCACAGGTTTTTTTAAATGTAGCGATCTCGCGTTGGTTTTCATCTTGAAAGACATGTACAACCATTAAAGGAGTTCGAGCTCGGGCCGCCATACGGGCAGCCCTGTGCAGCACTCTGTCCGTGCCTGGAGCACCAGTAATGCCAACCATGATTCTCTCGGTGCTCTCAAATGACTTCGGGTTATGGAACTTACCTAAATAGGCGAGCATCTCTTCCTCGGTCTCATCTGCCACGAATCTAAGGGCAAGTTCACGAAGTGCCGAGAGATTCTCAAAGCGGAAAAAGTTCGAAAGTGCGCCTTCAACTTTCTCTGGTGGGTATACGTTTCCATGTAGAAGTCTTCGGCGCAACTGTTCCGGTGACGAGTCGACCAATTCGATCTGATCAGCCTTCCGTACAACCCAGTCGGGAACCCTCTCCCTCACTTTTGCTCCCACAAACTCCTCCACAGCGTCGGCGATAGACTCTAGATGTTGAATGTTTAAAGTGGTAATGACAGAGATTCCGCTACTTAAAACTTCAAGTACGTCCTCCCATCTCTTTTCGTGTCTTCCGCTTCCAGGCACATTGGTATGAGCAAGCTCATCGATCAACACCACTTGTGGCGCTCGCTTTAGCACTGCATCAAGATCCATCTCCTCAAAGGTAGAGTCCCGATAACGAATGGTCTTGCGACCTAAAATCTCCAGTCCCTCAAGTTTTGCTTTGGTATGAGCTCGGCCATGAGTTTCAACAAAACCTACTACGACGTCCGAACCACGCTGTTGGCGGCGATGACCCTCGTCTAGCATCGCCACTGTCTTACCCACACCTGCAGCAGCACCCAAATATATCCGAAACTTCCCAGCTGGATCCACCAGGGCTCCTTGCTCCAACTAAGAACCTCCAAGACTACGACAACTCGTCCAATACCTTACCAAAATAGAATCTACAAAGTAACATGTAAAGACATGGACCTTGTACCAAAACTCCTGAGGCCTTACTTTGGAGTGACAGTCTCCCTGCTGCTATTTTTCTTTCTTAGCGTCGCTATTATACCCATACGATCCTCAATTTCAGTAGCAACCCCAGCTCTAATCCTCATCGTACCAGTCGTTGTAGGTGTCTCTTTAGGTGGATTCCTAGTGGGCGCGATCGACGTCATAGTAGGTTTTCTCATATACGACTTTGTCTTTATTCCACCGTACTATACGTTATCAGTGGGAGCCAGTCAAAACTGGGTGGCTCTTGGCGTCTACGCAACGGTCATGCTTATCGTCTCTAAGGTAGTATCCGATCTTCAAACTGCAAAAAGAAAGGCGGATCAAGCCAGGGGAGAGACAAGGAGACTAATGGAGTTTTCACAAGAACTCATAGGCCAGCGCTCTCCGCTGACGGTAGCGAATACAACCGCTAATGCACTGTTTGAGGTTTTCAACTTTGATTCGATCACGATATCTGTACCGGAGTCTAAAGGGACTTTCAAAACCATGGTTCACGTAGGAGAGGAGATCGATGGCAACGTGGCAGCGTCGATAACTCCGCAAAAAAGTGTAGAGCTAGTCTCGCAGCTACGCGTCACAAGCCCAAAGGACGCCAATAAGGTCATAATGGGGCTACCGCTGAGTTCGGGAGGTACATTAGTAGGCTTTTTAGTAGTGAGCGGAAGCGAACTAACAAAAGTTCAAAAAAATCTCTTGCAGGTGTTCATCGATCAATGTGCTATCTCATTACACAAAGCAATCTTGGATCAAGAAGCTGAAAAAAGCCGAGTCTTGGAAGAGGTTGATAGGTGGAGAAAGACTCTACTAGAGACAGTCTCTCACGACCTTAGGACACCGCTTTCTTCGATCAAGACAGCTGCTTCTGTACTTATAGACTCCGAATTAAAGCTCCAAGATCAAGACTTTAAAACCCTTGTACAAACTGTATTGAGCCAGACGGATCGGTTAACGCAGATGGTCTTTAATCTTCTTGACGCAACCAAGATAGAATCTGGTAACCTGGTCCTTCGGCTATCAAATAGCGACCTCTTTGAAGCCATCGTCGAAGGAGTCAGGACTCTGGGCGACGAAGCCACCGGCCGTGTCGAGTTTATCGGGCAAGACAACTTTAGCCAGGATGTAAATATAGACATCTCCCTCATTGGGCGGGTGTCAGCAAACCTAGTGGAAAACGCGCTACGCTACAGCCCCAAAAATCGTCCCGTTGAAGTTCGCCTTATCGAAGAAGTAGACTGTTTTAGGGTCAAGATCACTGATTACGGTCCGCCGATCCCGAGCGATATCATGAGTGATATAGTCGAAATGTTACAAGGTACGGAGCGCTCAAGACGGTCGCAAGGGTTGGGGCTGTGGATCGCCAAGACCTTCATAGAACTACATGGGGGAGCCGTCGGAGTTGATTCAATGAGCGAATCTGGAGTAACCTTCTACTTCACAGTGCCCAAAACAATACCTTCAACGCTAAAAGACCATTATGAGCACTATCCGTCATAAAGTCGTAGTCATAGACGACGATCCCGCACTCCTGACCGCGCTCAGGATCGGACTAACATCCAAAGGGTACGATGTTTTATACGCATCTGACGCTGAGAAAGGTATTCAATCTGTCATTGACGCAAGTCCCAGTGCCATTATTTTGGATCTAGGACTTCCAGACATGGATGGAATCTCTCTTTGTAAGGCACTCCGAACATTTACCTCCGTTCCGATCATCGTACTGTCAGCGACCTCTGATGAAGATCGAAAAATCAAAGCTCTCGACTTAGGAGCCGACGACTACGTAACTAAACCTTTTTCGATGGGAGAACTCCTCGCTAGGTTACGGGTGGCTCTCCGACACACAGAGATCCACTCCAACCGTCTAGGAAACGGCTCTCCTACGATAAATCTTGGTGTTCATGTCACTATCGATAACGTCAAACATGAGGTACTGGTCGATAGTGCCCTCGTCGACCTGACTGCTAAAGAATTTGACCTTTTATACGTTCTTGCCTCACATATCGGCAAGACCTTCACCCATCGGGATCTATTGCGAGAGGTATGGGGTGTTGACTACTATGCCGAGACTAACTACCTTCGAGTTTACATAAATCGAATTAGAAAAAAACTTGAGCCTTATGGAGAAGAGATCATAAAAACAAAGCCGGGCGTCGGATATCAAATCGAACCCTAAGATCACTTCGCATCCTAAGTTATACCTCAGATAGATGAGCATTTAAATAAAGAAGGAGCAGGTTCATCGCTGAACCCGCTCCTAAAAGTAACTCGCCTTACTATACAAAGGCGTCTTACATCATTCCGCCCATTCCGCCCATTCCGCCTGCGGCTGCGGCGGCTGCAGCGGCGCTATCTTTAGGTTCGGGTTTGTCGGCGACCAAGGCCTCGGTGGTTAGCAACAAAGCAGCGATAGATGCAGCATTTTGAAGCGCCGAACGAGTCACCTTAGCAGGATCGATCACTCCAACTTTCACCAGATCCTCATACTCGCCAGTACGAGCATTTAGACCGTATGCGCCACTTTCATGCTCCACAGCCTGAACAACTACTGGGCCCTCAAGGCCAGCATTATAGGCAATCCACTTAAGGGGCTCCTCAAGAGCCTTAGCGACAATGTTAGCTCCGACAGCTTCGTCGCCTTCAAGCGTGGCTGCAAGTTCCACAACCTTAGAGCGGGCTCTCAGAAGCGCTGTGCCGCCTCCAGCAACGATTCCCTCCTCGATAGCGGCTCGTGTCGCTGAGAGAGCGTCTTCGATGCGATGCTTCTTCTCCTTGAGTTCCACCTCTGTAGCTGCGCCAACTTTGACCACGGCGACACCACCGGCAAGTTTAGCCAAACGCTCTTGAAGTTTCTCTCGGTCCCAGTCAGAGTCCGTCTCGTCAATCTCACGACGGATCTGAGCAACTCGCCCGTTGATCTCTTCCGGTGTTCCGCCTCCGCCAATGATCTTCGTATCATCTTTAGTTACCTCGATGCGACGAGCTTGGCCCATAAGATCCAAAGTTGCATTCTCAAGCTTTAGGCCAACCTCCTCAGATATTACTTGACCGCCAGTCAAAACGGCCATGTCTTGTAGCATAGCTTTTCTACGCTCACCAAAACCGGGTGCCTTTACCGCGACCGAAGAGAAGGTTCCACGAATCTTATTCACTACCAATGTCGCGAGAGCTTCACCCTCAATGTCCTCAGCGATGATGAGAAGCGTTTTGCCTCCCTGCATTACTTTTTCAAGAACCGGAAGCATCTCATGCACCGACGAAATTTTCGAACCGTAGAACAAGATGTATGGATTGTCAAGAACCGCTTCTTGGCGATCAGGATTCGTCACAAAGTATGGCGACAGATAGCCCTTATCAAACTGCATGCCCTCGGTAAACTCAAGCTCAAGCCCAAAGGTGTTTGACTCCTCGACAGTTACCGTGCCGTCTTTACCGACCCTATCGATGGCTTCTGCAAGAACCTCACCAATAGCGGGATCACCTGCAGATATCGAAGCAACCTGAGCAAAATCCTGCTTACCTTCAACGGGCTTCGCTTGGGCAGAGATCGAGTCTGAGGCAGCCTTTACAGCCTTTTCAATTCCTTTTTTCAAAGACATCGGATTGGCGCCAGCTGCTACATTCTTCAGTCCCTCACGAATAAGCGCTTGAGCTAAGACCGTCGCGGTCGTCGTTCCATCACCAGCTACATCGTTTGTCTTCGTCGCAACCTCTTTGACAAGTTGGGCACCCATATTCTCAAATGGATCTTCAAGTTCGATCTCTCGTGCTATAGACACACCATCGTTAGTTATGGTGGGTGCACCAAACTTCTTGTCGAGGACTACATTTCGACCCTTTGGACCAAGGGTAACTTTAACCGTATCGGCTAACTTATTTACACCGGCCTCAAGACCGCGTCTTGCGGCCTCGTCGAACTTTAACATCTTTGCCATTTTTACTTCTCCACCTTGGCTAATACGTCACGCGATGAAAGAATTAATAGGTCTTCTCCGTCTATCGAAATTTCGGTTCCACCATACTTAGAGTAGACTACGCGATCTCCGACCTTTACATCGAGAGGTATTATCTCTCCGTTTGTCTCAGCTCGACGACCTGGGCCGACAGCGAGAACTTCACCTTGTTGTGGTTTTTCTTTCGCAGTGTCAGGAATTACGAGTCCGGAAGCAGTACGCTCTTCAGACTCGGCTGGCCTAACAACAATACGATC
>JAJYHJ010000115.1 GCA_021784785.1 Actinomycetes bacterium | reverse complement strand
ATGCGTGGTGTGCGCTAGATCATCCGGACTTTGATGGTACTTCCTGTTTGGTAAGCGACAACAATATCATCGATTTATCGAGGATCCGGGCGAGTGTGACTGTGTTTGGGTACATAGTTCCTGACGGGTCTTTCGTCGTTTAAAGATCCCCGGAGACTCTCTTCTCTTATTTTCCACTTTAGAATTAGCATTTGAGCTGGGTGAACGGGGTTTGAAAGACCTCTTATCACCTCCACCAAAGTATCCGTATGAGAATTCTGCACCTCGGCCTCACCTCATAATATGTCGTTTGAATCGCCCAACGAGATCTCCCGTAAACGGTTCTATTTATATCGAGAGTGCCATGAACGCTCGCCGGGATGAGGCGTGAAAGCAAAGTATCAAAGGGCTCGTTGTAGTCAACCCGGACAGTTGGCTCTCGTGTCTCGTCATCCTCTTCGATGTCGGTCTTGGCGAAGAACGCCTGAGTGAAGGGCCGTCTGGTGCTGTCGTTGGCCTCAAGGTTGGCGGTGTGGCAGTCACGAGTCAGATCTAGTGTGTCCAGCGTAGACTGTTCGCGCCTGTTCGAAGTTGGCATCGAGACTCGCCAGCTGATCTGAAGGCCGAGTGAGCTGCCCAGTAATCCGGTCTTGCTCGCTTTTTAGTAACTCAAGTGGAATTACTCCCGCGTAGTGAGCATCGAGCGGTTTCTGGCGCTGGACGCGTAGCTCAATGCAGTGGCTTTTCATCTGTTCCCGCTCGGTTGTGGAACCGGCTAGTGACGGGCCAACATCCTCCACGATGACATCTTCGATACAGTCTAGGAACGACGGTTAGACTGTATTGGTTTGGTACTCATCCTCGACGAGTTCCTCAATCGTCTCCGCTGACATTGCCTGTTGTGGTTAGTCCGTGATCTTTCTCGTTCGACCAGCAAAGACAAGGGAGACGAAGGATGTACCCAATCTGTTCCGGTCTGCTGTGACTATCAGGTGAGAATCGCAGCTTCCGTCGAACATCCTTCATCTGAGGTGGTGTTTTTGGGGGCCGTAACGATCAGGGGTTGGCGGATGATATTTGGTAAAGCCAGCGTTCCCTTTGCACTTTGATGTGGATGGCCCCTTGAGTTTGATGATTGGAGAACTATCGAAACATCGGCGGTCTTGACATCGATACCTAATCGTGGACAACTGTTTGAGATCGTTTATGAAAAGCGTGGGATATGGGTTTGACGTTGCTCGTGAGCTGGATTTGAAACTTCCTTGGCGCCTTCAATTGTGTTAGTTGATAGCGTTCGCATTAAACGTCGATGAGGGAAATGTATTTTATGCCTGACTTGCAGAAGAAAGCCTTCACTGAGTATCTTTTGTGGTTAGTGGCAACGGGAGATTCGATATAACAATATTCCTATGACTATAGGATTAATATTGGATGTGGCTAGACTTCGTTGTAGAGGTGGTTCTAAATGAACAAACAAACAGGTACAGGCGTAGTAGTGTTCGGCATCATTTTGATTGCTGCAGGTGCCATTATGAAATATGCCGTAACTGCTACAACAACGGGATTTTCGATTACGGAGGTTGGGCTGATACTCCTTATTGTAGGAGTGATTACAGCTATTCTCGGTCTGTTCATTCTCGTTACTGGTAGTCGCCGTCATAGCGTTATCAGCGAAAGTGTTCAGAACTCCCCAAGTGGGACTAGCCGTACGGTTGAGAGCAAAGACAACCTAAGCTAGCGGGGCCAACCCACGATGCAAGACGGAGTTCTCTATTTGTTGCTGGAACGCAACAGTTCATCTAAATCGTGTTGAATCGGTACGCCCAAAGTTGTGGAAGGCTTAGCTGAGACATAAAGGCGATCCAAGAACTGACTCAAGGATGATAAACCCACGTCGATAGTGAGGAAGTTGACACTTCGGCGTAGTTATGTCACGATGATGTTTGGATTGTCGAAGATGAGTGTTGCTTATGTATCCATGGGTATGGTCTGTGGAATCTCTTGCCAAGGTGTGGCGAGCACATTTTGTGCGGATAACGTTAGCCTTTAGAGTCGATAGTAAATCCATGCCCTTGTGCAAAAGAGGCTGCTTACCTACTTCGTTTCAATGGGCGAAACTTTTACTGCGAAGCTCATAAGTAAAAGTGTGAGAGACCGCAGATGGGGTTGTGAATCCGTCTGCGGTCTCTTGATGAACAGAACAGTTTGAAGTGGGAACTACTTTACGAAGTACCAATCCTCAGGCGTTAGGTTGCCGTAAGGGCTTTGTGCAACGCCTTTGAGTTTAGAGTCAATCTCTGAAGTCTGGTAAGGCGGGTAGGGCTGATATACAACAGGTGCTTCTTTGACCATGAAGTTTTGGTAAGCGTCTAGTGCAGCTTGAGACTGAGCAGGTGGGGCCGTATGCGTAGCGTCTATAAGGGTGACTGTCTCAGGTACAACCTTGGAGAAGCCTACCCTAACACCGGAAGCGAAGAGCTCTCCTCCAGTTGGGGAGTAGTCGGGTCCGTAAGACCATCCCCCACCCCAGTTGACCATGCCCCAGGTGCAGGTGGGACCGGAACAGGGGGCTTTGCTGGATATTACCTGGCTAAACGGAGCTTCGGAAAGACTGATTTGAATGCCAATTTGAGCAGCCGCTGACTTATAAGCTTGCATCTCCTGTGCTAGCGACGAAGAGCCTGATGCAAACAGTAGTGGGAAGCTTAGCGGAGTGCCGGCAGCCACGCCAGGTCCACACTCGTTTGCAGCTGTACCTGGTGATACGCAGGTAGAAACTCCGTTGGGCACTACCTTCCAACCGTGGGAGGTGAGAAGTGCCTTGGCTTCTGCCACGCTAAAGCTATACATTCCAGTCTTCGAAAGTGTGTCCGCGAAAGGATTGGCTACTCCGGTTGGTACTGGGCTATAGGTCGGCACGGCGAGACCGTGTAGGAAGCTTTTGATCCACTGCTTCTGATCAACGAGATGCTGGAGAGCTTGCCTAAAGTAGAGCTGACGGAATACTGGTCCCATGACTGGGTTGTTGAAGTTTTCAACCCAGAAGTCAAAGCCGAACAACCTCCACGGTGAGGTGGTATAACCTAACGAAGCTAGTCGAGTTTCCTGGGATATGTCACTGACCGGAAGGTATCCATACTGTAGAGATCCAGAGGTTAAGACGTTGAACTCAGACGCGTTTGACGTAAATGGAATTTCGTTAAAAGATGAGATGGATGGTTTAACTGGCCCACCGTACGTTGGGTTTGGGACAAAGACAGCCGCTCCTTGTATTGAAAAGCTCTTGAGCTTCCATGGGCCGTCGACTACCGACCAAATTGGGCTGGTTGCATACGTTGCGAGGTCTCCAGATTGAGCGTTGAGGAAGTTATATACCGAAACCGCTCCAGATGGAGTTTGATCGGGAAGGGAAGAGACGGGAGTGCTCGAAGTTGGGGCAGGAGCACTCAACGAAGTTCGATCCCAAGCTAAAGGCAAAGGTGTGATCTGGGATAATTCGTTGTAGGTAAACCAAGTCGTGTTGTAGCTAGCATCTAGCGTAAGGACTACTTGGTACTTGGATGTGGCCTTGTAAGATACGACGTTATCGGGAAACGCGCCTGGAACGTAACCGCCCCAGTTCGTCTTGTTCGCTTTGAGAAGATTCATCCAAAATACTACGTCTTGGGCATCGACCGATTCGCCATTTGACCACTTGTACTTTGGGTTCATATTGATGGTAACGGTTTTGCCTCCGTTGGTGTAAATCGGCGGTTGTGCGAGAGACAGAGAGTAGTTGATCTCTGCTTTGGTGCCATTTCCGAACCAATAGAGCGGTCGATACATAAGTACTTGAAAGAAGGAGAGATTTGAGGTCGAGAAGTTGGTTCCAGGTGTCAGGGGAAAGATGTAGTTGGGAGCGGCCCCGGGTCCTTCGGCGAAGTTTACTACGCCGCCTTGTACTTTAGATGATGTGGATGATGCAGTAGTGGTAGACGATGGCGTCGAGCCACAGGCAGCTAGTAGGACTGCTGCCGCAATTGGAGCTCCTAAGGTTTTAAACTTCTTACTAAAGCTCTTTCGATTCACGACAAAACCTTTCTAGATCACAGTAGATTGTAAGCTGTAATACAGTTTGTCTTTGAGATGATAGTGTCTTTACTTTCACTTAAGCAAGAATTTCTTAGAAATTTCATTTTTTTACCTAACGGTAACCAAACGTCTAATAATGGATATTGATGTTGTTCTAGCGATAGGGCAACTTGTGTCTTTGCCATTGAGAACGAAAGTGAAGATCTTTTCGCTCTATGTGTTAACAAATATGTTTCGTGTTTGAATCTTTATACCTACTTACCTTTGAGTCGGTGCTTATTTGTGCTAAGCGAGATCGAGTTTTTACGTTACTTTAGTCCTGTCGGCTTACAGATAGGGCTTTATTGACGAGGCGGCGACGTGCTTTTTCTATCAGATGGAGTCTGTTTCCAAAAGACTCGGGTTTCAAATAGTGGCTGAGTACCCAAAATATCTGCTCTAACCCTGTTAGCACAGTGAACTGCTAGCCAAAGCCAACATGCGTGTGAGATCTTCTATGTGATTGCATCGAATGTGGAGTCGAGTTCGAATTTTAAAAGTTGTGTCGAGGTTTTCCGGTGAGTCTTTACTTAAATAATTGATGTTTCAGAAGTGAAATAAAACGACTGGGGAGGTTCTGCACGTGGACTGACTGCATAATCGATGATTTGTGTCCAAGTGTTATAGTATGGGACGACGACTCGAGTCTAAGGAGTCTTGCTAACGATCTGTAGGAATCGGAACACTGACGACTATCTCAACATGTTTCAGTTAACGAACTAAATTTACGTGGCCGAACTCGCAATACCGCAGAGATATGGGAAGCTTGAGGCCTAACTGTTAGAGGTTCGAATGCTAGTTTGGGTAGCTACCGCTTGAGCCGGGAAGGAATACACCGATTGTGGGCTGGAGTCCAGGCTCCTCACAGAGAAAAAGCGGCTGACCTATCCAATGGATGATCATTTGGCTACTCTCATTCGGAGGAATAAGGTAGAGACTTTCCGGAACAAACGAGAAAGAGTGAGACGTGCAGCTAGTTGCCGAATTCGGGAAAGATAACCACGCATGGGCGCTAGTACCGGTTGCGAGAGGAACGATCTGAGGCTGGCTCTTTGTCCATTGGGGTTCAAAGCTAAATTGGCCCCCATCGATCATTCCAACGAGTTGAAGTCCAGGGTGGCCAATAACGTCGCAAGACGAAGCTGAGGTATCTGTTAGCACGATTTCTAGTTGAGTAGTCGATCCATTTACGAACTCTTTACCAAAGAGTAGGTTCAACTGAGACGGCGTACACGCGTATGGAGTAGTGGAAGTATTTTGACTGCTTTTTTTCTTACCGACTTGGTCTGCATTAAAGGCAGGAGTCTGAATCGGCGAGGAGGGTTGGGTTTCATTTAGTACTTTTATCTGTGGCTTGGAGACGTAGAGATAGACCGCCCCCAAGAGGCCGATGGCAAGGACAGCTGTCACAAACTTCAAAATACCGGCTACTCGTTGAGTGTGCTGATGTTTGAGGACCTCTTCTTTGTGGTACTGCAACTCGTTCATTTGCGTCCTTTGTCTTGGGACTGTATCGATCGATTTTTGGAGAACTCGTTTGTTCGCCGTACTCAAGATAGCATACGAAGATAGCGGGGTTTATAAACGGACTATTAACGGAGACTGAGGCAATAATAATATGAACTTTTTATTGAAGTTAGCCGTTAGGTGAGTGCGCTGTAGGTGACCTCCAGCCACTATGAGAGCAACGCCATCTCTTTGACTGAGCGGAAGTCTGGAAGGCGAACGTTGTTGATGACTATGGAAATAAAGGCACTGTAGAGCCTGTACGCGCCTGTCTGAGAGAGTCGGTGCCTCGTGTGATTCGCTGTGTAGGTATTGCTAATGAGACGATCCATAGAACGGAACTTTTTATGAGTAGGTCATGTGACAGACCTTACGAGTCTCCGACCATTGGATCTTTAAGTCTGACACGTTTAGTGCATGAAACTACAGATGTGGTTCCGTTCCGGTAGAGATGAAACTTTATCATTCCAGCCGAATATGGACCACTAATGAAACAGATAATCGGCACATTTGAGCTAAATGATCAGATCGTAGTCTCACTTAGTCATATCGGAAGTCCGGTAACTGTCAGGACAGTTACCGGACGAGCTAAGTCAGTACCATTTCTTTGTGCCGATTGGCAACTAGAACTCCTGAGACACAATCTAATTGCCGAGAGCGATCTCATCTTTCGCAAAGGGTCGTTCTACGTCTATGCTACAATAGACATAGTTGATGAGACTATGAACGAATCTCTAGATGGTTTCTTAGGCGTAGACATTGGCATCGTCAACATAGCCACCTTGTCAGATGGAACAAACTCTTCAGGCAAACATCTGAGTCAGGT
>JAJYHJ010000029.1 GCA_021784785.1 Actinomycetes bacterium | reverse complement strand
AACCTAAAAAGAGTAGATAACTCCAGTGCTCGTGCATTGGCAACACTTCGTTAGCCAAGAACAAATCTATCCCTATTTGGCATATTATCTGTGATAGAGAAGAACCCCCCCAAGAGGTGCAAGAGTGCAATGTGCACTAAAGTCACTTGGGAGGAACGGAGTCGGTGTTTAGGCGTCTTCGCAGTTGCTATACCTGAGGGATATCTGCCTTTGTTTTTGGGGATCTACTTGCCAACCTTGGGCTCTCGACCATCCAATTCACTTATCATATAGTGTGCAAAGGAAATCTACCTAGCTAAACAGAGCTTTTTTGATAGCTCCGCACCTGGTAAGGTTACCTTCGCAAACGTTCGTATTCTGTTGTACCTGCATCTGTGCGGAGGAGAGATTTAAACCGAGTGTACGCACTCTTTCTATCAGGAACTTGCAACCTTTGGAAACTGCATTGCCTATGTGTGCGGACTCTTAGTATGAGTCTCAAAGGTTTCTTACTATAGGATGAGGTTTTCATATGACAGCTATCGGGGTGGTATTCGGTGGTCGTTCACCAGAGCACGACATCTCAATCCTGACTGGACTTCAAGCTGTGCGGGCGCTAAGTGGGGGTGGTATATCAGTTCGACCGATCTACTGGAATAAACAGGGGGAGTTTTACCTAGTCGATGCAAACGTGGAAGCGAAGGACTTCTCGGACGGACTGCCATTGAAGTCCTCTCAGATCTCACTGCGCCTTGGCTCTGAAGGGGGATTTTACAGTGGAGCGAGTGGACTTTTATCTAAGTCCAAGCGACTCGACGTAGATGTCGTTGTGAACTGCTGCCACGGTGGTGCAGGTGAAGATGGGTCGTTGCAGGGGGCTTTTGATCTTGCGGGTATCTCATACACAGGTCCTACTGCCAGAGCTGCAGCTTTAGGTATGGACAAGTTAGCCTTTGCAGGTGTCGTCGGAGACCTTGGCGTCACGGTTCTCGATAGGGTGCATTTGGATGCCTATACTGAATCTCTGGCCTTTCATGGTCCCTATATCGTGAAGCCTCGTTATGGTGGCTCATCGTTAGGGATTGATGTGGTCGAGGATCTGGCGACCGCAAAGATGCGACTTACATCCAACGTACATCTTCGTTTTGGTGCCGTCATCGAACCCTATCGCCCTGACCTGTTTGATCTACAGCTCGCGGTTCGTTCCTATCCAGAGTTGACCGTGTCTCCTCTTGAAAAGCCTCGTAAAAAGGGTTCAAAGGGAGAGATCCTAAGTTACAAGGACAAGTACATTGCTGGTGAAGGTATGGCAACTGCACCTAGAGAGCTTCCTGCCCAAGTCTCTGAAGATATTGTGAAACGAGTCCATGAGGTGGTGCATAAGATTTCAGATGTTATTGGAGTTAGAGGTGTATATCGAGTTGACTTTTTAGCTTCCGACGACGGCGAGTTGTATTTAAATGAGGTGAACACTATTCCGGGTTCACTCTCTCATTACCTTTGGATCTCACCTAAAGTATCTTTTTCAGACCAGCTAAAGCTCTACATCGAAGAGGCCAAGCGTACGCCTACGGGATATGCGACAACGACTGGGGCTGATGGGACCGTTCTTAGGTCGGCTTCTTCTGTGGCGTCGAAGTTGGCATAGCATTCAGATAGCCTGAAGATATGGACTCAGAGATAGAGGGCAGCCGAAGATCGCTAGCCCTTTTGCGCCAGACGCTACAAGAGGATGAAGATCTTGTAGAGATCGTCAGGCTTAAGTGGGTTAAGCTGATTAGGCCTGCTCTCGTTCTAGCTGCCCTGTTTCTGGCCGCGTTAATAGTCATGTTTCTATTGCCGCTTAGTTTTACCTCACGCGAATTTGTGTCAGGCGTGATCTTACTTTTTGGAATTGGATTTTTCGTCTACCACTGGCTCTACTGGAAGGACGAGTTTATGCTCATTACGTCCAAGCGAGTGGTGTTAGAAAAGGGAGTTCTTTCGCGTAGCACTAGGGAGATTCCTCTCAATAAGATAAACGACGTTTCCTGTCAGCAGAGCCTCTTCGGCCGAATGTTCCACTACGGAAACATAGAGATAGCCTCGGCAAACGTCAAAGGTCCAGAGAGGATTCACTGTATCCCTGAACCATTGGCGATCAGATCATTAATTGCAACGGTATCGACGAAGGAACCTGCAAAGAAAAAGCCCTCGGAGAATCCAGTTGCCCCGCCTCCAAAAGTCGGCAGTAACTTTGTAGACGATCTTGAGCGACTGACAGCCCTTTATCAACAGGGAATGATAACTTCCTCTGAGTTCCAAGCTGCAAAGGACCTACTCCTTCAAATAGCCCCTCATCCTAGTGAGTTTAAGCCGTCATAGGTAAGGGTGCTCTAAGACCCCGAATGACCAATTAACGGCCCACGGTGATACCTTGGATAGTGTAGAAGGCAGGTGTTACTTGGTTGAGTTTTGTGCTGTGGATGATATCCAAATTGCATATGAGACCTTCGGTAATCCAAGGGCGGAGGCCATGGTGCTTCTTTCTGGCCTTGGGGGAGAGATGCAAGACTGGTCAGAGGAGGCAATATCACAGATAACCAGTGAAGAGTTCTTTGTGATTAGAATGGATCCTCGTGACTCGGGAGCCTCTTCGAAGATCGAGCTCCCTGTAGATGTAGTATTGGCGTTCCTTGGAAACAAAGAGGCAGCACCATACACCATCTCTGATATGGCGAAAGATGTAAAGGCTGTACTCGATCATCTGAATATAAGCGCCGCACATATTGTAGGAGCTTCCATGGGTGCAATGGTGGCACAACAGTTTTGCATAGAGTTTCCTGGTTCTGTTAGGACTCTATGTTCAATCATGTCTACAACCGGCGCGGCAAACGTCGGCCAGCCCTCGACTGAGGTCGTAGCTACGATATTAAATGGAGTAGCTCCTGACCTGAGGAGAAAAGAGAGTCTGGATTCGGATGAATCGAGGAGCGTGGTTGAGATCATCTCCGAGTTGGACAACCTAAATCAGGTAAAGGAGTCAATAGCTAATGCGGTATCTAGTGCTCCTAACATTGAGGGGATACTACGTCAATTAGCGGCAGTTTTTGTAAGCGGAGATAGAACAGAGGCACTTAGAACCCTACAAATCCCTACTGTTGTGATACATGGAGACGCTGATCCTGTGGTGGATTTATCTGGCGGAGTAGCAACGCATGAAGCGATTAATGGGTCTAAGCTTGTCATAGTTCCAGGAATGGGGCATGAGGTACGCCCGGAGCATTGGCCTCAAATACGAGACGAACTTCTAGAAAACGCCAAAGCTTCGAGGTAGTTCTTGTTGAGGTGCTAAAGGTTGTAACTTTAGCCAAGCAATGGGGTGGCATGGACAAGGTTCTAGATGGGGTAAAGGTTCTCGAGTTTGTTGGCATTGGCCCCTGTCCTTTCGCTGGAATGATGCTAGCGGATATGGGGGCCCAAGTCGTGAGGCTCGATCGTCTACACAGTTCGGGGAACTATAAAGCGAGCTGGGAGTCGACTAAGTCGGATCCTTTTTTAAGAGGAAAAGAGACGCTGGAGATCGATCTAAAACATCCTAAGGCAAAAGAGTTGGTGGCAGCATTAATCGAGGAGTCGGAAATCCTGATTGAAGGCTTTCGTCCCCTTGTGATGGAGAGGTTGGGATATGGCCCCAAATGGGCTTTGGATGTGAATCCAGCTCTAGTGTATGGGAGGATGACGGGCTGGGGGCAAAGCGGTCCGTTCTCTCTAAGAGCAGGCCACGATATCAACTATATTTCTATCTCTGGGGTGCTATCTACGGTTGGGGAGAAAAATGGTAAACCTGTAGTGCCGATTAACTATGTTGGCGACTTTGGTGGCGGCGCAATGATGCTCGTGACGGGTGTGCTTGGAGCGCTACATGCTGTACAACGAGGAGGTAGAGGCCGAGTCGTTGATGCATCGATGGTCGAAGGGTCATCGCTTCTCGCCACTATGGTTCACTCCTTTAGAGCTCGCTCCCAGTGGGAGGACGAGCGAGGTGTGAATCTTCTAGATGGGGGAGCGCCATTTTATGGTACATATCGATGCAAAGACGGTCGATACGTAAGCGTCGGCGCCTTGGAGCCGCAGTTTTTCAGTGTTTTGGTCGAGACACTATCTTTAACTGATAATGCGGCATGTGCTTCGCAGTATGACACCTCGACTTGGAGTGCAATGGCGCGTGCGTTCGAAGTCGCGTTTCTAAAGAGAGATCGAGACGAGTGGGCTGAGATATTTTTTGATAAGGATGCTTGCGTAACTCCAGTGTTGACCCTGGAAGAGGCACCGCATCACCCACATAATCTACAAAGAGACTCCTTTATCTCTTTACATGGAGTAGTACAACCCGCTCCAGCTCCTAGGTTCGTCGACTGTGAAATACCAAAAGAAGAGGAGGCGTTTGAGGCATTGCGAGGTGGAACCAACGAGATTTTGGAGAGACTCGGCTACTCTAAAGATGAGATATCGGAGTTCCTTGACTCCCAGGTGGTTAGCTGATCTTTAGCCCCAAAGAGGATGGTCTGATGTTTTTTCTTGGCTATCAAGGCTCCAAAGCCTCATTTACCGAACCCGAGTCTCATCTATTGGTGCTTGGCCCGCCCAGGTCAGGTAAGACGTCGTCGCTTGTTATACCAAACTTATTGAACTTTGACGGACCAGCAGTTGTTACATCTACGAAAGGTGATGTGCTTGAAGCTACGACTGTAGAGAGATCTAAACGTGGTAACGTTTGGCTTTTTGATCCGTCTAACACAGCTGACCTAAAAGTAGGCGTAAGACGTGCGAGTTGGTCTCCGATTGAGGCTGCTTCCTCACTAGACGGTGCCGTGAAGGCGGCAGATATCTGCGTAGACGTTGCCTTAGGTGTATCAAGCGGAGCGGATCGACACTGGTCGGAGAGAGCAAAGGCTCTACTTGCCCCGCTGCTACTGGCTGCTAACTTAGCGGAGGCGCCAATAGCGGATGTCGTAGGCTGGATAGATGTAAGGGCACTTGAGGAACCCAAGGCTATACTAAGCGCATCAGGTGCTTTCAGGGCCCTTCAAATACTTGCAAGTATCGAGCAGACCGAGGAGAGGGAACGCTCAGCTATTTTTTCTTCTACTTCAGGAGCGTTGTCGTTATATAGGTTTGATGGCGCTTTAGATGTTGGGGAGGACTCTACCTTCAAGCCTGATCGCTTTGTGCGATCTAAAGATACCTTATTTATCGTTGCTCCCTCATCGGTACAAAAAGTCGTAGCACCCTTAGTGGTGGCTCTTGTAGATCGTATACGTGAGGAGGCGTTTAGCCTAGGTCGCTCTGGTTCGACGAATAAGGTGGCGATGTTCCTTGATGAGATGGCTAACATAGCGCCTCTGCCAAACCTCGCGTCGATTCTATCTGAGGGTGCAAGTCAAAATCTCTACCTCCTCGCGTGCTTACAGGATCTCACTCAGGCCGAAGCTCGTTGGCCAAAGCTTTCAAAGGGTATGTTTACGCTTTTTGGAACGACGGTAGTATTGCCCGGCGTCGCTGATATTGATACCTTGAGAACCCTATCACTGCTTTCCGGTGTGAAGATCTCCAAAGAGTCAACCTTTGGAGAGAGCAGGGATCGAAGACGTAGCAGTCTGTCTAGATCGACACGACTCAAAGAGTCGCCTTTGTTGGAGCCTTTCCAGCTAGCGCGTATTGAACGGAAAAAGGCTATCGTATTTCAACCCAAACATGGACTAAGAGAAGTTCAGTTAGCGCCATACTTCGACAGTCGAGGTGCTCGTGAGCTAAAGGGACACTAGGCGACTCACCCATAGGTCCAATTTACATAGCAGACAGAGTTGTTGATAAAGTAGCCTGCAAAAGCTGTCGATTATGAGGTGTGTGCAACTCTAGACGTATCTTTGTGTCAGATGGCAAGAGTTGGGTAGACCATGATTTAGAGGCCGTTGTATGTCAACTCCAAGCAGTTGGGAGTGGGGTCAAGAGGCGTCCTAGGGATA
This sequence comes from Actinomycetes bacterium, assembly GCA_021784785.1. GTDB lineage: Bacteria > Actinomycetota > Acidimicrobiia > Acidimicrobiales > Acidimicrobiaceae > Ferrithrix. Next base: position 436 of record JAJYHJ010000029.1, on the reverse strand, counting down.
GATCGATCAATGGTGGCCATCGCCTAGATAGGTTGAACCGATCGGTTGGAAGCTGTTGAGTAGGTGTAACCAAACGCTCGGGTTCTTCCCAGTAAAGGTGCGGGTGTAAAAGAGGTATGAGATAGTTGAAGGTTATTAGGAGAGGACAGCGCAAGCAAGCCGTCTCGGGCGTTGAGGGTGTGAGGGATACCCTTGGTGTTGTGCGCTGCGTGTTGATCTCTTCTGCTTTGGTCCTCTCTACGTTCCTTATTCACCTAAACGTCGCCCAACAGTCAAAGGTTAGTGGGCTAAATGGTTCCAAGCTTGCGTCGGCAAGTACGGTTCCTGGCTACGAGATGGTCGCATCAGACGGAGGTATATTCACCTTTGGTGACGCCGGGTTCTATGGCTCGATGGGCGGTCACCCACTAAATAAACCAATAGTAGGCATCGCTTC
>JAJYHJ010000146.1 GCA_021784785.1 Actinomycetes bacterium | reverse complement strand
GATCGTCCTTTGCGTTGATGAGAAGACTCAAGTACAAGCACTAAGTCGTACCCAACCCATACTTCCAATGCAAATGGGAGTGCCTTTACGTCAAACCACTGAGTACAAGCGCAACGGTATCAGCAATCTCTACGCTGCCCTCGATGTCGCATCAGGCAAGGTCATCACCAAGATGACAGTTGCTCATAGAGCGATAGAGTTCATACAGTTCTTAGAGCTCATCGATAAGAAAGTACCCAAAGAGCTAGATGTTCACATCGTCCTTGATAACTATGCAGCTCATAAGACCGAATCGGTGAGAACCTGGTTACTTGCCCATCCAAGATTTGAGTTCCACTTCACACCGACATATTCTTCGTGGATGAACCAGGTAGAACGTTGGTTCTCAGCTCTTACCACCAAGTACCTACAACGCAGCGTTCACCACAGTGTCACCGAACTCACCAAGGGCATTACCAAGTGGGCCAAGGCATGGAATGACAATCCCAAACCCTTTATATGGACCAAAAGTGCTGACGAGATCTTCGCTTCCATGCAAAAATACCTAGAGCCCATCATTTCACAGCGAAACTCTGAGGCGGGATACTAGCTCGACTCTACTGAGAGGATGTTGATGTCTGTGCTCAACCTAGCTTTTAGCGTGTTTTGTCTTTGAGTAACGTCCTTGAGTTAGGCTTCATCGACGACCAGTTCTGTTGCATTACCTTCTATTAAATCGAGGAGTACTGTAACTACTCTCAGTAAATGCCGTAATTGCTCCTTGTGTGAGCTATCGCCCGATGGATTTAACCTAGCGTTTCGCAGAATCAAGTTTCGACTGAAGTGCGGTTCTCTTCTGCTTGAGCTGTGCAAGCTTTGTTTGGGTGAAGTCGTAGCTTTCGGAGAGTTGTAAGATCTGACTGTTCAGGGATGCGATCGTCTTAGTTATCTGAGCGGCTTGGACTTGAGTACTTTGAAGCTGTGAATCTACTAGATAGGAACTTTTGCTACGATCTAGATTCTTGGGAACGGCCGTCGGATTTAGTGTTGTAGAACTCGCTATGATAAAGATCAAAGTTCGGAATCCACTGGCAATTACCTTTAACCTACCTTGTTCCATGGTATTGCCTGTAGACACTAACGAGTGTATTCAGTGAGGCTCTGGTTCACATATGTATTTACTCTCATCTACTCGACAACTTACTGTTAGGAATTTAGATAATTACTATTAGTGACACAGATGATTCACGTTTGTATCGATTATGAACCTACGTAAGCAGGCATAACACTAAAAGGTTTGAAAGTCTAGGAGTTTCCAGAGTTAGAGAAAATCACTTTAAGTGAAAAAATTATACTGAAACACTCAAGGAAGTTTTCACTTCCGTCGAAGTAACGCCATGACTTACTCTCCTTTCCGTCTTGGAAATCTCCAGAAAACGAGTGTGGCCGTGGGCGTCTCAGCGTTGCTGGGCATTGGAACCTTTGGACTTCACGTCTCGACACCATTAGGAAACTCGAAGTTGACTTCTGCTTCAGTTCAAGTTGCTCCATACGTTGATATGACTCTATGGCCATTGCGCAACCTATCGCAGATAGCGACAAGCTCCGGGCTTAGAAGTTTGACGTTGGCATTCATAGTCTCCAGTAAAGGTACTTGTGCGCCTTCTTGGGGTAACTATTACCCAGTTGGTCAGAACAGCGGGAGCTTTGCTAGTAACATAAGCGCCTTCCAAAGTATGGGAGGTTCACCTATAATTTCTTTCGGAGGCGAGGCGAATAAGGAGCTCGCTCTCGTGTGTCCTTCGGCTCAAGCTCTTGAGCAGCAATATCAGTACGTCGTAGACCATTATCACGTCTACAGCCTGGACTTTGATATTGAAGGTACTGCGCTCAACAATCAGGCATCTATACAGATGCGTAATCAAGCGCTCGCCTTGTTGCAACAGGACGAGGCGGCGCTAGGGCACACAGTGACGATCTCGTACACGTTACCGGTGATGCCGTGGGGTCTTTTGTCTAACTCTCAGTATCTGTTGAATAACGCAGCAGCAGCCGGTGTAAATGTGTCAGTTGTAAACGTCATGGCGATGGACTACGGACTCGCAAATCCACAGAATCAGATGGGTAACTGGGCTGTGCAGGCCGGACAGTCTACTGAAGCGCAGTTAGCTAAAGTATGGCCCCAAAAGACCGCGTCACAGTTATGGTCGATGGTAGGACTAACTCCAATGATCGGACAAAACGACCTAAGTGGCGAGATCTTTACTCCGCAGAACGCGTCTCAAGTCTACAACTTTGCGGTTACCCAAGGTATTGGCAGGCTCTCTTACTGGTCAGGAGAGAGAGACTTTGAGTGCGCTGGGGGTGCTGACGTCAACTCAAACACGTGTTCGGGTGTCGTACAGTCTCCTTATGAGTATGCATCGCTGTTCATGGGGGTAACGAACTCACCACCACCGCCGCCTTCCACCACAACGACCCAAGGTACCACCACAACGACCCAAGGTACCACCACAACGACCCAAGGTACCACCACAACGACCCAAGGTACCACCACAACGACCCAAGGTACCACCACAACGACCGGTGGTAGTTCGACTCAACCCCTTGAGCTTTCACTATCCCGAAGTTCCACCTGGTGGGGAGGGTATAGCGACTATGTCACGGTTACCAACACGTCTTCCAGCAAGGTTGATGGATGGAAGGCCGAGTTCTCGTTGACTGGCGCTAACGTAGCTGATCTTTGGGATGGTAAGGTCTCTTCATCTGCAGGAGGACTGTATGAAGTTACGCCAGCATCTTGGAACTCTGAGATTGCGCCAGGAGCCTCGGTGAAGTTCGGCTTTGTAGTCAAGTCTTCGAGTAAGACGGCGCCTGACGTAACAGGCCTGACCTTGGGATAATGCTCCAGCATCGTAGAACTATCTTCGCTAAATCCTAGATCGCAAGTATCGAGATCACATACGGTGGTCTCGATACTTGTTATTGCGCGCTGGAAGGTGTAGTAGTTGGATTCGAATAACTTTCTAAAGGTTGTCGCACGAGTGGGAAACAACGAATAATTGAGCTAGTTTAGGACTTAATGAACGACAGACATGAAAATTACTCCGATAAACGTCTACAGTTTCGCCAGGAACATGATTCGATGGGCGTCGTAGATGTACCTTTAGATGCTTTGTGGGGTGCGCAGACTCAACGAGCGGTAAATAACTTTCCAATATCGAACCTGCGGCTGTCTAGGTCCATGATTTGGGCTCTTGCTACCATAAAAGCCGAGGCAGCTACTGCTAATCGGCAACTTGGCGTAATTGCTCAAGACATGGCTGAGGCCATCAAAGGCGCGGCCATCGAGGTGGCTGAGGCTCATCACGACGAGCATTTTCCTGTGGATGTATTTCAGACAGGTTCAGGAACTTCTTCGAATATGAACATGAACGAGGTGATAGCCCGTCTTGCAAGCAAGTCCTTGGGCCGAGATGTGTCGCCTAATGATCATGTGAACGCATCCCAATCCTCTAACGACGTATTTCCCTCTGCTATCCACATAGCCGCGGCCTGGGAGCTGCAAAAAAGTATGGTGCCCGCGCTGGAGGACTTGAAGAGTGCCTTGCGTCAAAAGGCGTCGGAGTTTACTGAGGTCGTGAAGGCGGGACGTACCCACCTCATGGACGCTACGCCTATTACGCTCGGCCAGGAGTTCTCTGGCTACAGTGCCGCTATCGATTATGGTATCGAACGAGTCTTTTCCGTTCTTCCTCGGGTTGCCGAGGTTCCGTTGGGAGGAACCGCAGTTGGTACCGGTTTGAATGCGCCTGAACGTTTTGCGGAGCTGGTGATTGACGGAATAGCTCGAACCACGGAGCTCCCAATTCGAGAGGCAAGAAACCACTTTGAAGCCCAAGGTGCCCGCGATGCGCTCGTTGAACTCTCTGGAGTTCTAAAGACGATAGCGGTTTCGCTCTATAAGTTAGCGAACGATCTTCGTCTTATGTCTTCGGGCCCAATGTGTGGCTTGCGCGAGATACATCTTCCAGACTTACAGCCAGGATCTTCGATCATGCCTGGAAAGGTAAATCCGGTGGTACCGGAGGCAGTCTGTCAGGTGGTGGCGCGAGTCATAGGTAACGATGCAACTGTGAGCTTTGGTGGCGCCGCGGGTACGCTGGAACTCAATGTCATGCTTCCTGTGATTGCCTTGAGTCTAATTGAGTCGATTACTCTTATCGCTTCTGTGTCCACTACTCTTGCCTCGAAGTGTGTCCTAGGTATCGAAGCGGATGTAGAGCGATGTCGTACCTATGCATTATCATCACCTTCTATAGCGACTGCACTAAATCCATACCTTGGATATGAAACCGTTGCAAGACTTGTCAAGCGGTCGTTAGTTGAGGATCGAGATCTTAGGACGCTAGTCCTTGAAGAGGAACTACTCAGTGCGGCAGAGGTGGACAAGGCGCTTGACGTGATGGCGATGACAAAAGGTGGAGTACTGAAGTAGGGGCGACTGTAATTATTAAGGTGATATCTAGTTTACTGCTCCTGTCCATTGGCGTGACTTGTTAACGGTATGGGAGGTCGTTTTGCCGTCTCGCAGAGATCAGATAATAATGTCGAAAGAGGAGGTTCACGAGTTTTTCCAGGCCTCTAAGACCATGGCATTAGCTACTATATCATCGACAGGAGAACCGCACCTTGTTGCTATGTGGTTTTGCTTAATAGATGACTACGTGACCTTTTGGACCTTTGCTAAATCTCAAAAGGCGGTAAATCTTCGCAGGGACCCTCGCGCCACGATCTTGATTGAAAGCGGCGAAGAGTATGCCAACTTAAAGGGCGTAGAGATCACCGGTGAGTGTGAGATCCTAGATGATGCTGAAACCGTGTTATCGATTGGCAGGACACTGTTCTCCCGCTATATGGGTCAAGCTCAGAGCGAAGAGGTACTGAACACCTTTTTGGCGACTGCGCCCAAGAGAGTAGGTTTCCGTTTGATTCCTAAGACAGTGGTTAGTTGGGATCACTCTAAGTTGGGAGGTATCTACTGAAATGTGCAAATGCGAGCGTGGATGGTAAGATTGCCTTATGGGAGAAATGATTCAATTTAGAACAAACGGGTCTTTAACACCTGGATACTTAGCAACACCGCTATCTGGCGAAGGTCCGGGAGTCGTCGTTATCCAGGAGTGGTGGGGATTGGTGGATCATATTAAAGATGTATGTGATCGTCTCGCTGCCGCGGGATTTTTTGCATTAGCCCCAGATCTTTATAAGGGTAAGGTTTCAACTGAACCAGATGAGGCTGCTAAAGAGATGATGGCACTACGTATGGACGAAGCGTCACGCGATATGTCTGGTGCTGTAGAAGAGTTGACAAGGCGCACAGGGAAAGAGAAGGTCGGAGTTGTAGGGTTCTGTATGGGAGGAGGACTTGCTTACGTACTAGCTGCTAAAAATCCGAAGGTCAAAGCCTTGGTTCCTTTCTACGGGGTAATTCCATGGCCAGATGCAGAACCCGACTACTCAAAGATTGAAGCAGTGATTCAGGGCCATTATGCAGAAAAAGATGATTTCGCGTCTCCTGAGGTCGTTAGAGCATTAGAAGAGAAACTTAAAGGCTTGGGTAAATCAGTAGAGTTTTATATCTATCCTGGAACTCAACATGCATTTTTCAATGACGTAAGGCCAGAGGTATATGATGCCTCAGCATCAACGCAAGCATGGGATCGTACGCTGGACTTGTTCAATGAGCATCTGGCTTAGATAGCGAGCATCCCTCCGATCCATATTTATATATGTTTTTGTGATGATTATGGATATGTCGAGGTGCATATTATCTGGCTAGAAGAGAAAGTAGGGATTTTAAGTGTCTGAAAGATCGCGTAACCTACCTAGGCGTTCATGTCTTTCGTCACCTGGATCGAACGAGCGTTTCCTGCAAAAGGCCATCACTGTCCCAGCTGACATGTCTTTCTTGGATCTGGAAGACTCGGTTGCTCCGTCTGAGAAAGATGCGGCGCGCAAGAAGGTGGTCCAGGCTATCAGGGACCTTGAATGGGACGATAGGGTGCTATGTGTTCGAATAAACGCATGGGATACGCCTTGGACCTATAGAGACGTTATAGAGGTGGTAGGAGATAGTGGACCGCGTCTTGACGAGGTAATGCTTCCAAAAGTGCAGAGTGCCTCCGAGGTCATAGCGTTAGATCTATTGCTTACCCAGGTAGAAAAAAGTGTTGGGTTACCAGTTGGACATATCGGAATTGAGGCTCAGATTGAAACGACTAAGGGACTAATTGAAGTTGAGCGCATCTGTGCGGCCTCGAGTAGATTAGAGACGGTTATCTTTGGTCCGGCAGACTTTGCGGCGTCTATGGAGATGCCAGTTCTGACTGGAGGTATTCAAATACCCAACTATCCCGGTGACCATTTTCACTACGTCTTTGCAAAGATTCTCATGGCGGGGAGGGCAAATGGACTGCAAGTTATAGATGGGCCGTATCTAAGGGTGAGAGACTCAGAAGTTGTAGTGGGTT
>JAJYHJ010000112.1 GCA_021784785.1 Actinomycetes bacterium | reverse complement strand
GATCTAGTTGTTTCCTTCGCCATAGAGGCTTTGATCTCGGCAAAGCTAGACTACAAGGTCATCGTTGGAGGGTGTGTGAATCTATCCAACTTGGTTCCGCCAGGATTAGTCGTTCTTGATAATCCAAATTGGAGGACGGGCATGGCGACGTCATTGCAGGTAGGTATCTCCTATGCGATCGACTTGAACGCTGACTTTGTGATCGTGGGACTTGGTGATCAACCCTTTATCTCGTCGTCAACGTGGACAAAACTCGCGGAAGTCCAAGGTTGCGCGTTGGCTGTAGCCTCATACGGCGGGGTTTCCCGAAATCCCGTGCGGATTGAGAGATCTTTATTTGAGCGACTCCCCAAAGACGGAGACGAGGGAGCGCGGCAACTAATTCGGGAAAATAGAGATAAGGTATGTTATGTCGAGTGTGAGGGCTCTCCATTTGACATCGATACATGGGAGGATTTGGATAGATGGAGATAACTAACGAATTTACCGTTTCGGTGCCGCTTGAAAGAGCATGGGAGACGCTGACTGATCTAGAGAAGATAGCCCCCTGCATGCCTGGGGCTAAGTTGGAGGAGGTCTCAGGTGAAGACTACGTCGGCTCGGTCAAGATTAAAGTTGGACCCATCACCTCAACGTACCGAGGCAAACTGAGATTTGTTGAACGGGACAGTCAAATCCATCGGGCCGTTCTTAGGGCTGAAGGGCGCGATACCAAGGGACAAGGTAATGCAACCGCGGACATCGTTGCTCGGTTAAGCGAGATAGATGGAAAGACACGCTGCCAGATTGATCTTAACCTCACGATATCAGGTCGAGTAGCCCAGTTTGGCCGAGGAGTTTTGGCGGACGTTAGTCAAAAACTAGTGGAACAGTTTGTCGATAATCTCGAAAAGGAAGTTCTAGGCGTTGGTGGAGACAACTCTTCTGTAACTGATGCGACTGAGGAGCTGAAGTTACCTGCTGATCTAACCAAAGGTACAGGTGCCAACTCTGACGAACATGGTACTCGTCAAAACGACGCGAAGACTAACTCCTCACAAGAGAACTCTGAAAGCACCTCTCACCAGGACAAAGAACTAAACGCCCTTTCGCTGATTGCCAAACCTGTAGCCAAGCGTCTTCTTCCGGCCTTTGCAGTAGCTGTTGTCATCGGTGTTTTGATAAGAAGAAGGCGACGAAAATAAAGATCCAGGGAACTCAGATCCAGATTCCTTCTGCTTTCGTTGCCACAAGGGAGGAATATTTGGAGATTTCGACGCTGTTGGGAAGGGTGCCGACCATCCCCTTCCGGGTCGCTGTTCGCTCAGCGTTAGGTATGGCGATGGTCATAGAGTCTTACCCGGTTAGACCTGATGGCTATCCTAATCCTGATTGGTTTTGGCTTGTAGATAGGGACTTGGTGAGCAAGGTTGGCACGATTGAATCACAAGGGGGCGTTTCGTACGCCGAGAATCGCTTCCAAGACTCTTTGGATGCAGTTCATAACACGTATCGCTCAGCGAGGAATAGCTTGATAAAGCTGTACGGTATAGATCTTCAAATTGAAGGTGGTGTTGGTGGTGCTCGAAAGGGAGTAAAATGCCTTCACTCCCACTTTGCTTACTATCTTGCGGGAGGCTACAGTCCAGTTGGGGCTTGGGTTTCCTCAGAAATTTGAGTTTATTATCACGCCCCCGACTTGTTGAACTTAGATTAAGTTGCACCGATGAGCAAATTTCTGATGCGATCCTAATCTTGACGATATAGTATTTGTTAGTTACTTGCCCGGGTGGCGGAATGGTAGACGCAGGGGGCTTAAACCCCCCGGGCCGCAAGGCCATGCGGGTTCGAGTCCCGCCTCGGGTACTCTTTGTACTTGTGGGGAGTTAGGTGAAGTTCGACGACTTTGTGATTGACGAAGAGCTTGACTTTGCCTTTGCATACGGAAGCATTAATTTGGACGGTACGCTGAGGGTAGAGTTCTCCTATCGTGAACAATATGTTGCTCCTTTGGCCTCGGTAACCAAACTTTTTAGTGCTATTGCGACTCTGCTTGCTGTCGAAGATGGAAGTATCTCTCTCGATGACGATGTGACACTTGGAGATTCGATAGAGGTCAGGACGCTTCTTTCGCACGTTTCAGGTCTTGCTCCTGACGGAGTTCCTACTTTAAATGGAAAGGAACTACCCCGACTTGGGAACTCCGGGAATAGGAGAATCTACTCAAACTTGGGTTACGAGGTTCTAGCGTTGTACCTGGAAGAATCAGTCCGGATGAGTTTCGCAGACTATGTCACTGAGGCGATTATTAGCCCTTGTGGCATGAGAGCAGCATCGTTTTCGAAGGAGCTATTTATTCCCGAGGGTCGTGGTGCTGCTACGGGACTTATTGCGTCCGTAGAGGATCTTGTGTTCCTTGTGGAGGCAATGGTTGCTCCTATGGTTCTGTCTTACAGCGCTTTAGAGCTTCTTGCTAAACCTTTCCTGCCTGGTATACCGGGTGTGTTGCCTGGGTTTGGTTTAATGAAGGATAACCAGTGGAGTTTAGGGGCAGAAGTCAGAGACTCCAAAACCCCGCACTGGAGCGGAACACTCAACTCGCCCAGCACGTTTGGCCACTTTGGAAGATCTGGTTCGTTGGTTTGGATCGATCCTGAAAATAAAAGGTTTTTGGTGTTTGTTTCAGGAAAGAACTTTGGTAAGTGGGCTATGGAACTCTGGCCCCGACTCTCTAACTGGGTTATTCAACAAAGTCTGTAAGACGTGAGGCTAGTCCTGCTTTTTCGAGCTACTTTCAATCCAAGGTGAAGCTACCAAATAAGGTCCTTCAGGTTGGAGTTCTTGACGCGTACTAATGGGTAAGACTTCGATACTCTCTAAGTGTCTGCGTCTCAACTCCTTGATATCCAGTGGCTCAAGTGTGACGGTGCCGGCCCGTATAAGTTCCTTTTGAACTCTATCGACGCGTCCTAACGGTGCCGGGACGTTGTAGGGATCGAAAGTATGTTCTTTGACGAGGATTCCGTCGTTTGCGTAAAAGCGTATCGCATCTTTGGGCCCCCCGATCGACTCTTTCTGGGATGAAGTCTTGGCTACGTACCGAACCTCTGAATTATTTTCAATTGCGACGAGTTTGTATACGAAGTTGGCGCTGGGATATCCTGACCCCCCGACCAACCGTGTTCCCACTCCAAATCCGTCGACTTTCAGCTTGGAGAGGTCTGAAATGGAGTATTCGTCAAGATCTCCCGAGAGTATGATCTGTGTCGAGGTCGCCCCGAGGTCATCGAGGATCCTCCTTGCCCTCGTGACTTCGTCTTTTAGATCTCCCGAGTCGATTCTGATCGACCTTAATTTAGTTCCAAACACTTCTATGGCCGTCCTTATGCCCGTTTCAATATCGTAAGTGTCGACTAAGGCAGTTGTCTCCGTTCCGTAGGTTTCGTATTGCGCATGAAACGCTTCTCGTTCGCTTTGGTGAGCTAGGATCAGCGCGTGTCCGACAGTTCCTGAAGTTGGTACTGAGAACTCAAACCCGGCTTGCAGGTTTGAGGTGGCAGAAAATCCAGCTATATACGCTGCCCTTGCAGCTAGCACAGCGGCTCTGTCGTTGGTACGCCTTGTGCCCATCTCAATCAATGCTTTTGAGCCGCCGACCTGTACCATCCGACTGGCAGCAGACGCGATTGCGGTATCGAAATTTAAGATTGAAAGAATGAGGGTTTCAAGTATTAGGGTCTCAGCAAATGTTCCCTCTACTCTCAAGACGGGAGAGTTTGGGAAGTAGAGGTCACCGTCTAGATAACCCCAGATCGATCCCGTAAAAGAGAAGTTAGCGAGAAAGGCCAGGGTCTTTTCGTGTAGAACGGACGTAGACTTCAAGTAGTCGATCTGATTTTTGGAAAATCTATAAGATTTCACCGCTTCAGCTATTCTTGCAGTTCCGGCCAGGACTCCATAGGACCGCTGTGGTGGTAAGGTACGTGCGTAAACTTCGAAGTAACTCTTTTGTGATGCAACTTGTGATAAAAGCGCAGCATCTAACATGGTGAACTCATACAAATCAGTGTTTAGAGCTGTCGATTCGATGGTGTTTCTCCAAAAAATTCAAAAAAGAGAAATGGACTTGGCTTCTTTCTCACCCAGTTAGTACAGCACCTTCTTTGTGTTGGTTAAGCGTGTCTTTGCTGGAGAAATTCCGTCTTTGCAATATAACAAATCCCACAGAGGAGGATATTAAAAGGATAATAGAAAACACCTCGACCGCATCCCATAGTTTAGGAACGGCGAGCCAGAGGTACTCGTCAAAGAACCTTTCTATTGACCAAAGACCAATGCCTGTAAAAACTAAAGAACCGTTTGGATAACTCCGGTTTTGATAGATTTTTTCAAGACGCAGGAGAATTAAAAAAACTGTAAAGTCTTCTATGGATTGGAATATAGGTACAGGGATTCGGTATCCCACTTGTCCTGCATACTGGAGTCCATACCATGCGTTGGTGATGTGTCCTCCACCTTGATACATAAGTTGAGGCCCCAAGAGTCTTCCCATAGACCACGAAGCCATGAGCGCCGGAGCTGCTACGTCCGCGATTCTTAGTAGAGAAGTCGGAGTCTTTGATCTGCGGATGAAAAAGATCGAAGCTGCTAGTCCGCCACCTATTCCTCCAAAAGACGATAGCCCACCGTGCCAAATCAGAGGAATTTGGATGGGATACTTCAAGTAGAACGAAATGTTGGCAACCACGTGGACGATCCGAGCTCCAACTATAGCGGAGGCGATGATCCAAATGAAGCCTGATGTTAGCCATGTGGTATCCATGTTGCGTGATTTTAGGCGTCGTAGCAGATAGGAGTAACCGAACCAGAATGTTATAGCCAGACCTATCCCGTAGGTATGCACCAAGAGCGGCCCAACATGGAACGACACAGGTATGGGTTTCATTTACTCTTGTCCCTTCATCATTTAGGTTGTTATTATATACGAAGTAATCAGTAGAAATAGCTGAGACAGTACCATGGTCGGCTATGTCCATCACTGCTGCTACCCAGACAGGTATACGCGTAGTCCAAGCTGTATCCGTAGCTGTCACCCTGCATACGCGAGCTTACGTCGTTCTAAGTGTGGATACAGGACAAGAGATGCCGCAAGAGTTCCTCCGGTGTTGTGGGCACCGTCGAAAGGTATATTTCTAGTGGCGAGGCTGTCAGTAGTAGTTGGCCGACCAGCTTTTAGCCAATAGCGATTCAAGAGCCAAGCGGTCTTTGTCTGACAATCGTGCAGATTACCATAGCAGCGCAGATGTGAATACGGCCGCAAACATAGCCTCAATCGCCGTAGTACATACAGTCAAAGAATAAAGGATATAGGAACAACTGCACGCTAACAAGCACAGCGACCCAGGTGAAGCGTCAACCAACCAAGGCCACGTGAGTGTCTATGGAAGCCTCATCCGCGCGGCGGCAGGGTGGATTCACGCAGAAATAGTCCTAGCAGAAATGCGTCTACCCTTTGACAATAGTGACCCTACGCTAATACTTATTGAGAGGCAGACTATTACTCCAGTTGGAACATGAACCAACAGGACTCGCCGAAGGAGTAGAAGAGAACTGTCTGGTTACAAAGTTGAAGTAGACAACATTTCCCTGACCCCAGACAACCTTAGCATTTGATCCCACAATACCAACGACACTTAGCGGATTAGATCCAGCTGGAGGATAGGATATTTCTGTTGGTGAATACTGAGAAGTCGTTAATGGCACATTTGGCCCTTCATCTTTTAGGTAATAAGCTCGAGCTTGTGGGGCGCCATCAACGGGGTATCCGTTACTGGTATACGAGACAACTGGATTATAGGCTCCAAAAATTAGGAAGTATTCAGTTCATCCATTCCAAAGACAACGAAGGCTGCTGGTTATGGTAAACATTTCCACACCAATATCTACATTTTGTCTTAATCCCTCTATTGCGGGACTATTCGACGGTCCAGAGATGATTCCGCTTGGTTGAGCGTAGAACTCCTGGTTGCTTTGAGCTTGAACCTGTTGCTCCTTCTTTTGCTGCGCCGCTATGTACGCGGAATGGGCAGCGGGATGTAGAGCCCAGAACTGTTTGTATAGATCACCTTCTAGTACCTGCAGTACATTGTCTTTCTCAAACAGAGCTGCTTTGCTAGAAGGCATTTTATTGGTACCATCTAAAGAGTTGAAGTATGAAACTTTTTGTTCTTCTCCAGGCGTGAGTTGTTGTTGTAGTTGGCTCAGCGTTTCATGCTCAAGTGCAGTTAGTTGTTGCTGAAATTGGCTAAGGGTTTCGTTTGCAAGCTGATTTGAGATCAGAGTCATATGAGACTTTGCTTTGTGTACCTTTCGGTCTTTTGGTAAAGATTTTGGCGCAAAAGCAAAAGCAAACACGACAAGAGAGATTGAAATTACCGCTGTTGCCAGCTTGGATGATAGTTTCATGTTTGACTCCTTTCTATTAACTTTATTCGAAGTTGCTCAAGTATCTATGTCAAATAGGTCTGGACGTCGGT
>JAJYHJ010000025.1 GCA_021784785.1 Actinomycetes bacterium | reverse complement strand
CACAAAGATGGGCAGTTCCTCATCCCTGAGGTACATGCGCTCATGAATGCTCATGCTTTATATTGTAGATTAGGGTGTGACAAGCTTAATTTCAGTGGCGATCAAGGTCGCTCGATCCCGCCCTTACAGACGGGGCTTGTGCTCCCATTGTGGTCAAGTGTACATTAGTAGAACGCCACATTGATAAAACTTTGACAAAGGTGATTGCCTTTAGAGTTCGCTCAGACTCACATCAGTCATGCGGTCAGTACTTCTGAGGTCGATACAGCGGTAAGGGCTTTCGCCGTCAGATAGCTCGAAGATGCTCCAAAAGTTCTAAATACATTAGGGCTGATCGGCTTATGGACTTGGCCGCTTACCGCATTCACCAAAGACGGTGAAAGCACGGTCGCTAGGTTCAGCTGCGCCTTGCCTATCGAGCGTTCTTCACTTCGAAGTTGTGCAGCAAGAGCGGTCATCATACAAAATACTGCGCCGCCTAGAGCTAATCTACTCGCCTTAGTGTGATCTACTAGGTGAAACACTTTATTCTCCTTCTAACTCGCAACGTCTAGACTTGGCGGTAAAGCCAAGACATGATCACCGCCCTCGTTTAACCCGTAGCGTCAATTGCCCCGAATCTCTAACTTATCATTGAACATATCAAGCCTGTTCCTCTCTGATGCGCTATTTCATCGACTCATCAACAGCAGATACGCACAGACGATAGAGCCTCTCGTGTTCTTTGAGATTTTGTTCTCTCTCACTTTTAAAGATGATTACTGCCATCTCTTTTGGCGCAGATCGGACAAGCTCTAATACTGTCGCAACGTCCGACACCTTGTCGATCTGATACACGTTAGTTTTCATGCCTCTTAGGACATCTTCGATTTGGATCTGTTGTGGAGTTCCAAAGAGCTGCTCGAACTCAGCGCTACCGAGTCGATCATGTTGAGAAAGAAATGAAAAGATAGCACCTCCTTGGTTATCAGTAACGAAGATAACACCCGCCTCGCTTCTTCTATAGATAAGTGCAGTTATGTCATACAAAAGAGCTAAATCGCCTATGAGCAGTGCACATATGCCTCCTAAACCACTTTCTTTCCAACTCTCCGATGCTCCAAGAAAGGTTGAGATTACTCCGTCGATTCCATTTACGCCCCGATTTGCCACCACGGTCACGCTATCGTGGCTCATATCTCCAAAGACCTCGACATCTCTTATCGGCATCGATGAAGATACAAACAACATGTCCTTTGAAGACAGCTGTCTAACCAGCGATCGAGCTAGGTAGGGTTCGCTCAACTGTGACACTTCCATATCTGCGTCCAAGGCTCTCTGAACGATAAGATCCGCTTTGACCCATCCATCCAACCAGCTCGTTCCAGAACCACGAGGCTCGCCGAGGCGTTCGCACCACTTTGCAACCGTACTTTCCACTTCGCCGTCAAGAAAGAGATCTACGCTCCGATTTGGATCTACCCTACTGCCCGATGGGCCTAGCTGTACAGTGAAGGCCGAACCGCCACGGCTTCGTGACGCACCCACAAGATACTCATTTAGGACCTTGGACAGGTGAGGTTCTCCGATTCGAATAACTACATCTGGAGCCGCCCAAGTTTGGAACTTTTCCGACCGAAGCATTAGATCGGCTCCACGAATGAAAGTACTCTTCTTGGACAGCGCTCCGAAACGATGGTCGACGACTACTGGCCACATCAATCGATCCGCCAAGCGACCTATGGTCTCTCCATCAACTCCTCCTCTACCACCGGCAACTATGACTCCCCGGAGGGTTGGATCTAGATAATCCTTGATCCCTTCGAAGCTACACGCCCCCTTAGTCTTTGAAGTGATCGAGATCGGCAGGTTCTCTAAGGCTAAAGAGATGACCTCTTTTTCACCATCTACCTGGTCATAAAGAGGCTCGTCGAAAGGAAGATTTATATGCACTGGAGCCATACCCACATACTCATCTGTAGCATTAGCATAGGCTTGGCTCGCAAGCGATACCCAGATGCCAAGATCCAAGGTTTTTGGGACTGAAAATAGTATCTTATCGTTGATCACACCATCAAATAATGAGATCTGTGAGATAGTTTGAGCTGCTCCCACCCCCAAAAGCTCTGGTGGGCGATCTGACGTAGCAACTATCAACGGAACCTTAGAGTGAAACGCCTCTGTCACGCTAGGTCTAAGTTCGGTCGCTGCAGTTCCTGAGGTTGTAAGGATGAATGTCGGCCTACCGGAGATCTTGGAGAGCCCCAGTGCAAAAAATCCAGCTGAACGTTCATCTAGTTTTACATAAAGACGAACCCTTGGTTCTCTAGCAAGAGCAATCGCGATCGGAGTCGAGCGGGATCCTGGTGAGATCACTGCGTCGCTTACACCAAGAGAGACCAACGTTCTTACTATCGTGGAAGCAAACGCCATATTGACACCGGTAAGAGATAAGGAGGACTCCTTGGCGGCTTTCGACATAGTTAGATCAAACTCCTTCTCTCACATAAAGTACCTAGAGGTCGCTAGATTTGGACAAACCCCTGCTAGTCGGTGCGTATTCCTGCACGGCTTTACACAACAACCTCAGATGTGGTTGAACCTGGCTACGAATCTAATGGAGGATTTTCCCATACGGTGCGACCTGTTATTTCTCCCCGGCCACGATGGCCACGATGGGCTAACACCACTTCGAGAAAGGTACTTAGAAGAACTAGTTGAGTTCTTGCGAGATGCCCACGTCGTTGCGTACTCTATGGGGGCTCGACTTGCACTTTGGTCCCTGTATGCTCAAGGCATTGGAGACGAACTCTCATCTCTTACCCTAATAAGCGGTCACATCGGAGTACAAAGCGACGAAGAACGCAATGAGCGTTACAAGAAGGACCTAACACTTGCGCGCGCGCTCTTGGAGATGGACACCAATAACTATAGGCAGTTCCTCCTCCAATGGAACAGCCAAAGTATCTTCGAAGGACGAGAGATGGACGAGAAGGAGCTTCGGCGACGCGGCCAAGCCTCGGCATTTAGCGTAGGAAGCGCACTTGTTGAGTACTCAACCTCAATTCAACCAGACGTTTCTTCATATCTCGAAAACATCTCTTTCTCGACCACATTCGTAGTTGGATCCAAAGACGTAAAGTACCAAGAGCTCGCGTACCTAGCGCAAAGAGCAAATCCATCGGCCATCAGTCGAATCGTCGTAGAAGGAGTATCTCACGACGTCTTGTCAACTAAATCTCACGAAGTAGAAAAGACACTGCGATCAACCCTAAATCGTTTCTTCAGCCCCGCTTAACTTACAAGTTGAGAAACGCTTTTGAAGCGATTACTCCAGCTGAGAGTAGTAGCGAGTTGTAAAGAACCATCTTCGATGTACCAACTAAAACAGGAATAAGGTCTCGACCGACTTTTTTCGCACGGACTACCTTTATGAGCTCAAATGTAGGGATCGTTGTAACAAAGGTAATAAGCACCAAGGGGTACGATAGGGCCATAACTGCAGTTATCACATAAGGAGCGATCATAAGAAACTCGTAAAATACTCGGGTTCTAGAGTCTCCCAAACGCACGGCCAGCGTTATCTTATTCGAAGCCCGATCCGTCGGGATATCTCGAAGATTATTGGCCACAAGAACGGCAGTTACTAACATCCCTTCAATAGTCCCAGCTGCTATATCATCAAACACGAACCTGCTGGTTTGAACATAAAACGTAAATATGGTCTCTACTAAACCAAAAAATATAAAAGTGAAGACCTCTCCAAAACCTAAATATCCGTAAGGTCTTTTCCCTCCTGTGTAGTACCAACCAGCTAGGATTGAAAAGGCGCCAACGAAGATTAACCACCAAGAGCTTAAAACCACTAGAACTAGTCCAAATAGAGAGGCGACGCCAAAAGATATGAACGCTGCTGTCTTGACCTGAGACGGCGTAGCCGATTTGGATGCTACAAGTCTCCGTGGCCCACTTCGTTTCTCATCTGTACCGCGAACGCCGTCTGAGTAGTCGTTTGCGTAGTTCGTACCGATCTGCAAGAAGAGCGCAACCACGACAGCAAGAGCCTCCTTTAGCGGGCTAAAACCACCGACTCCGTAAGCTAAAGCACCACCTAGTATTGCCGGTCCCACCGAAGCTGGCAGCGTGCGGGGACGAGAACCCTCGATCCAGATCTTTGCTTTTTCAAGTTTCATCATAGCGTTACGGCCGTTTCGGGAACTTAGCGAAGTTAGGTCGTCGCTTATCAACGTAAGCATTCCGACCCTCTTGGGCTTCCTCGGACATATAAAACAGCAATGTTGCATCTCCAGCTAGTTGTTGAACTCCGGCAAGTCCTTCGTCAGCTGCGTTGAACGAGGCTTTAAGCATGCGTAGCGCAATCGGAGAGAGCTCCAAGATCTCATGCGCCCACTTCATAGTCTCCTCTTCGAGCCTCTCAAGAGGAACAACCGCGTTAACTAGTCCCCAGTCATACGCTTGTTGTGCATCATATTGGCGACACAGGAACCAGATCTCCTTAGCGCGCTTTAACCCTATCGTACGAGCCAACAGCCCAGCACCGTATCCACCGTCGAAACTTCCAACCCGAGGTCCGGTCTGACCAAACCTCGCATTGTCTGCGGCTATGGTCAAATCACACACAAGGTGAAGTACGTGTCCCCCACCTATGGCATACCCAGCAACCATCGCAATAACGGGCTTTGGAAGTCTACGAATTTGAATCTGTAGATCCAATACGTTCAACCGGCCAACCCCGTGCTTAGCCACATCGTCGGCCCCTATGTAGCCGTCTTCACCTCGAATGCGCTGATCTCCCCCCGAACAAAACGCCATCGGCCCCTCACCCGTCAAGATGATTACTCCAACAGAGATATCATCTCTCGCCCTTGAAAAGGCATCTTGGAGCTCGAAAAGCGTCTGAGGTCGAAAAGCGTTTCGAACTTCTGGGCGACAGATCGTGATCTTTGCGACTCCGTCTCCTGAGAGCTCATACGTAATGTCTTGATACTCTCCACTACTTGACCACTGGGCTAAATAAGACACCTACTACCGTCACTTTCTACTGCCTCCGCCTTAAGTCCCAATACTTCCCGCAACGTCTCATGTAGTTAAAGACACTCAAACAAGCAAAAACTACGAAGGTCCCCTATAGTTTCAACTATGTGAACGAACTAGTAGCCATATTACTTCCAAGAGATGACATACTCACTTCTGCAATCGAATCTATCTGGGAGACAGGGGATGCCTTTTGTGTAATCGATACCCGGCTGCCAAAGTCTCAGACTCAAACACTTCTAAACTCACTAGCACCGACGATGTTAATTGAAGACGCCTCCTTGTCGAGACACAGAGTTCGAGGCGGTCAAAAGGTCGAAGAAGGCGACGCATACGTAGTTGCAACTTCCGGAACTACGGGTATGCCTAAAGGCGTGATTCACACTTGGGGTTCACTTGAAGCCTCCTCGTCTGCCACGACCGCAAGAATGGGTATTGATCCGAGCGCCGATGGATGGATCTGCGCACTGCCTCCCAGCCATGTCGGCGGCCTCTCGATAATAACTCGCTCATTGCTTAGCGGAACCAAAGTTTGGGTCATAGACGGATTCGATAAACAAGAGATCAAAACACGACAAAAACTCGGGGCCAACCTCATATCGGTAGTGACCTCTGCCGTCCATATGATCGACCCAAATAGCTTCAAGGTCGTACTTCTTGGAGCTCAAGCCCCTCCCAAGGAACTACCCGAAAACTTTCTTGTCACCTATGGCATGACTGAAACAGGATCGGGTGTTGTCTATAACAACTACCCTATCGCATCGGTCAAGGTTGCTTGCTCCCCTACCAACGAAGTACTTATAGACGCACCGATGCTCGCACGAGGTTACAGAGATGGCAATCCGATCAAATCCAACGACGGATTCTATAGAACCGGGGATCTAGGTGAGATCACCGCAGATGGACGAGTAACGATCTACGGAAGAGCCTCGGAGATGATCAACTCTGGAGGTGAAAAGCTCTTTCCTTCCCCTATTGAGGACTCTATAAGACGACACCCATCAGTCAAAGAGGTAGCTGTTTTTGGCCAACCTGATGCGCGGTGGGGTGAGGTCGTTGTTGCGGCTTTGGTTGTCAAAGACAACGCACCTGAACCGTCAAAAGACGAACTTCGGGAGCTAGTCACATCCGAGGTCGCTCCTTGGGCATATCCCAAAGAGATCTACATCGTCGATGAGATTCCTAGGACTTCACTAGGGAAAGTTCAGCGATCGCTTCTTCGTCAGAGGCTACTAGCTTCCAAGTACTCCGTTCAAAGTAAAATGGTCGCAAGTCCAGCAACTAACACCATCGATCTTGACTAATTCGCCCATGAGCCGTAACTATTCAGGTCCTCTCAAGTTAAGCTGAGCCACCCATGACTGTCATAATCAGGGTGAGGTTCCAGAGTTTGAGGTAAATATAGCATCTGACTTGGACATTCGCGAAATGGTTCCAGATGTGCTTAGCTATTGTGCATGGCAGAAGAACAACAAAGATCTCCGGTCGAACTCCAACAAGACAATGATGCACTGCGGAGTCAGGTCGAGCTGTTGCAATCACAGAACACTTC
>JAJYHJ010000164.1 GCA_021784785.1 Actinomycetes bacterium | reverse complement strand
TGGGATTAAAACTGCCAAAGGACTTATAGACCCACAGTGAGAACGCAGCGGTGATGGATAAGAGTCGTAGAGCTACAACATCGGTGGGAGGACCGGCCAGGGTCACCCACTCCTTGGTTAGCTCGGCCAAAGTGGTTTGCCAGATTAGAAGATCGGGCTCACTCCATCGCGGGATGAAGGCATTGATATAACGCTCTACCTCGGGAGTGAGGGCTGTGCCGGGCAGGATCGTTGAACGAGCGGTCTCAGACCTACGGCGCTGAGGAGAAAGGGACGTGGCATCGTAGTTAGTGTCCATAACATTGGACAGCGTACGTCCGAGCTGTTACAAAGAGTGGACAGCGATGTGGTAACGTGCAATTGTGCCGAGGCAGATCAAAGGCGGCATTTGCTGCAACTGTAACCGGTGAAACTGGCATCAAATCACTGGGCCGGATGCTGAACCTTTCAGGTATCTACTCGAGCGAAGAGCTGCAACGGGCGTGCGACTATTTTCCAAATAGCTCGGCTCGCAGTCAGCTAGGGGTCAAATTGGGTGCGAAATGACGCTCGTCTGGGAGGGACTTCGGTTTAAAGTCTGGTGGTCAAAATGTCATTACCTGCAGATCTGTCGAAAATGGTTCTTGGCTCTTCCAGACCCAAATATGTTCGCTTCTAGTAATAACGCCAGTCCGGAATTCTCAATACTTATCGCTCACGTTGCCGGAAAGAACGTTTCCGTCTAGGAGTTCCTGTGGGCATTGACGCCCAAGGACGCTTCTGGAGAGCTGCCCAAAGCTCGGAAGTGAGATATGATATTTATCTGATGACACTTACCCTCCCGCTCGGATGGCGTGGTAGTCGTGCTGATTCTGCTTCATTCGATAAGAACCTCAACAACGTTGAGCCGCTAATCGATCTCACCGACCTGCAATTTGTGACAACCTATGGACTTGTCAGATTAGCATGCACACTTGCGCACAATGAGAAGCGTGGGTTTGAGACTGCCGTTTGCTTGCCACTTTCAGTTAACGTACGCAACTACCTTTCCCGAATGGGATTCCAAACTGTTCTCGATGAATACTCATGTTCGAAACCCTCAGATCTGCCTATAGTACGTTCAAGCAACTTAACAGACCTACTTCTTGAGCTTCAAACCTTCGAAGATAATTTATCAATCGAAAAGCTTTCCAATCTCGTGTGGAATCGTTTGGATGGTCGAGTGTCGCCACAGAGCCTCGACGCTATCTACATGGGACTTGGAGAGATAGCTGATAATGTTCGCTATCATGCTGGCATATCTTGGGGTTTCATCGCTGCTCAAACCTACATGACTGGTACTCCGCAAGAGCGGATAACCTTTGCTATCGGTGATATTGGGATAGGCATCCGAAAAGCACTAGCGCTGTATAGGCCGAATACTGACTTAAAGGCAATCAAGCTAGCACTTACGTATGACGTGAGTGGAATTGATGAGCCCGGGCGAGGGGTGGGAATCCCAACCACGGTCGAAGCTGTAACAGACATCCAAGGATTTGTGCATCTTAGAACCGGTGTGAGTTCTGTCGATGTCTTCAAGGAGAAAACTATTGAAAATATGCAAACGAAGCACTTAGATGGTACAATTATTGGGGTAGAGGTTCCCTGCCGTCCCGGTGGCTAGCCTTAATTGGGTAGAGGGAAGGAGTGAGATGCCATGGAAACATTGATCGCTGCGTCTGAGTTCCTCGGCAGCAGGGAACAGGTTGCAGAAGCTCTATCTGAGTTGCCCCTTGACCTATCAAATCAGACGATAGTAGTCAGCTTTGATTTCAACAGATCGTCCCGTCCGTCCTTCGTTGACGAGCTAGTCAAGGAAGTTCTTATAGTTCGAGGTGCCAGAGAACTTAATCTCCAGAACGCTCCTAGAGCAGTCCAAGCGTTCGCTAAACGGTCAGCTGTCAGTCGCCAAGTTGAAGGTCAGCTCACCTTTAGTTGACCAAGTTGAGAAATCATCATAGCTGGATATCGGCGTGATAATCCAAGCCTCCAAACAATGCTTTGGTGTAAAGTTGTACAGAAGTGTAGCCAAACTTCACTGAATGGTTCGTTAGTATTAGATGGCCATAAGTCGTAGGCTTGAGCTGGGAATTTAACTTACGAGTCGCTGAAATTGGAAAGAGTGGACGACGAATCTGGAAGGGATGGTAATGAGAGGGTCGAATCAGCACTACTTTTCCCAGCATGCCTCTTCGGAGGATTTGGTGTTGTAGGTAAAGGTGGTTGCCTCTCTGAAGGAACTGTTGCAGTTCGTCGGGCAGCAGCAGAAAACGTGAATCTAGATAAGGCTGAAAACTTAGCATACAGAAACTTACTTATAAAGATTTACAAGCCAAACTCCGTTCCACGCCCCGAGTCGAGACAAAGAGATGTTCTTTGGTGAGTGCATAGGTGTTCAAAAGTCGATCTACCAACGATGAGCGACTGCGTCTACAGTTGAATCGATACGCGAACTGTTCCAAGTAAAGCTGTTCGTATTCTTCTCTTGTGTGATAGGTGCTATCGATAAACTTCTTGGTATTGCCAATCAGTGTGTTGATCCACTTGAAGATCTCGTGCGCGTTTTCGGCACTCGATAACGTTACTACGTGGGTTATCCCTTAGCCCTTGCATTATGAGCTATAGGTAGGGTTGCCATTGGTTTCTAGGGTCATCTGTGGCTTTACCCGTCTTTCCAAGACATCAAGCACCGTTTCGGTGGTGGTTGCATAGATGACATCCATGAAGCAGTGTTGGGGAGCACCGCTTCTGGTAGACACCCCAATCATTACCATAGTCTGGTCTGTTCCTCTACTTTGTTTCTCTATCCCATGGCTTATCCATCAAGATAGAACTCATCTATTTGGACTTTCCCCATTTTGCTTGTAGATGAAATTCCGCGATTGTATCCCTAAAGTTGTGCAATTTCTACCAGTTGAAGTGACAAATGGTAGTAGCCATGGTATTTAGTAGTTAGAAACGCATACAACCCCGAAGGAGGCGCACCATGGCTACCGATATCAATAATAAGTCACTTTCTGATTCAGTTAGAGAGATTCTCACGCAAGATGGAGATCTAGTTAGACATATTATCCAAGAGGTTCTACAACAGATCCCAGACGCTGAGTTGGACCAGGCATTTGAAGTAGCTATGTCTGGACGTAATGATGAAAGTCTTGGTTGTAGAATCGGTTACTACCTGCGAACACTTCTAGCAGAGGCAGGAAAGCATTCCTAAAGATTCCCAGAGGTGTTTTTCTTCAAAGTTCAAAGACTGGAGTCATGCTAGAGGAACGTGGACTAGACTTCCTAGAGATGAAACAATAACTCCATCGCTAGCTATAGGGAGTGGGTAGTAGAAGATAACAGTCTTGCAAATCATCACTACTCTTTAGAACTCTGCCCAAGAGTGCCAGAAATAGCAAAATTAGGAAATTCTCGGGGCCAACAACCAACTAAAATACAAGGTACCAATGCGTCAACTACCCCCACAGTTGCCATCTTTGTTGAACCCATGGACCAACAATCGATTTAAACTTTAGGTTCGCTAGTTAGCCTATATTGTCCTAGTTCACTTGTCCGCAAAAGGTTTACGTGCACAAAGAGAGTACATCAAAGGAATCCGTGGGTATCCAGCCGGAACCTCATATTTACCGTCATCATTGACCTCAAGAATGGGAGACTGTTGAAAGTAAGTGAAAGGAAATTCGTGCAGCCACTCTATCACCAGGCCTGCGCTGGCAATAGCAGAGATGATTTCCGCTAAAGTGTGCTGCCACTCAGCAGTAGTATTGAAAGTCGTAACCGCGTCGGGTACAGCGTAACTACCTTGGATTCCGCTCTCCACATGTGGTTCGCCACTTGAAAAATAGTCGTTAGAAATCGTCCAATTCTCATCTCCAAGAATCCACGAAATCGGATGAAACTCCACCAAATAGAGCCTTCCCCCTGGATTTAGAAGTCTAGAAACTATCTTTCCCCAACCGTCTATATCATCAAGCCAAGGCAAAGCACCTTTCCCGCTATAGACAATGTCGTAGGTATTTTGTAGGGCCAACGGGGCATCATAAACATCCGCCACCACCCAGCGTGTCTCCACTTCACAGCGCTTGGCTATGCGCTCAGCCTGTATAAGAGCGCTCTCGGAGAAGTCCAATCCAGTCGCTTGGACGCCTCGTCTAGCCCAAGAGATCGTATCGGTTCCAATGTGACACTGAAGGTGTAGCAAACTCTTGGCTTCGCCTATCAAAAATTCGTCGTACTCAAAGTCAGCTAGCGATGAAGATCCACCGACCAACTGGGGAATATTATAGAACAGAGCTTCACCGTGTAAGTGACTTCTCTCATCCCACCAGGCTCTGTTGGCCAACCTCAGCTGCCGATTTTGCACTACTTAACTATAGTAGACCCACCGGTGGGTCTGCCTGAATTGCGCCTAATTTACTCCTCTTCCAACTCGGGTTAAGGTTGCAAGATCTAAACTTTATACTTCGCAATCTACATAACGAAGTCTTGAGCAAAATCGTCACAGATCTAACTAAGTTGAGGCCTAGGTTCAGACCCAATCCAACTTTCAATCACGCTCAATTGTCCCGTCTAAATTTCAAGTATGACTGGCTAGTCTTAGTGAGGACAATGACAGTTGCGAAATGCAGCAACTATACCCTCGCCAGTGGTTTCATGAGGAGACGATGTTTTAGGTGGCCATTCTTGTAGACGCCGAAAAAGTTTCTGTATCGCGTTCCGATCGCGCCTTGTTCTACGATCTCTCCATCACTGTTTCAGAGAGAGACCGCCTGGGAGTCGTAGGAATAAACGGTACCGGCAAGTCCACTCTTTTAAGAGTTCTAGCCGGTACTCAGAGGCCAGATTCAGGAGTGGTTCGCAGCGGAACTGGCGTTCGTATTGCCTTATTGGATCAAGACGCATCTCTACCAGAAGGCGTCATCGGAGACGTAATCGGCTCTGGATGGCAGAGCCAGGCAATACTAGATCGACTTGGGATGACTCCTCTGCTGAATCACAAGATATCGGAACTCTCTGGCGGACAGGTAAAAAGAGTCGCTCTTGCCAAAGTACTTGTGCAAGAAGCCGACCTCTTGATACTTGATGAACCCACAAACCACCTCGACCTTGCAGCCATATCCTGGCTTGAATCCTGGCTGTTCCGATTTCGTGGCGGGGTTATAGTCGTCAGTCATGATCGATACCTCTTGGATCGCGTAACGACTAGGATGCTTGAACTCGACCGTGGCAAAGGGTACCTACACGAAGGAGGTTATGCCGCTTACCTAGGAGCCGTTGCGGAGAGAGAAGAGAGATCAGCTGAGGCCGAGTCGGTCAGAAAGAATTTAGCCCGAAGGGAGTTAGCATGGCTCCGCAGAGGCGCAAAGGCAAGAACACGCAAACCTCAAGCTCGAATAGACGTCGCCAGAAAGCTTATAGATACTAGAGCAGAATCAGCGGCGAGACCATCGGCTTTAGATCTGTCTAATGATACACCTCGGTTAGGTTCCAAAGTCATAGACGCCTTAGAGGTCTCTTTCGCTTACAACGAACGGGACTTTAAAACTTTACATACCTTCACATTACAGATAAGCCCTTCGGAAAGACTGGGTATCGTCGGGGCGAACGGGTCAGGGAAGACGACTTTGCTCGAGCTTTTAGCTGGACGTCTCAAACCAACCTCCGGGCATATCGAAACAGGGAAGACCGTCAAGGTCGGATACTACTCCCAGCATGGTCCAACTCTTGATGAAAACGCACGCATCGTAGATGTCGTCGCAGGACCACATCGAGTGCCAGGAAATCCGAGTGATAAGCGCTTGATGGAGCGCTTCTGGTTCACCGGAGAGCTTCCGTGGGCAACGGTAAAGACGTTGTCGGGAGGGGAACGAAGACGTCTCCAACTCCTTATAGTTTTAGCGAGTCAGCCAAACGTTCTGCTACTTGATGAACCTACAAACGATCTTGACTTAGATACTTTACGAGCACTTGAAGAGTATCTCGACGACTGGCCCGGGGCCCTTGTTACGGTCAGTCATGATCGTAGCTTTTTGGAACGCGTCACAGATCGAGTAGTCTCATGTACCTACGGCAATGTCTCAGAAGTCCCCGGAGGTTTGCCGACATGGATATCAGAGGCACTTGCCTCCAAGGATACAACCACCTCCAAAAAGACACTCCACGCATCCAAGAGCTCCTCCATCTCTCCTTCAAATGTGACTCGAACGAACAAAAAATCTCTGGGATCATTGCAGTACCAGCTGGTCAAACTAGACAAACGACTCTCTGACTTGACTGCAAAGCGTGACGAACTACTAGCATGTTTCAACGGAGTAACAGACCATGTCACACTAGCAGAGCTAGGAGTCAAATTGGCTCAATACCAGAGCGAATTAGACGACGTTGAAGAGAAGTGGTTAAATACAATGGATGCAATAGAGCAGCACCACTCCTAGGCTCGTCGAACACGATAGAAGTGCGTCCAGCAGCTCGGACGTCATAGCCACAAGGAGGTAGAAATGACGCAACTGAGCGACAAGCTCACGATAGCTAGCCGGTGCAAGTCCGGTCCAAGGAGACGCCAGAGCCCTTGGTA
>JAJYHJ010000133.1 GCA_021784785.1 Actinomycetes bacterium | reverse complement strand
GTGTATAGAACTTTGTAACGACATCATTGACGAGGAGACTATTGAGCCAAGCGAGGTGAAGTTTGACAAACTTCCCAAGCCGAGAGAGATCTTTGAGTTCTTAGACGGCTACGTTGTCGGTCAAGACGATGCAAAAAAAATTCTTTCAGTTGCTGTATACAACCATTACAAGAGGGTTCAAAACGGTGGACTCAAGAATCACGACGTAGAACTCAGCAAGTCGAACATTTTGCTCCTTGGTCCTACTGGCTGTGGGAAAACCTTGCTGGCGCAGACCCTTGCAAGGATGTTGAACGTGCCCTTTGCGATCGCTGATGCGACCGCTCTTACTGAGGCAGGTTATGTCGGCGAGGACGTTGAAAATATTCTTCTTAAGCTGATTCAAGCTGCGGATTTCGATGTTAAAAAGGCCGAGACAGGGATTATCTATATAGATGAGATAGATAAGATAGCTAAAAAGAGTGAGAACCCCTCAATCACTAGGGATGTTTCAGGCGAAGGAGTCCAACAAGCGTTGCTTAAGATACTTGAGGGAACGGTTGCCTCGGTGCCACCACAAGGAGGCCGTAAACATCCCCACCAGGAGTTTATCCAGATCGATACGACCAATGTTTTGTTCATCTGCGGAGGCGCATTTGTCGGCTTGGATGAAATAATCGAGTCCCGAGTTGGTAGAAAGGCGCTAGGATTTAAGTCTCAACCCTTCAACCAAGGCTATCAGGTGGAACAGGTCTTCAAAAGAGTGTTACCCGAAGATCTATTGAAGTTTGGTCTTTTACCGGAGTTTATAGGCAGATTACCTGTGGTGGGTGCGATTTCTAACCTCGATAAGACTGCCCTTATGAAGATCCTTGTGGAACCCAAAAACGCACTAATTAAGCAGTTTCAAAAGATCTTTGAACTTGACGGGATTGAACTTGAATACACAGACGATGCTATCGAAGCAGTGGCAGAGCAGGCTCTTCTCAGAGGCACTGGAGCCCGGGGTCTTCGTGCAATCGTGGAAGAGGTACTCTTGGATGTGATGTATGACCTGCCTTCAAGGGAAGACGTCGGGAGGTGCGTTATAGACCGTAGGGTGGTACTCGAGCACGTTGCTCCCACTTTGATCTCTCGAATCCCTGAACCTAATCGTCCAGACCGCTCACGACGTGTTGCTTCATAGTAGTTTGCTCGATTAAGTGTGAAGACATTTCTGTGAGTAGCGAGCTATTGCAGGGGATGGGTTATGACTGGCTCCGATCTCTTCATAACTTTGAGAACAAAAGAGACCGTACCCCGGATTTAGACGCAATTACTAGGCTTCTCTACTGCATAGGAGAACCTCAGAGCGCGTTTAAGACAATTCACATTACTGGAACAAATGGGAAGACGACGGTCGCAGTATCTGCGGCTCATCTGTTAAGTGTTGCCGGAGTAAGCGTAGGACTACTCACCTCTCCCGACCTTGGTAGTATTACAGAACGTATTCGGATAAACGGTGTGAAGGTTAGTGCGGAGCGACTGAACGAGGAGTTGTGTTTTCTTTCTGATATTGTAAAGGCCTTTGAGATAACAGATCTGAGCTACTTCGAAGCGCTTACCGCTGCGGCATTCTCTCTCTTTGCACTTGAAGGAGTAGAAGTTGCGGTGGTTGAAGTTGGCATGGGAGGAACTTGGGACGCCACTAATCTCCTGGACGCTGAGGTGGCGGTTATAACGTCGATTGGTTTAGACCATCTAGACGAACTTGGTCCTACTACTGTCGATATCGCGAGAGCGAAGTCCGGAATTGTCAAAGAAAAATCTACACTCGTTATGGGTAAGATCTCGAGCGAGCATCTGGGTGTGATTTTGGAGCGAAGTCACAAATGTTCGTTGAGTTTAGGTTCCGAGATTGAAGTCTCTAGCCTCCGCCAAGGCGTTGGTGGGTGGATGTTTGATCTTCGTACTCGCTACGGTTACTACGAACAACTCTTCGTAACGGTTAGAGGAAAACATCAAGTGGAAAACGTCGCGCTTGCGATAGTGGCTGTGGAGGAGTTGAAGATGGGTCCGATCTCCAAGGAGGTGTTAGACAGGTCGTTGGGCACCTTGGAGCTACCTGGTCGTTTCGAGGTCGTTGCTATGGATGCAAAAAAACTCGTCGTCTTGGACGTGGCTCACAACGAAAGTTCAGCTCGTGAACTTAGAAGCGCCCTAAAAGAAGAGCTGCCTATATTCAAGGGACACGTTGTTCTTATCTCACTCACTCACAAAAGAGACCCTTACGAGTTCATCAGAGCCTTGGGAACTAACGATATAGACCTATTAGTATCTGTGGATCTGCAGGATCATGTTCAAGTAGATCCAGTGTCGGTAGCCGAGGCTGCCTCTTTACTGGGTGTGAAAAGCGAGCTACTCTCTCGAGTGGAGGAGGGTTTGTTCGAACACTTAGAGAGGCTTCGGAACGATCAGCTACTAGTGGTAACGGGCAGTCATAAACTCGTCGGAAAAGTAAAGGAATTGCTAAAAGGGTAAGCACCTACAGGCCTGTGTTTTGTACTTTAGCGACTAGCCTTCTTCCACTGTATGGAAAAGACCTTATTTATATGTAAGCCAGACGCGGTTCGTAGAGGGCTGGTAGGTGAGATCCTGAGACGTCTCGAAAACAAAGGTCTAAGGTTTCTTGCACTTGAGCAAAGGACAATAACCGAGGATGAAGCTAAAGAACACTATGTAGAGCATGCGGCAAAGGGATTTTTCGAGGATCTCGTAACATTCATAACCTCAGGACCCTCGGTTCTTGTTGTGGTGTCCGGAGAGGGCGAAGTCGTGAAGATCGTGAGAGGAATTATGGGGTCTACGGATCCTTCTAACGCAAACCCCGGTACGATCCGGGGAGATCTGGCTACTATGGTAAGTGAAAATTTAGTGCACGGTTCAGATTCTTTGATGGCTGCACAACGTGAAATCAAGCTGTTCTTTCCAAACTTGGAGGTATAGCTGCTTTAGGCCCTAGTCCGGCTGAAGGCGAATGGAGGTTAAAGATGGCAAAAGGGTTCGGAACTTTCCTAGGTAGGGATATGGCTGTAGACCTAGGTACAGCTAACACTTTGGTGTATGTAAGGGGTAAAGGTATCGTTCTAAATGAGCCGTCGGTTGTCGCAATTGACACTCGAGATGGCCGCCCACTTGCAGTTGGAGCAGAGGCGAAGCGAATGATCGGTCGCACCCCGTCCAATATTCAGGCGATACGGCCCCTAAAAGACGGAGTGATAGCTGACTTTGAGATCTGCGAAAAGATGTTGCGGTACTTTATTGGGAAAGTTCACCAGTCAAGGTTCTCCAAGCCGCGGATGATTATCTGTGTTCCCAGTGGTATTACCGGTGTTGAGCAACGAGCTGTTCAAGAGGCGGCCGAATATGCTGGAGCCAGAAAGCCCGCCTACATTATTGAAGAGCCTATGGCGGCGGCAATAGGTGCTGGTCTTCCAATTCATGAGCCTTCTGGAAACATGGTTGTTGACATAGGCGGAGGAACCACTGAGGTCGCAGTTATCTCATTGGGTGGAATCGTGACTTCAAAGTCTATTCGAATTGGAGGGGACGAACTCGACGAGGCGATTATTGCCTACGTGAAAAAGGAGTACAACCTCGCATTGGGAGAAAGGACGGCAGAAGAGATTAAGATGACTCTTGGCTCGGCCTTTAAACTCCCTGAAGAGCTTCAGGCCGAGATTCGCGGACGCGATCTTGTGACAGGACTTCCTAAGACGATACTGATCTCAACTGATGAGATTCGACGTGCGATTGAAGAACCAATCAACTCGATAGTTGATGCTGTCAAAGATACTTTGGACGCCACCCCACCAGAGTTGTCCGCTGACATTATGGAACAGGGCATTGTCCTTACCGGAGGTGGCGCACTGCTAGCCGGTCTTGTGGAAAGAATCCATGATGAGACTTCAATGCCAATCGTCGTAGCCGAAAATCCCCTTAACTGTGTAGCGATCGGTTCTGGCCAATGCCTTGAGGAGTTCGAAGCTCTCCGACAGGTACTGATATCAGCATCTTCACGTAGATAGTTAGGAGCTCTGTAATTGGGGAGATTGTTTGAGCGACCTCGCATCACGGTTTTGCTAACTATGCTTGTCTCCCTTACTTTACTTACACTCAACTTTCGAGGGGGTGGTACGCTAAGCTTTGTTTCTGTTAAAGGAGACGTAAGACAGGTTGTATCCCCCCTACGTAACTCTCTAAACTCAGCCATAGACCCCGTTGCAAACTTCTTTACCGGTGCATTTGAGTATTCCTCAATAAAAAAAAAGAACTCCCAACTTGAAAAGGAGATACAGAGTCTGAAAGGTGACGCTTCCAGCTATGGAGCGCTAAAGAACGAACTGTCTAGCGTTTTGTCTCTTGACCATCTTAGTTTTGTCGGGACTCTTCCAAATGTTGACGCTCAGGTGATAAATTTTACCCCATCAAACGTACAGCTAAGTTTTGAGATAAATAAAGGCTCGGCGGCGGGGATCAAATTAGGCGACCCCGTTGTCGGTGGCGCCGGCCTTGCTGGTCGCGTCGTGGAAGTCGCTGCCAATAGTGCAACAGTGCTGATGCTCACCGACCCGAGTTTTTCCGTAGGTGTACGGATCTCATCTAATGGTACTGCAGCTCTTGCACAGGGTCAAGGACCTGGACTACAGATGAAGCTACTTTACGTGACCCCTGGTACCACTTTTACGAAAAATCAAGTGCTGACGACTTCTGGTCTTCAGGGCGAGATCTTTCCTGCGGGTATACCCGTGGGAAAGGTGACGAACGCATCTATTCCACCTGGTTCTTTGGAAGAAAATGTTGACGTCCAACCGGTGGTTAACTACGCGTCGTTGCAGTATGTAAAAGTCCTTTTATGGACGCCAGGGGGTTAGGTGGGAAGAGTACTAAATGCACTTCGACTGCCCCTTTTAGTTCTGAGCGTTTTGGTAGTCCAACATACAACCGTGGGTTCTTTGAGCATCGATAACGTTCATCCTGATCTTTTGTTGCTTTTCGTCTGTGCCGTAGCGGTGGTGGGAGGTCGTGAAGCCGGCGCAGTAGCTGGGTTTATAAGTGGTATTTTGGCGGACTCGTTTTTGGTAACACCATTTGGGATGTCGTCTTTGGTATACAGTTTCATCGGATACCTATTGGGCGAGAGCGAGCGACTTGGCAGTAAGCGTAGTACTTGGCTCGATATGCTACTTATCGGCATTGGCTCAGCTATCGCTCAGATCCTAGTAACTGCAGGTCTTTTCGTTATGGGTTTGAGTGATCCTCTTCGGGCTAAGTTCTTAATCGAATTCCTAATCGTCGGCGGTGTAAACTTCGTTTTGGCACCGGTCATGATTTTACTTGTGAGATTTTCGATGGTCGGATCAGATCGACATATGACTTCAGTTCCAAGGAGATAGTGATGTATACCTCTTCAGGGTCTTCGGGCTCTAAACGCTCGGTATCTTTTAAACTACGTTCTCGGTTGATGGGTTTTGTTGCGGCTGCACTTTTTGTAGCTCTTTTCGCTCGTTTATATGCACTCCAGGTTCTGACTGCTCCCGTTTATAAGGCAGAAGCTGTAGCTAACCAGGTACGTAAGGTGGCAATTCCAGCACCTAGGGGCCTGATTTTGGATCGAAACGAGAAGGTGATGGTAGGAAACCAAGTGGTAAAGACGTTGGCGCTATCTTCTCATGAGGCCTATCTGCATCCGAGTGTAGTAAAGCGAGTGGCCGCCTTGGTGGGCCTGACCCCAGCCCAAGTCAACTCTGAGCTTGTGAACTCTCAGTACAACATCTATCAGCCCACTCCAATCAAATATGATATCTCTACAAGTCAAGCGATCTACTTTCAGGAGCATCAGAGCGAGTATCCAGGAGTTTCTGTAGAACTTACGACCCAGCGTACCTATCCGATGGGCAATACGGCGGCTCAAGTCCTTGGTTATGTGGGTCAGGTATCCTCAGCACAGCTAAAAACGCTGGCTAAGCAAGGATATCAAGCAGGAGATCAGATCGGCGAAGCCGGAGTAGAAGCGACCTATCAAAACTACCTACGGGGACGTTCTGGAGTGGAGAAGCTGCAGGTCAATGCAACTGGAAATGTGGTAGGCGTATTAGGGGAGACCAAACCGATACCCGGTGGGAATCTGCAGTTGACAATTGATTCTACTCTTCAACAAAAGGCACAGGCGATCTTGGCGCAACAGATCTATCACCTTGCTCACTCTCCAAACTCTTTTGTGATCAACCCCTCACGTTTAGCGGGTTCGATCGTTGTAGAGAACCCGAACAACGGTTCAATCTATGCGATGGCCTCTTACCCAACGTACAACCCGTCGGAGTGGGTTCCCTATATATCCAATGCTAACTACGCTGCACTTACTAGCGCTAGTTCGAATCAACCGCTTGTTAACCGGGCAATCCAAGGCGAGTACACGCCAGGATCAACGTTTAAGTTGGCGACAGCTTCAGCAGCGCTGAAAGATGGCCTCATAACGCCTTACACTATCATTCACGACCCGGGATACTTTACGGTTCCTAACTGCACGGTTGGTAAGTGCACCTTCCACAACTCTGGATGCGGGTGGCTGGGGAGTATCA
>JAJYHJ010000005.1 GCA_021784785.1 Actinomycetes bacterium | reverse complement strand
CTCGTTGCCAACCGGATAAGCATTACATCGAAACAGTCCCGATCTGACTTACGCTGTCTGTGACAGAGGGGAGGATGCCTATCACTTCTGGTTGGCAAAAGAGCTTCGATAGCAACCCAAATTACATTTGCAACCTCTGAGTCAAATACGCACATAGTTGCATAGTCACCATTGGTTGTGATCTTTTATTCACACCTACATCTAAGAAGCAGAAGCTACACGACCAGAAGAGACATATACCACTATGAAATACCAGCTAAGAAGCTATGTGCCTATGGAAGCGGTTGTCTTGGTTTAGATCTTTCTTGCGAATGCTCTTTGGTGCTGGAGCATGGCCCATCCGTTGCGAATTTCCGCTGACCAAAGTAATGTTATACAGATTTGGTCAGAGGAATGTATTAAAAGAACTCGAAGGTAGCCTTGCTCCTCAACTTCCATGGCGATTCCAGCTTCAATGACACAGCTAGAGTAGTCTCTGTAGCACTGATGAGGTAGGAAAGGCAGACGATGCGGGCTGAGATAGTTGCAGTTGGAACAGAACTACTGTTGGGCCAGATCATAGATACGAACTCTGCGCTCATAGCTAGTCGATTAGCTGAGATCGGTGTGGACTGCTACTACCAAAGCCGCGTTGGCGATAACCATGCTCGTATTGTGTCGAGTCTACGTCTCGCTCTTTCGCGCAGTGATGTAGTGATAGTTTGCGGTGGCCTGGGTCCCACACAAGATGACATAACCCGTGATGCCATTGCGGAGGTTTTAGGTGTCCCGCTGGATCTTAATGTTTCGGTGCTTCGGACGATTGAGTCGTACTTTGATCGTCTTGGTCGTCAGATGCCCGAGAGTAACAAGCGTCAAGCCTTGGTCCCAAGGGGCGCAGAAGTAGTTCCGCAGATGAAAGGTACTGCACCGGGACTTATATGCAACGTTGGAAACAAGGTTCTTTATGCAATGCCTGGTGTGCCTTATGAACTTGAGGACATGCTTGACCGGGAGGTTCTTCTAGATCTCCTAAAACGAAAGGGTACTCGAGAGACAATTCGTTCTTTGATAGTTCGAACATGGGGACTTTCAGAGTCTAAGTTATCGGAGATACTTGCTCCTGAGATCGAACGTCTTGACGCCACGGAGGACGTTACCTTGGCGTTTTTCGCTTCACGCATGCAAGGTCTCAAGGTTCGAGCGACGGCAAAAGGTAGAGATGAAGCAGAGGTTAATGAGAAGCTGGAGATTGAAAAGGCGATTCTAGAGAGCACGTTAGGAGACTATATTTTTGGATATGACTCAGATACTATGGAATCGATAGTTGGCGAGCTGCTTTACGACAAAGGGGCGACACTGTCGGTAGCAGAGTCTTTGACCGGTGGGCTTTTGGCGTCTAAAATTGTTTCACATCCGGGGGCTTCTCGTTACTTCCTTGGAGGTGTCGTGAGCTATGCGAGAGAGGCAAAACGAGAGATCCTAGGTGTTAGAGATCTTCCCGTTATCTCCTCTGAAGTAGCCTCCGATATGGCGGCTGGTGTATCTAGGCTGTTCTCAAGTGACTACGGACTTTCTCTCACTGGCGTAGCCGGACCAGATAGTCAAGAGGGTAAGGAGCCAGGGACCGTATGGATAGGGATAAGTGCAAAAGATGACGTGTTTGCGAGACAACGCTTTCTTGGTGGGGATCGGGAAAGAGTTCGATGGTACTCGGCCATGTCCGCGCTAGACCTCTTGCGTCTATACCTGAAAGAATCACCGCGCTTTTACGCTTAAAGTCTTAGTTTGTAGTACAATAGTACATATGTTCTATTGTGGTAGTACCACTTTGTAACTACATATATGTAAGCTACTTATGTAAGATGATAGGTAGTTTAGCTGAGGAGTGGAAGTGGACAGAGAAAAAGCGTTAGAGGTAGCAATTTCCCAAATTGAGAAGCAGTTTGGGAAGGGATCCATTATGAAGATGGGGGAGAGCCCTCAGCTAACTATTGAGGCTATCTCAACTGGGGCGATGGCGTTAGATCTAGCACTTGGTGTAGGTGGCGTTCCCAAAGGAAGAGTTGTAGAGATATTTGGTCCTGAGTCGTCTGGAAAATCGACATTGGCCTTGCATGTCGTGGCCGAAGCACAGAGACAGGGCGGTAACTGCGCCTATATAGATGCTGAGCACGCTTTAGATCCAATATATGCCCAGGCAATCGGAGTTGATATCGATGAGCTACTGATATCTCAGCCAGATACTGGTGAACAAGGTTTAGAGATCGCTGATATGTTGATTCGTTCTGGATCGTTGGATGTCATAGTGATCGACTCTGTAGCTGCCCTTACTCCCAGGGCAGAGATAGAAGGAGACATGGGAGACTCACATGTAGGTCTGCAGGCTCGATTAATGTCTCAAGCACTTAGAAAGATAACCGGTACGCTCAGTAGGTCTAACACAATTGCTATCTTTATCAATCAACTTAGGGAGAAGATCGGTGTAATGTACGGTTCGCCTGAAGTGACGACGGGTGGGCGTGCATTGAAGTTCTACTCCTCCGTTCGACTGGATATTCGAAAGATCGAAGCAATAAAGGAAGGTACTGAGATTGTGGGTAGCCGTACTCGTGTAAAGGTGGTCAAGAACAAATGTGCTCCTCCTTTCCGTCAGGCAGAGTTCGATATTATGTACGGCAAGGGGATATCTAGAGAAGGCTCCGTGTTGGATGTAGGCGTTGAACTTGGTCTAATCAAGAAGTCGGGTTCTTGGTATACCTACGATGGCGAACAACTAGGGCAAGGCCGTGAGAACGTTAAGGTCTTTCTAAGATCAAGCCCTCAGTTAATGTCAGAGCTAGACCTTAGAGTACGGGAGATGGTAAATAATTTGGCTCCAGGTATTTTAACTCATGGAACTGTTCAAGAGACGTCTGAAGATAGCTACCTAGAGGGTTAGATATACAACGGAGTCACTTGTGTACTCCTTTACTCATGGACATCCTTTAGGCTAGGTTACTGTGACTCAACGCTACTTTATTAAAACCTTTGGTTGTCAGATGAATGTTCATGACTCAGAGAGAATCTCAGGAATTCTATCTGATGTTGGTTACGATGCTTCCGATGAAATTGAGAACGCCGACATCGTCGTTTTCAACACCTGCTGTATCAGAGAGAATGCTGACAACAAGCTCTATGGAAATTTGGGTCGCTTGAGCATGCTGAAGAATCAACGCCCCTCGATGAGGATTGTTGTTGCTGGTTGTCTCGCTCAAAAAGATAAAGAGCTTGTTGCTAAAAAGGCCCCTTACGTCGATGTGGTTGTGGGAACCTTTAACCTTTCTTCAATACCTGAGCTCCTAACACGCTCCAATGGCCATGATCCGCAGATGGAGTTCCAAGATGCTCCAAGTGAATACGATGCAGTTTCATCTACGTCGATCAAGAGAGACTCGTCTATCTCAGCTTGGGTAAGTATCCAAACGGGCTGTAATAATAGTTGTGCATTTTGTATCGTCCCGAGCGTAAGGGGACCGGAAGTGTCCAGACCATTTAAAGAGATAGTTGAGGAGGTTCGCTCCCTCGCTCGTTTGGGTATTCGAGAGGTCACTCTTTTGGGCCAGAATGTAAACTCATATGGAAGAGATGTGACCCTATCAATACGCAAGGGAGAGATTACGACCGACTTAGATCATTGGGCCTCTTCAAGGTGGTTGTCGGACACTTCACCGCGTATCCGACCTCTCTTTGCAGACCTTTTACGAGAGGTTGGATCTATAAAGGGTATATCACGTGTGCGCTTCACGTCGCCGCATCCAAAGGATATGATTCAAGAGACCTTTGAAGCTATGGCGGAAACGACAGCGGTGTGTGAGCAGCTTCACTTCCCTTTGCAGTCGGGTTCGGACCGCGTACTTCGTGCGATGCGTCGTGGATATAGCGCTGAGAAATACCTAGAAAAACTACGGCTTGCAAGATCGATTGTTCCAGATTTAGCGGTCTCAACCGATATCATAGTTGGATTTCCAGGTGAAACCGATGAAGAGTTCAAAGAGACACTTCGAGTTGCTGAGCAGGCCAACTTTGATGGTGCGTTTACGTTCATATTTTCGCCGAGACCAGGTACGAAAGCTGCGGAGATGTCCGAAGAGTTTCTTGACGAAGATACCATTCAAAAAAGATTTGATGCTTTAAAGTCTGTGGTGGACGAGTCGGCTCTTGAGAAGCATGAAGCCAGAATCGGTCGCGGCGAAGAGGTCCTCGTTGAAGGTGTTTCAAAACGGGACATCTTGGTAATGAGTGGTAGAACCCGTCAGAATAAGTTGGTGCACTTCGCGCCTTCGAAGGACGAACGTATCGAAGAGGGAGATCTGATCTCGGTCAGAATTGGATCGGCGGCACCACATTTTTTGCGTGGCGAGATCTTAGAGATTATCTCGCGTAAGCGTGTTCGACAGAGTATCACTCTCTCACAGTAACGGCACTCTATCGAACACCTTATTATTCCTCTAAAGAGGGGTAAGTGTGATGGTCAGGAAAGTTGCCAAAGAGTTTCTCTCCGGGCGGACCTTCTGTGACGGCTTGTACTAGATACTTTCCACCGACGAAAGCACCTTTCCATGATGCGCCTTTCCCTCCGAAAGGTTCTTGCTTATCGCCCCTCGATCTAACTCGGTTAATACCGACTTTGTATGCGTTGACATGTTCGGTTAGCTTCTGTGCTAACTCGAGGTTGTCGCTAGCGATTGATGAGACTAAGGCTCCGTTCGACACGTTCATCTGAGCTAGAAGTTCAGCTTCGGTGTCGACAAGGACTATAGTATCGACAGGTCCAAACGGTTCGGCATGGTAAAGGCTAGATGACTTTGGTGGTTCTAGTATGGCGTGCGGCGCTAAATAGGCTGACGTGTCTTGACCTTCGATAAAGTTATTGGGGTCCAACTTACCTCGATAAAGTGGTGTCCCGCCTCGTTCAATTGCGTCTTGCACGGTTGAATAAAGTTCTTTAGCCTTAGCTTGGCTTATAAGCGGCCCGAAGTCGACGGCTGGAATTGGGTCATCTGGATGCGATACTGCAAGAGGATGCCCGACGTTCAAAGACTTTACGACAGGGATATACATCTCTAGAAATTGATCAAAGAGATCGCGTTGTATTACGTAGCGTGGGTACGCGGTACAACGTTGCTTGGCGTAGTCGAACCCTTTTTTGACCTCCTTGGCCAGTAGGTCCCATTGAGAGAAGTTCCAGATACCCCAGGCGTTTAAACCCTCTTGCTCTAACATGTGTCGCTTGTCGGTGCGAACAAGTTCTGAAGCTATCTGTCCACCTGTATCCCGACCTCCAACAAATGCTAGACAACCTATCTCGGGCGAGCGAACGAGTACTGAAGAGAGTTTCCCACCAAGACCTGAAAGCAGGGTCACAGGTAGTCCCTCATCCACCGCAAAGCTCATTGCGAGCGTTAGTGCGGCGACCCCGCCGTCGGTCGGAGACTTTGCAATTACTGCGTTTCCGGCAAGCATCTGCACCAACATGGAGTGAGCGAGTACAGATAGCGGGTAGTTCCATGAGGCTATATTTGACACAGGCCCCGGTAGAGGCCCGCGACCAGCGAGCATCCAATCTATGTTTTCGAGATACCAGGCGACTCCCTCGGTGGTGCGATCTACCGATACTAAACTCTGCTGGTAGGGTTTGCCGATCTCCCAGACCAAAAGCAAAGCTAAAAGCTCCCGGTTCTCTCGAATTCGACTGACGACCCTGCTTATTCGCTCTTTACGTTCACTTAGGGGTACCTTTAGCCAGTTGAAGTGGTCTTGCACGCAAGCCTGCAATGCGGCTGCAGCTTGATCGGTTTCAAGCAAGGATGGTCCGATAATCTGGGATCCGTCAACCGGTGAGTAGGTAGGATTTGGAGTCCCCTCCTCTCGCCACTCACCGCCCCAGAAGTTACTAATCCGTCCAGAACGAAACGCCTTTGGTGCTATTGAACTTGCTCGCGCGTAGACCTCATGAAACGAAGTCCCGGGTTTGAGAACTTTAGATGAAATGTTAGTTTTCGTCACATATACATACTCATAGGTTAATTGCAAAATCATGCCGCCTTCGTTGGTAAATGTCACTGACGCTGTGTTGGAGTGAGGGTTTTGGCTTATTATGGGTGTGAAGTGACCATGAGATCAATTGCTATTGTAGGACCGACCGCGAGTGGAAAGACGGAACTTGCGGTTCGCGTGATGGAACGATGGCCAATCTTTGAAGCGGTATCAGTCGACTCGATGACCGTATATAGGGAGTTTACAGTCGGAACAGCAAAGCCCACTCCAGAGGAGCTTCGAGGCAAGCCCTATCATCTGGTGTCCATTGTGTCCGTTGAGGACGAGTTTTCCTTGGGGTCTTTCCTTCGCGCAGTCGATGCTGTTAGATCGGATCTTCGGTGTCGAACGAGGTTGGCGCTCTTTGTTGGTGGTACTTCACTTTATCTAAGAGCAATAATAGACGGTGTCATGCCGCCACCCAGATACCTGGGTCTGCGCTACTGGCTTGAGATCTTAGGGACGTATGTGGAGCCAAAGATGCTTTATGATCTTTTACGTTCCGTAGATCCGCAGGCTGCCGCGAAGATAGAGAGCAACAACCTAAGGCGAACTATACGTGCCCTTGAGGTGTCGTTTGGTTCGGCTGGACTTCAAAGTGTCTACGGAGGGGCTTTCTTAGAGACACGGTTGAGTGATGTGCTCCAGTTCGGAATCGATCTACCTCGAGAAGTCCTCTATCAAAGGATTGAGGATCGAATAAAGATGCAACTTGAATCTGGATGGGTGGATGAGGTTGAAAAGATACTTCAAAGCGGTGCTGAACTTTCTCGGACTGCCGCTCAAGCCATCGGTTACAAGGAACTCATGAGCTTTCTTAAAGGTGAGATGAGCTATGACGAGGCCGTCTATATGACCGTGAGTAGAACCAAGAACCTAGCTAAACGACAACTAGCTTGGCTCCGCAGGGATAAACGGATATATTGGGGAGCGGACGTGAACGAAGTGTTCGAGCTCATAGCCAAACGGTTTTGAACTGCGCTATCGTTATAGGAGGGGTGAAATAACTACGAAGTACTCTAAGTATCAAGGTGTGGGAAATGACTTTTTGATTCGATGGGTGGATGATGATCTATCTCTGACAGCACCGGAGAAGGTTCGAATGTTATGCGACCGGAGGTTTGGATTCGGTGCAGATGGTGTCATAGAGTCATTTCGAGGACAAAACGATCGTCCCTACATGCACCTTGTCAACTCTGATGGTTCTATTGCAGAGATGAGCGGTAATGGACTTAGGTGTCTAGTCCATCACTTGGTTCGTTTGGAGGTTCTAGACCTATACTCGCAATCGATCGTGGATACGTTAGCGGGGGAAAGACGAGTCCGATCTCATGGTTATAAGACTCCAGATACCTTGATGAGCGAAGTGCAGAT
Source organism: Actinomycetes bacterium (assembly GCA_021784785.1). Lineage (GTDB taxonomy): Bacteria > Actinomycetota > Acidimicrobiia > Acidimicrobiales > Acidimicrobiaceae > Ferrithrix. Next base: position 21,563 of record JAJYHJ010000005.1, on the reverse strand, counting down.
GCCAAAGGCATCGGCGACAAGTATGAGATTTGAAGGAGTCGACGGATACAGCGTCGATGTGGGTAATCCACATCTCGTTATCTGGTGCGACTCGAAGGAGCAGTTAGACTCGTTGGACATTTCACTATTGGGACCCAAGTTTGAGAGTGCTTTCGACTCTGGGGTAAACGTGGAGTGGATCTATGTAGAGTCATCGGAACGCGTACGCCTTCGAGTTTGGGAACGCGGTGCTGGAGAGACGTTGGCTTGCGGGACTGGCTCAGTAGCCACTTACATCGCTGTATCTGAACGAGAGCCTGGTCTGTCAAGGGTAGAGGTTTTGAATCCAGGTGGATCGCTTTGGGTTCACAGTGATCCGGAGGACGAGCATCTTTGGCTCGAGGGTCCCTCGGCATATATCGGAGATGTTTGTACGATTGTCTAGAGGTTTGTGAGGATAGATGGCGCTTATTGAGCGCTCTTTTCAAGAGAAGATCATATTAGTCGGGGTAGCTCTCGGTTCAAAAGGGTACGAAGAGGTGGCGAGTGACTTAGATGAACTCGCGCTTCTTGTCGATACTGCAGGTGCAGTTGTAGTTGGACGCGTAATCCAGCGCAGAGATCGTCCCGATCCAGCGACCTTCGTTGGAGGTGGGAAGGCAGAGGAGATCCATAGGCTCTCTGAGGAACTAGACGTAGATACAGTGGTTTTTGATGAAGAGCTTTCTCCTGCTCAGCAACGAAACCTTGAGAAGATCTTTGGTAGAACAGCGATAGATCGAACCGCTGTCATATTAGATGTGTTTGCTCAAAACGCCTCTACTCCAGAAGGAAAAGCCCAAGTGGAGCTTGCATTACTCTCGTACAGACTCCCCAGACTGAGAGGGAAAGGCAGATCGCTATCTCAGCAGGTAGGTCGTATCGGAACTAGAGGTCCGGGAGAGACTAAGTTAGAGGAAGACCGTAGACGCCTGCTCGAGCGGATGTCTACTTTACGGCGTGAGCTTAGGGAGATCCAAAGCACTAGGCAGCTACAAAGACGGTCGAGAGTGCGCTCTAGGGGTGCGACGGTCTCGTTGGTGGGCTACACCAACGCTGGCAAGTCAACGTTGATGAACGTCCTTACTGACGCTAACGTCTTGGCCGAAGATCGACTGTTTGCTACCTTGGATCCTCGTACTCGTCGCCTTCCCCTTCCGGGAGGGGAAACCATCACCCTTACCGACACGGTGGGGTTTATAAAAAAACTTCCTCATCAACTTATAGAGTCCTTCAAATCGACGTTAGAGGTAATCTCCGAGGCAGACCTTTTGATCCACGTGGTGGATGGCTCGTCAAAAAATGCAGTTGAACAGATGACGGCGGTTCGCGAGGTTTTGGCTGAGATCGGTGCTGGGAAGATCGAAGAGATCGTGGTGCTAAACAAGATGGATCTTGTAAGTGGTGAGCTTCCTTTTGGCGACGATATTCCTGGTGCAATCTTTATTTCAGCCAAGGAAGGTCGAGGCATCGCAGATCTTTTGGGAGAGGTGTCGACCAGGCTAAGAAGGCGGACGGTACTAAAGGAGGTGTCGGTGCCGATCGAGCATGGGGAGATCCTCGCATTTTTACACAGAGAAGGTGAGATTCTCTCAGAACGAAATGACGAGACCACTATCAACGTGCTGGTTAGGCTGGATCCGGCCTCTCTTGGTCTTTTGGACAAGATGTTTAGTGATCGCAACTTAGAACGTCTCAGCAACGATCAAGCCGATCGCTAGCAAGGTTGTCGATAAATTCTTGGGCAGAAGAGACTCTAGTTGTAGATCGAACAACACGTTCATGCGGCTAGGTCCAAGACCTCGTGATCGTGCTGTGTCGAGAGCTTCGTAGGGTTAGCACAGTATTTGGCGGACTGTGCTCGTACTTGATGTTGGAAAGTAGCGGGAGTGAACCTCGTCTTTGGTTGCTCTCGCTGTTTGTCGGAGGTTAAACTTTGTACAACGCCGAAGTGCTAAGTAGCGCCTATCGTCGTTTTAACAGGACTTTCGTGGAGGCTAATAGGCTCATTCTTTGTTTGAGTGGTGGCGGTTTTGTTTGACTTGGAGGAACGAATAGATGAGCTTGTTTCGCGTGCCTTCAAACTCATCAAGCATTGGTAAACTACCTTAGCTATGTATTTTCGTTCAGAGTCGACATCGAGTTTTCATCTCCCTCCCTACCCTTACGATCAGCTCAATGAGGTTAAGGCTTCAGCGCGCGCGGCGTTTGATGAGACCGTGGATCTATCGATCGGTACCCCTATCGATCCTCCTCCTCTGTTTGTTCCGTCGACCCTTGCTACTTCTGGGAAAGAGAGAGGCTACCCACCCTCTTTCGGCACTTTGCAGCTCAGGAGTGCGGCGGCTGCATGGATGAAACGGAGTCTCGGCGTAGATATAGATCCGAGTTGTGTAGGTGCGACGCTTGGGTCAAAAGAGTTTATCGTCGCATTACCAAGCTACCTAAGACTGTATGATTTGTCCAGGAGAACCGTTCTTTTCCCCGAGATCTCCTACCCCTCCTACGAAATCGGTGCTTTGTTGGCTGGTTGTGTACCTTATAAGGTTCCTCAAGACGATGATGGAGTACTGCTCTTAGATGAATTGCCAAAGGAGGTTGTAAATGATGCTATGGTGTTGTGGTTAAATCTTCCCTCTAACCCATCTGGTCAGATATCTGGCATGGAATACGCAGTTAGTTGGGCCCAGAACCACGATGTCGTCGTTGTCTCTGACGAGTGCTACGCTGACTTTTACTGGGAAGAGCGTCCGATGTCAGCACTGGAGTTTGGCTCTCGACGGATCCTTGCTGTTCACTCTCTTTCCAAACGATCCAACTTAGCAGGTTTAAGGGTAGGAACTTACGCAGGAGATCCCGAGTTGGTTGAGTTTATGTCTGAGATACGTAAGCACGCTGGAATGATGGTACCTGGACCTATCCAAGAAGCGGCAGCTGGTGCGTTTTCTGACGATGCTCATGTAGCGGTTCAACGAAGCCGTTACTGGGAGCGTCTATTGATCATGCGCCAAGCACTTTCGGGGATTGGCCTTGATGTTACTATGCCTAAGGGTGGATTTTATCTGTGGATCAAGGCGCCTAATGGAGTATTTACGAGTGGATTCGAGTTCGCTAATTGGCTTGCAAAGAACGGTGGATTTATCTCTTCTCCTGGTGAACTGTATGGATCTAAGGGCATTTACGTGCGTATAGCTATGGTAGCTACGACTGAAACTATTAAGGTGTTGGCTCACAGGCTGCAAGGCGCAAGTGTTTAGATGGAGGTAGAAGATTACATGGATCTTAAGGTAGAGATCGAGACGTTGTGGGGTCGTAGGGACAGTCTGAGTGTAAACGATGCTAAAGAGCGATCCTTAGTCTTTGATGCCTTGGAACTTTTAGATACCGGGAAGGAACGGGTTGCTTACATAGATAACTCCGGAAGAGTTGTTGTGAACGAGTGGCTCAAGTTTGCAATTTTAATGTCCTTTCGTCTTCGCGGTCTGACGAAGTACGAAGTAGGTCCCTTCGAGTTTATCGATCGCCTTCCGCTTAAGCGGAACTACCAGTCTCTAGGTGTTCGTGTCCTCCCGGGAGCCTCCGCTCGATACGGTTCTTACCTAGGGCGAGGAGTCACGCTGATGCCTTCTTATGTTAATATCGGAGCTTTCGTCGATGAAAATACCATGGTTGATACGTGGGCGACCGTGGGTTCGTGTGCTCAAATCGGGAAGAACGTGCACCTCTCTGGAGGAGTGGGAATCGGTGGCGTACTCGAACCACCGCAAGCTAAGCCGGTGGTGGTTGAAGATGAGGCATTCATTGGATCTAGAGCTATGGTGACCGAAGGTGCCCGCGTGGGTAGAGGGGCAGTTTTGGGGGCAGGTACAATTCTCAATCCATCAATTCCCGTGATCGATGTCACTACCGGCGAGGAGCTCGCAAGAGGAGAGGTTCCTCCGTGGTCGGTCTGTATCTCGGGAACGCGACAGAGAAGCTTTCCTGGTGGTGTCTTTGGCCTTCCTTCGGTGTTGGTCATTAAGCGTCTCAACGAAGGAGAAAGGCACGATAAGACCACTTTAAATGCAGTATTGAGAGAGCACGGAGCCACTATCTAACTGTATTTTGAACCAGAGGCAGTCTGATTCATCAGAGGCTGTGTCTCTAATACGTTCGAATCAATGAGATCACCTTACCGATGACCCCATCTCTTTCGTCGCGAAAGTAGATAGTGGAGCGATCCTCTCCGTATGTAGCATTTTGAGCCTTTAGTTTAGGTTGTCCATCTCGATCGTCATATACCTTTACTGTTCCGTCTTGTCCACCGTCTACAAGAGCAACTACGATTTCGCCGTTGCGCGCTGTATTTTGTGGTTGTACCACGACGAGGTCGTCTTCAAAGATTCCTGCATCCACCATAGAGTCACCTCGTACTTTCAACAGGAAAAGGTCTTCTTGGTGAGATCCTAAGAGTTCTAAAGGTAGCGTCAAAGAGGCATCGGATCTCTGCTCGGCAAGCACCCCTACACCTGCAGCCACATCACCTATCAGAGGAACTTCAAGAACTCGGTCGCTGAAGTCCTTATACTTTGGGGACTTTCCGTGCGCTAGAACGAAAGACAACGCTCGTGGTTTGGTCGGGTCTCGATGAATATAGCCTGCTTTTTCCAATGCTCTGAGATGGTGCTGAACGGTGGATGGGGAGGAGTATCCGAGCGCAGATCCTATCTCCCGGATCGAAGGCGGATAACCTCGCTCTTGAGTCTCTTGCTTCAAAAACGACAGTATCTTTTCTTGCTGTTCGCTGAGCTGTTTAGGCGGTATTTTCGTCATATAGAGATAATATCACAGAAATAGAACATATGTGCTAATAGGTGCTATAGTAGTACATATGTTCGTATGTTTAGAGAGATCCGTAGTCTCAGACAGTAACAATCGAGCTGATCTTCAGCGCTCTACGTTCCGGCACAGGATGTACCTTTGGCTGTGTTACGCCTTGTTTGTGGTGGCAACTGTGTTTATAAGCTTCGGTGTCTATTCGAAGGTGGTTTCACAACGACCTCAGAGCAACGTAGCAAGTCGTGAGTACGTTGTCAAGCCTGGAGATACTTTGTACTCTATCGCACTGCGTTTTTACGACGGCACTGATCTGAACCAGTACCTTTTCCGCCTTGAACAAGAGGTACCGGCGAACGCTGAGATCTACCCAGGAGAGGTAATTCCGCTTCCAAATGGATGATAGGACCTGAACGATCTAGCGATCGGTGTCGTTGGTGGGAAAGGGCCCGGTGGAGCTCTTGGCGGGCTGCAGGTGGTCGGTGGACGGTCCCGATAGCTTTGCTTTGCAAACTAGCCGCAGTACAATGGGATTTCAAATTCGCTTCAAGCCTTTTGGCTGAAGATTTTCGAAGTCGAGATCGGTAAATGTACGCGCAATGTAGAAGTGTTACAAATTCTGCTGGCATATCCTTTGGGTCGCGGAGCGTTATATAGTCCGGGGTTCGAAAAAAGGTTTCGACCGCTCGTCCCTCGTGTGCTTTTTAGCGTAAAGAACCGACACAACTGACCGCACGATTTGAGTAACAGTAGAAATACTTTTTGTACACGGTAGATTAGACTTTGTTGGTCGATGATGGATTGAGTGAGTTCTTTGCGCTGCCCCTACTGCTTTATGGATGACGATCGGGTTGTGGACTCGAGAACTGTTGACGACGGTCTGAGTGTAAGAAGGCGACGAGAGTGCGTGGGTTGTGGTCGTCGATTTACGACTTTTGAGAGAGTCACTGAGGATGCTAGAGTAACCGTCGTTAAGCGCAGAGGGTCTAAGGAGTATTTCGATAGAGACAAGCTCTTCGTGGGTATTCGTGCCGCTTTAAAGAACCGTCCGTTCGACGAGAAAGTTATTCTATCGATCGTTATTGATGTGGAAGAAGAGGTTCGGTCCCTAGGAGACGAGATCAGCTCTGAAGAGATTGGATTAATCGTCCTAAAACGCCTCTTTGACCTGGACGAGGTTGGCTACATGCGTTTCGCTTCAGTTTATAAAGGGTTCGAAAGGTTGCAGGACTTTGAAAAAGAGGCCCTATTTATCGCTCCGAGGGTTCTTGAGAAGCGGGTGGACCGTGAAAGTGGGGCATAGGTGATAGACGAACTCAAACTGACTCAAGTCGATGGTGTCTACAGTATCGGTGCTTGGGTGCACGTACCCGTTGACTCTGGTCGAGTCTTTGAACTTTTGGCTGATCCTCGTAAACATAGTTCCTTTGACGGTTCTGGAACTGTCAAAGGAGTGCTCAGCGCGCCGAATCGCCTCTACCTAAATGCTACGTTTTCAATGGATATGAAGCTGGTAGTACCTTATAGAATTCGAAACCAGGTAATTGAATTTGAAGAGGGCCGTGCAATTGCTTGGCGTCATATGGGAAGACATGTCTGGCGCTATCTCATACAAGACGATGAGTCAGGTGGCTGTAAGGTTACCGAGATCTTCTACTGGAAAGAGGCACGATCTCCGTTTGTATACGAGGTCCTAAGAATACCTGAACGTAACGGCGAGGCAATACTTGCTACGCTGCGGAGGCTTAGGGACCATTTTTCAGAGCCGATGGTACCGTAGCCTCCCGACGGTTGCTGATACGTTGAAGCTCTTTATGATAGCAACGATAGTACTTGCGATACCAGGCCATGCAAGGTCCTCTTAAGTGCCTGCGGTCTAGGTTGCCTCAGAAGTTCGATAATGCGACGATAGCTTACCGCCACTATCCAGTGCTGGGGATTATTCGAGATCCAACGTGTATCGAACTTTCAAATTGTCACGCCTTCTTTTAAGTATCGATTCGTTCGTGGGCTCGGGAGTTATAGGCGACCTTTTGTGCACGTCTGGGACCCAAAAAATTACGTTGTTCGAGCGCCAGGTTCCATACTAAGCGGGCATCGGAGAAGCGACATGCGAGAAGAGATAGTTCGTTTTCTTTGATGGGCATGCGTGAGCGTATGCCCATCGCTCCACTTTAGTTCACCTGTCAGACTGATGAGAGGTTGTCAGACCCCGCCCTCGCAGACTGGGCGAGAGCTAGCGGTTGATCAAACAAGCTGTCTTGGCATTATCCAAAGGACCGAGTTTCCGATTAAGTATTGCCTACCGCAGAGTGTCGGAGGCATTCTGCGTATCGCTGATGCGACAATAAATAAATAACGCAAAGCCGTACTGGTGGCGGTTTATACAGCGTAGGAGCCGGATCTAGAGAAAAGTCGAGAACTGTGCTATAGGGTGACCGAAAAATACTTTGAGTCGTCTTTCGGTTTGCTAGGATACAGTCATGATCGAACTGCGGCCAATGGTGTCGTGATGGGTTCTCGAAAAAATGAAGAGAGAAACCTTCCACCAGCGAGTCTGATCGGTCCGATGGGAGAATGGGTTTGCTCCGCCGCTCCCTATACAGAAGTAGATCCAGCGGCTTTGCTGGTAACGACGCTCGTTAGCGTAGGCGCTATTTTAGGTCGACGTCCTCATCTATGGGCAGGAGATGCCCGCCAAAGTGCCTCTCTTTTCGCTGTTGTAGTTGCGATGACGCCTAAAGCCAACCGAGGACTGTCGTGGATTATAACGCGTCGTCTAATTGAGATCATTGAACCCAACTTTGCACAGCATCAGGTAGCCACCGGATTGGGAGACGACAAGGCGCTGCTGGAGGCTCTTCGATCTACCACCTTATATTCCAAACGACTCAACGTCTCGTCGGTTGATGACTTTTATGATGCGCCACGGGTGCTCGTTCATGACCCAGGCTTTGTTCGCACACTGGGCAATTCAGGGAGGTCTAAGTCTGAGATATCTCGGCTACTGCGTCACGGTTGGGACGGCGTGCCTTTGGAACTTCGCCAAGGACGTGTCCGTATCGAAAGGCATCATATAGGAATAGTGGCTCATGGAACGTTTGATCAACTTGTTCAGGAGCTTTCGATGAAGGCTGCTTCAGCTGCCTTCCTCAATCGATTCATTATTGTTGTTGCTCGTCGCCAGCCGTTGGTCGTTGACGAGGGATATGTGCCTTTCGAACTTGTGGAGAAGTTTGGTTCTATCTTACGAAATAACCTGACTCAAGCCAGATCATTCACCGTCATGGAACGCACAGCCGAAGCTGAAGAACGCTGGCATGAGTACTATAGGGAGCTAGCTTCTTACGATCCTGGAGGGTTGATCGGCATTCTCCTCGCAAGATCAACGCGTCAAGTTCTCAGAATGTCACTTATCTATGCGTGTGCTGAGGCTTCTGAACGCATAGAGCTTCGTCATATTGAAGCTGCCGTAGCTCTTTGGGAGTACTGCCGATGGAGCGCCGAGATCTTAGCTTCAGGGACGCCGTCTGTAGTTGGTGACCTGGAGGAGGATCTCTATGAAGCGATTGCTGCAAGCGGTGTAAGAGGACTTACTTTGAGCGAACAACACGACTATTTTGGCCGAAATGTGAGTGCAGCAAGACTTCGTAGCGCGAGACATGAACTGGAGATGGCAGGAAAGATCACGAGCACGTTGGAACGTAGGAGTGACGCTGGGCGCAAGGTAACTGTAAGTCGAGTTTCATCACCGAATTTATAACGGATAGATTTCGTAAATTCGTTCAGCTCGTTCGTTGTTTCGAGGAGTTTTGCTCGATGTTACCGAAATATAACCACTCAGTAGTTGTACTGTCACCCTGGCGCAAGATGCTATATGGGAGTCTGAAACTCCTATCTCTTATATTTGCTTCCGTGAGGCACACCGCATCACAAAAGTAGTGGCATCAGCCCACTAACGAGTCGAAAGGAAGTCGATTTTGGCAAATTTTCCTGCTGTGCTGTTCGATAACGGAGACACGCTTTTTTATAAGCCTCATCCCTACTCAGCGATTGTGAATCTGGCATCGTCGCTGGATGTAGTCATTGATGAGCGTGCAGCGATCGAAGCGTTCGCGAAGGTAAGGCTAGCGAAGCGCTCAATAACCGATGAAAGCCTTGTCTTCAGCCGCAATCGATCAGAAGATGGGCATCGCTTGTTCTATATGGCCTGCTTTGCGCCACTCAATGATGTTGCTCCTGGACTTGCAGATCTGTTTTATACGCAGTTCAAGACCAATCCAGAGACAATGATTCCCTATCCAGATACAGAGCCAACGCTTAGAGCTCTTGCTGAAATGGATGTTCTTATCGGCATAGTCTCCAATACCGGTTGGGACATCCGCCAAGGATACGACCTAACTGGCCTAAGTGGTTTAATAAGTAGCTTTGTGCTCTCCTTTGAACATGGAGTTGCAAAGCCTGATCGGCGAATATGGGATATTGCCTGCTCGGAGCTTGGTGTTGATCCAAGAAGAGTTCTCATGGTAGGGAACAATCTACGAGCTGACAGTGGAGCGATTCAGGTTGGTGCCACAACTTTGTTGCTTCCCGAAGTTGATAGAGGTGATCGAAGGGGACTTGAGTCAGTCCTTCGAATTGTCGGTATTGATATCCCCCAAAGTTTACAGGTTGCCTGAGAGGAGCGTTATGATGCATACCCTTATTCACTCTGATATAGCGATCGCTGTTTTGCACGGTTGGCTTTACGGTACCTTCGCACCTCCTAACTGGGTTCGAGCCGTCTTGTACGTATCGACTTGGGCACTGATGCTGGCTGGAGTTGCCGTACTTTTTGTCCTTGTTCCTCGGCGCAAGAAGACTCTTAGTTGGACGACGCAAGATATCTTTGTTCTATCGATACTGTCTGTCCTCTTGTTAGGCTGGGACTCTTTCTTGAACGATCAACTCTTTGGTCCAATCGTATCCGCTATTCCTGTGTTTGGCAATCTACTCAACTGGATTCAGTTACCGGATCTTCCATATATGTTCATTGTGGTAGTAGCAGTAATAACGATTCGCAAACCGGGAACCGTGACTGCTCTCATCTTTATAAAACGCGTTCTTGGCGAAATCATGTTCTCTACCCATGGTTTGAACGTTTTGAACTGGCCAGATGCGTTGGATGAGGGTGTTTTTACCGACCTTTATATTCTTTGGCGTGGCGAATATCTCCTGTCTAGCGCTCGGGCGATTATCGTAGACGGATTTATAATTGGCGCCCTTCGAGCAATACCGAACACGATCATTGGAGACGCGGTGCTTGATCCTTTCCTCAACGGTCAGGTACACACGTGGGCGAGTTTTATTGGTACCAATATTGCAGGTGGAGGCGGTATCTTAGGGAACGGCATAGGAAATGGTCTCGAAGTAGTGCTTACTGCACCACTTGCTATTCGAGTCGGTAGATCGTTGGGAATAGTGTCAGGTGGAAGCTATCTAGCTGCAAATAAAGCGACAACTACCGAGACGACGACCCGAGTAAGGGAAAGTTCACTGGCCCGTTCGTTTAAAGAGACTCCCACATCGGTAGTTAGCGATTCGCAATTGCCTGCGCATGGTGGGCATGGGATTTCAACTGATCCAACCCCCGTGGACATCGAGAGCCAAAAAAATAGTGTGACCTTAAATGATCGTGAATATGAAGGAGAAGATAGCTGATGGGAAAAGGTAACTATATAGTAGTGCGTCGTATGATGCTCCTTGGTGTCGTCATGACTGCATTTTTTCTTGTAGACGGATTCGTATTGTTCCTAACTAATGGACTCACAAGTGATGCTGGCCCGGTTTTCCCGTGGCTAGGAGGCTCCTTCAACTCGAATCGCTCCTCGGGTACCGGACTTATGATCATCGGAGGCATCTCGCTTGCAGTCGTTGTTGTGGGTTGGCTAACCTATGGCCGAAGCGTAAGATCTGAGTACTTTTCGTCGCTCAGTAAACCTGCTAGTGGGACTCATATTAGACAAAAAGAGAACTCCCAAAAAGCCGCAACAGCGCAACAGGAGAGCTAGTGACATCAGAGGGATCGGGAGGCGGGCTACCGTCAGTTCAGCGGTATTTAGGAGATTCGTTGTCAACGGAGGGAGAGGATGTCTTGGACACTGGCTCTTGCACCTTGCGGGCTAAAGTTGCTACGTTTGCGTATTCATCATCTCTTGATCGACCGACACTTTCTTCGATAGATCTTGAAGTGAGAGGCGGAGAGTTCATTGTAGTTGTTGGACCATCTGGATCGGGCAAGTCAACACTCGCACTGGTGCTAGCCGGCGTTATCCCACAAAGAGTTACGGGAGCCTATTTCGATGGGATGGTACAGCTTTTTAAATCTGGAGAAGAACCTAAGAATCTATCTGAGACTCCGCTACACTATGCGTCGCAACACGTTGGAGTTGTATTTCAAAATCCCGAGTTTCAACTTATACAATATCAGGTAGATGCTGAGGTTGCATTCGGGCCTGAGAACCTTGGACTTTCTCGTGCCGAAATCATTCATCGGGTTGTCGATTCCCTCTCCCTTGCTGGAGTATCGGAGATGGCTTCATCTCCGATCAGTGGATTATCTGGGGGCCAAAAACAGCGAGTCGCCATAGCAGCAGCGTTGGCAATGAAACCTTCGATGCTCGTTCTGGATGAACCAACATCTGACCTTGATCCTCAGGGAACAACGGAAATCTTTGAGGCTCTTAAACGCCTCTGTCGAGAGCGGGGTCTCGGCGTTGTCGTTGTTGAGCATAAACTCGATGAGGTTGCTCCTTATGCGGACCGCGTGATCTTGATGGCTGATGGGAAGATTCTTATTGACGATGTTCCGACAAAGGTATTTCTTCCGACTTCTACTTTGACCTCGCTCGGGGTTCGTCCACCAGAACTGGCAAAGCTTCATGAAGGTTCGCCACTTTCGATTAGGAGCGCGGGGTTGGCTCTGAGCGTAGGTGATGCCGTCAAGAAATACGACCGTGTGACGTTTCGAAGTTCAGCCGGTGTCCCCGTCGGTGATATATCTGTATCGGAAAGTAGAGACCTGGTAACGCGAATGCAAAGCGACGATGCATCGGACCCACACACAGCTATCGAGCTTGTAGATGTCACGGTGCGCTATAAAGACAAGGTGGCTCTCGACCAAGTGTCACTAGAGGTTGCAGAGGGCGAGTGGCTCGCACTTGTCGGAGCGAATGGATCTGGGAAAAGCACGGCGGGGGCCGTAATTATGGGATTTATTAGGCCCGACGCGGGTTCAGCCAGGATCTGGGGGAAAAATGTAATCTTTGGGAAAATCCCACTTCAAGCTCGACGACTCGGGTATCTGTTCCAGAACGTTGACGAGATGTTGTTCTGTGAGACCGTGCAAGAAGAACTTGATTTTAGCCGTAAAAGCGGTGCGGAAATGCCCCCAGATGCCCTTTCTGTGAAGGAGATCGCTGAATTTATTGGTCTAGCCAATCGGCTCGAGGCTCACCCATATCAGTTAAGTGGAGGAGAACGCCAGCGACTGGGGCTTGGAGCGCTTCTGACCCGTTCTCCTCAGGGGCTGATTCTTGACGAACCGACCACTGGTCTTGACGATGAGCACGCGGTGGCTCTCTTTGACCTACTAAGCCTTTTACGCTCCTCTGCCCAACGTATATCGTGTGTACTCATCACTCATGACATGGGACTAGTTACTCGCTTTGCAGATCGAGTCGCTGTGATGAAAGAAGGAAAAATTATTATTGATGGACAGCCGCGGAAGGTATTTGCAGATACTGCACTGCTTCGTAGCAGTGGCGTTACCCCTCCGCCGATAGCAGATCTTCACTGTGAGTTAGAAACGGGACGTCTCGAAGAGGTATTCGTGACATCTGAAGAGTTTTTAACGAATGTTAAGTGGCCCTTGTGGGATGGAGGTGAATGTATTGCAGATAATTGATCATTGGATGTTTCACAACATTGCAGGTGAGACAGTCGTGGCGTATTTAATTACCTTTGTGGTTCCTCTAGTTGGACCAGCATTGTTCCTGCGTTTCGTCGGATTGAAGGGTTTGCGAAATGTACTTTCATATGAATCTAAAGACACGGTTATACATAAATTGGATCCTCGAATCAAACTTCTCTATCCAGTTTTTATCGGTGCGTGTTCCGTATTGTTATCGTGGGAGTGGACCTATGTACTGTTTCTCGTGACGCTGTTGCCATGGGCATTACTGAAACCGTCTCTTGATCGAGTTCGAATCCTAACAGTTTTGGTTATGGCTCCAGCATTGCTTTCTATCTGGTCTCAAGGTCTTTACGCGACGACACCGAGCGACAAACTTATCTTTGCGTTCCCTGTGACAATGGCATGGGTTGGAACAGTCGGCCTTTCGAACGCAGGCCTCGTATATGGAGCGCATCAGGCTGCTCGGCTGCTCGTCACTTCCTCTGCGGCGCTTATCCTCGTGTTCACGACTCAGCCCTCTGATGTGGTTTGGGCAACGACAAGGTTGTTCACGCCTCAACGTATTGGACTAGCTATCTCAGTAGGTATCCGATTTCTGCCTACGCTATTTGAGCGCCTCAACACGGTTATGCATGCAGCAGAAGTTCGCGGTTACGACTTCAGTACACCGTCGAGCTGGTGGAGACCAAAACAAACCTGGGACTATGGGAAGAGGATGGTGCGTGCGTTACCGCTCCTGACCGTTCCGGTTCTTGTTGGATCCCTTCGTGCTTGCCATCAGATGGCCTTGGTTGCAGATTCGAGAGCCTTCAACGTCACCAAACGAAGAACTACACTTAGGGTAGTTCAACAGAGTCGAGCGGATCGTGTTGCGATCGCACTTTTTGGGGGTCTTGGGGCCGGGGTGCTCGTGTTGGTGGCGATCGGGCAAGGGCGTTTCTAGATAAAGGCTATCAGAGAGCCACACTCCCGATTTTTGGGACTCATTGTTGAGACTAAATAAGCCGTATCAGCCACTTGCAAACGCGGTATCGGATCGTTGATCGCATCTCTGATGCGCTGTCGACGTCAAGTATTATCTACCTGCCTGAAGGCTTGAGGTGGCAGAGCGGATCAAGTGTTTCGCTAAAAGTCATCGACGGTCTGTTTTGACGAAGTTGACTTTGACGTTCTTCATCAAGAGCGTTCTTCTGCAACTTCTACTGGCATTACGTGGTTGCAAGTTGAGTATCTAAGCGCTAGGTCCATCTGTAAGGAGGAGCTCTCTTAACTCTTTGAAGATCGTGGTATTTCCAGCGACCGTAATCTCCTGGCTTGGTTGATCTGAGTTTAGTGAACCCACAACTCCTCCGGCCTCTCTGACGATTAGCGTTCCCGCTGCGTAGTCCCAGGGCCACAGACCTACCTCGTAGTATCCGTCGACCCTACCAGCAGCTAGATAACAGAGATCTAATGAAGCAGCACCGGCTCTTCTTATGTCCCTCACCTCTCCGATGATGTGAGTCAAGGTCTTAGCCTGGGCAACTCTAGTGACTTTATCGTAGGAGAAGCCCGTCGAAACTAAGGCTTGCGATAGTGAGTTGGTATTGGAAACAGCGATAGAACGGTTGTTGAGAAAACTCCCTCCTCCTAGGGTTGCGTAAAAACAGTCACCATGGTAGACGTCCACCACAAGTCCGACGAGAGTCGCCCCTGAGAAGTCTCGGGCGGCAATTGAAACGGCGAATACGGGAAATCCATATACAAAGTTGGTGGTTCCATCTATTGGGTCGACTACCCAAGTAATCTCGTTGCTTGTTACTTCGGCACTCTCCTCGCCTAAGAAGCCGTCCTGAGGTCTTGCTCCGAGCAGCATCTCTTTGATGATTCCTTCAGTCTCTTTGTCCACCATCGTTACCATGTCCGTCGGGGATGACTTGGTTTGGATCTCAAGGTCTTTCCCATATCGACTTTGCCGTATGTGTTCAGCGGCTTGAGCGCCAGCTCTTTGCGCAAGGTTCAAAAGCTCGTACGTTCCAGGATTTGTCACTAATCCAGATTAGCTGACCTTCTCCTATTATCCGGTGGTAGGTTTTAGTCATGGAGCTTATGAAGTCATATACAGGTGTGTCAGGTCCTTTGGTGGATCTTCGATCCGATACAGTGACGAGGCCAACCGCCGAGATGCGATCTGCAATGGCTAATGCAGATGTGGGGGATGACCGCTATCGCGAAGATCCGACGGTAAGGGAACTAGAGGAGGAGTATGCGTCGATCGTTGGGAAAGAGGCAGCGCTGTTCGTTCCCTCTGGAACTATGGCTAACCAAGTAGCTATGAGAACTTGGACCTCCCCTGGTGACGTGGTATTGGCAGGAGAAAGACAGCATGTACTACAGTATGAGCGTATGGGAAGCGCTATCAACTCGTCGGTGCAGATAGTTCCTATAAGAGATCGCGGTGGTCAACTAGACGTCTTGGAACTAGTTAGACAGAGGGAACTCTTTAATTTTTTAGGATCGCCAGTCAAGGTGGTGTGTGTAGAAAATACGCATATGCCCTCTGGCGGCGTTCCGGCAGACCTTGAGGTACTTGAAGAGATTAGAACGTCTTTTCCTGGAGCGAAAGTCCACATGGATGGAGCAAGACTCTTCAATGCCGCTGTCGCGAACGCAGTAGATCCATCTCTATATGCATCGTATGCAGACTCTGTGATGAGTTGCGTTTCTAAGGGGTTGGGAGCACCCGTTGGATCTTTATTGGCCGGACCTAAAGACTTCATCGAGGAGGCGTGGGTTGAAAGAGCGATTCTCGGTGGGCAGATGCGACAGGCAGGCATTCTTGCCGCTGCTGGCCTTGTGGCTCTAAGAGGAATGCGTGAGAGGTTGTCAGAGGATCATGAGCGGGCGAAGAGAGTTGCAATCGCGATCGCCGAGAGGTATGGGACTGAGTGCTTAGATCCAGAGACAGTAACGACTAATATTGTGATCTTTCCGCATCCAGAGGTTGACAAGTTTCTTACACATCTCCGAGAGAATGGAGTCCTTGGTGGGTCTGTAGCACCAGGTTATGTGCGTTTAGTTACGCACCTAGACGTAGGTGATGACCAGCTAGATCTGGCGCTAAAAGCTATTGCTGAGGCGCCTTAGTTGCGCTACGAAAAGCTTACGGTTACACCCAAACGCGTGATGGCGATCTACGCTCACCCAGATGATGTAGATGTAGCATGTGGTGCGACTTTGGCTAAGTGGGTAAGAGATGGAACTGAGGTCTACTTGGTAGTTTGTACCCGTGGCGAAAAAGGTACGATGGATCCATCTCGCTCAGATGACGATGTCGCATCGTTGAGAGAGGAAGAGACGAGCACGGCATCCTCTTTGGTTGGCGTTAAAGAGACTTTTTTGCTGGGACTGAGAGACGGAGAGTTAGCCAATGATGACCGATTAAGGGGTGACTTAGTCGGGTTCGTGAGAAAGATTAGACCTGAGGTAGTCTTGGCACCGGACCCGACGGCAGTATTTTTCTCGGACCACTACTTTAACCACCGAGATCATCGAGAACTTGGCTGGGCAGTGTTGGATGCAGTTTTCCCCGCAGCAGGGTTGCCCAAGTACTTTCCCGAAAGAGGTGCCTCTCACGTTATTTCAGCGGCACTTTTAAGTGGAACCTTGGAACCAGACGTCTTTGTGGACGTAGGGGGGACGATCGATATAAAGGTGGAAGCGGTCTTGGCGCATAGGAGCCAACTTGGTAACGACCTTGATGCTGCACGGGCTGCAATTAGAGGAATGGCTGGAGAGACAGGAAAGCGTTGTGGCGTTAGTTATGCCGAGGCATTTCGTGTGGTTGGTTCTTTGAGTCTTTCTTAAGCTAATTTTCAGCTTGCAATGATTCAGTTGTGTTCTAATCGAATAGATATTACGCAAATATGCAGAGTTCGTATAGAGTAAGTTCGAGACTGTGGTTATTGTTGCACCGTAAAGAGGTAGAAACCTAGTTCAGCGACTACGAGTGCATATAAATAAAAATTTCTTCAAGCGATTCGATCGGATTTCACTTTTTGTTCTCTATTACCGATAAATCTATGAGACTTTTAGGTAGTAAATCTATTGTCGTTCGTAGTAAAGTTATTTATAGGGAATTGAAGTAGTCCTCTTGAGTGTGACTAAGGAGGAGTTATGCCGCTTTCAGAGAACGAGCTGCGGGTACTCTCAGAGATAGAAAAAAGTTTTTACGAACACGACTCGGCATTTGCGGACCGTATGAGGTCCGAGACCGTTTACAAGCATTCGGGTCGAAACCTCAAGTGGGCTGCGTTGGGTTTTGTCGCGGGATTCGTCTTTACGGTGGCGACGTTTACAACCTCTGTTTTCTTGGGTCTTTTAGGATTCGTAGTGATGTTGGTTTCAGCTTTGGTCTTTGATAGGAACTTGAGGCGGATGGGTAAAGCCAGTTGGCATGAGATCAAGAACTCTTCAGGATCAAAGGGTTCTGCTGTGACCAAGTTCGGGAGCAAATTTAAAGGACGCTTTCCCAATAGCGATAAGTAACGATTCATGAATATTCTGTCGGTTGATATCGGCGGTACGAAGTTTCAAGTATCTATCGTCACTGATACAGGGAGGATTCTTGAACGTGCTAGGTGTTTAACACCAAAGACCATGGATGCAGAGGTACTCTTTAAGGCTTTAACCGACTTAGTTAATTACAACTTGAAACTTCACTCAATCGATGTGGTGGGAGTTGGTTGTGGCGGTCCTATGTCAATAGGCGGAGATCTCGTCTCTCCTCTCAATATTCCAGGCTGGCGAGCGTTCCCGCTTAAAAAGAGACTTAGTGAACTTGTGAACCGTGAGGTGTTCATCGACAACGACGCCAAGGCTATAACATTAGCGGAGATGTACTTTGGGACTGGGAGCGGTCTTAGAGACTTCATGGCCATGGTGGTCTCTACTGGTGTCGGGGGAGGCGTGATATCAGATGGACGTTTAATAGATGGAAAGTCTTGGAACGCAGGACACATCGGGCACGTTACGGTGGTCCCAGAGGGTCGTCGGTGTGCGTGTGGTGCGCAAGGCTGCCTTGAGGCCGAGATCTCTGGGCTTTCAACACAAGAAATACTGGGTATTCCGGCTAGCGATGCACCTTCTGATTGGATAAGAAGAAGCGGAGTACTCTTAGCGAGGGCAGTGGCGTCGTCAGCGGCCCTCTTAGACTTTGAACGTGTCTTCGTCGGGGGATCTGTTGCTCTCGGTTATGGAGCGCTTTTTTTCGAAACGGCTAACTCTGCTCTGAAGTCGCTTGCTCGGCTGGACTTTTTGGAGAAGCTGGAGATCCTGCCTACTACGCTGGGAGCCGAGTTTGCCTGCTTATCAGGTGCTGCCGTGGCACTATATCGACTTTAGCGTCCGTTCATCACAGATTCGACTACGTTTGGCTCCAGAAGGTAAGTTCTAAGCATGGATAATCGCTAAAGATGTAAGGTAAGTGGAGAGTTATTAGTGGGAGGAAGCCTATTTCTTCGTTGCAGGCAAGTGAGATCGGTACGCCGAACTCGTCAAACTCCAGGATCGGGACTTTTTTAGGACCGAGACCAGAACTATATGTGCTGGCACGTCCAAGATTTAGTGAAATATTTTAGGACAGTTGGTTGTCGGTCTTCTTAGAGGGGTTTAACAATCAATGAACCGATCAAGGGTCAGTGTGAAAACGTTGAAGGAGGCCGTAACTCAGATCTACCTCCTCAGTGGTCTATTTACGTTGATAAGTGGCGGTGAACTCAAACAGCTACGGAGCTACAGGAGGTTTCGAATCGAGACCTATGCTGGCAGGGATGGTAAGCTAAAGTTACGCGAGGTTGTCGACTTCCTCAACTGGTGTCAACTGCAAAGGAAACTTTCTAAATGACACACTCGGTTGGTGACAGAGGCAGCAGTTTTCTGATAATATTAAGGTTTGTTATGACTTTGATCTCCAGTCTTAGGGCGCAACGTGATTGGCTTTTAATGGTCCACTTGAGTATGCCTGGGAGCACGAGGTAGCATGTCTCGAGTGCTCGTACTAAATGCAACGTACGAAGCACTCTGTCTAGTGTCTATCAAGCGTGCTGTTGTCTTAGTTGTAACGGATAAAGCTGATATTGTGAGCGGAACAGGTAACGAGATTCACTCCGCACGCGTGACGTTAGATGAGCCTTCTATCGTGAAGCTGGTTTCATATGTTAGCGTGCCACGGTCTCCTCGGATAGCTCTATCGAGGAGGGCGATTTTTGCGCGCGACAACTATTCCTGTCAATATTGCGGCGCGCCCGCTGAAAATATCGATCATGTAATTCCTCGCTCTAGGGGCGGCCTCCATATTTGGGAGAATGTAGTAGCGAGCTGTAAAACGTGTAACTCCCGCAAAGAGGATCGTTTCTTATCGGAGACAAACTTTGTGCTTCGCCGTGTTCCAACTCAGCCTAAAGGTCGTGCATGGGCGATCTCTTTAGGTGCTATACGTCCAGAATGGCGACCGTACCTTGAACAGCCGAATCGATACCATGATGCTCGCACTGCATAATAATCCTCGTGGATTGTGTGCAGATGTTCTTATAAAGCTTGAAGGTGTTTTAGCCGATGGGAACTCCAGCTTTGAACTTACGGTTAGGGATTCTTTATGTCAATGAAACTTTCCTCAAAAGCGAAGCGTGTGTCACTGGGGTGTGATGGATCTTGTAAGGGTGCTGATTTTACCCATGATATCACGATGGCGTTTCAACCTATTGTGGATCTGAAACGTCAGGAGATATTCGCTTTTGAGGCTCTTGTGAGAGGGGTTGATGGTAGGTCGGCAGCTGAGGTGCTATCTTGTGTAGACGAATCGAATATGTTTTCGTTCGACCAGACTTGCCGAGTTATGGCTATTCAACAAGCTGCCTCACTAAAGATGGATGTCAAGCTGAGTATAAATTTCATTCCGAATGCAGTCTACGAACCTGAAAACTGCATACGTTCCACTCTGACCGCAAGTGAAGAGTCTGGATTCCCAAAGGATCGGTTAATTTTCGAAGTTTTAGAGGGGGAACGTGTTGCGTCAAGAGACCACCTAGCCTCTATATTTTCGACATACTCGTCATTTGGTTTTATGACAGCTCTAGATGACTTCGGGGAGGGGTACTCTGGGCTTAACCATCTCCTGCGCCTTAGACCAGACATAGTCAAGATGGATATGGCTTTGATCCGAGATGTAGATGTAGATGACCGCAAGCGATCAATAATGCGTGCCATGGTAAACCTCACTAAAGATCTAGGTGTTAAGTTGATATCTGAAGGCGTGGAGACGGAAAACGAGATATATGCACTTCGGGAACTTGGAGTTGAACTCTTTCAAGGGTATGTGCTTGCGCGACCAGCTATTGGAGAGCTACCGTCACCTAGGATGTCTTTCTAGAGAATCGGCCATTCCCTAGATTTCGTTGACGGGATTAATTCTTAGTTAACTGATTCCTTCTATAGCTTAGATTCTTGAGATTCCCGACTTACGTTATTGAAGTCTCCATGGGAGAACAGAGTTTGACCAAATGAAAACTCAAACTTGGTCGATAAGCATGGAGACGGGTTAGGGATCAATGTTTCACACCATTGGACCCAATTCCAACCGTGAGTATACGTGCTCTGACGCGTCCTATCTATGGAACCTAGTGTTGGAATTTGCAATTTGCGGGTCTCGTGACGTGTCTTATAAAGGTCACGTACGACTCCCAAGCATGTGAATTAGCTGGTTTGCATAATGGTCTCTGGCTCAAGGGGCTATTTAGGGATCCCTATGTTCGTGCATCATGACCATGGTATCGTTGAAACCCGCCTTTCTTAGGCTGGCAACCTCTGAGGTCCATTTCAACATATGTCATTGTACTCATGATATTTAATTTAGAACTTGTTCGGACCCTTGAGCAGGGGAAGAGTTTTTTCTAACAGTCGTAAGGCGCGATATCCAACGATCAGCGATATTGAGATTGCAGCTAACGGGTCGAGCCAGTAAATTCCTTTGACTATAGCGATGATTCCGCCCGTTGCGGCCACGCCTAAAGCAGTGGCAGCATCGGCAATCGTATCTAACAGTATTGCCTTTCGGTTGAGATGAATCTCTATATCGTCGTCGTCATCGTCAGCCAATATAAATGCTCCGAAACCCATGACGACGGCGGCGATCGAGCTTATAACGAGTACCTGCACTCCTTGTACAGGCCGACTTCCTTCTAGCAACCGAACAGCTGAACCAACGATGATTATTAAGTTTAGGACTAATAGCCAGCCAGCATTGATGAAAGCGGCTATCTTTGGGAGCCTTGATGTTGGACGTCTTTTACCTATACCGATGGCGACCAACGATAAGGCGATACCCGCCGCGTCGGCGAGGTAGTCCACTCCTTCTGCAAATACGCTCAGAGAATGTGAACTAAGTCCAACCACTAATAGCGAGGTCAATAAGCTGAGATTTAGCCCAAGGACTACAGCGAGTCGTTTCTGCGTCGAAGATCCTGGTTCAAAGTCAGAGGCCGATGGCACCTTTTGTCTCCTTCACTGCGTTGAACACACTGACGTGTTCTAACTCTTGGTCTACCCAGCTCCGAGCGTGGCGAATCAAACGATTGCGACGATGACGATTGGCGTTATTATACCTTCTGTAACGGTGGCTTGGATGTCCGTGTTTAAGTGCGGCGTTGCAAGGCGTTTCGCCTGTCTTTTGATTGCTTGTTACGGAGTTCAACTTAGTTTGCGTTGTCAAGTAAACCCACGATACTGTTATAGGTGATGA
>JAJYHJ010000056.1 GCA_021784785.1 Actinomycetes bacterium | reverse complement strand
GGTTCATAACTCCCTCCTTTACGTGTGAACTCAGGAACCAAGTAGGTTATACTGCACGGGTGAGAGTGGGGCCAAATACCTCAACTGCACTGGGGCCAAATAGGTCGATTGTTTTCAAATGTCATTCAGCTGCATTTCAATGCGTCATAAAGCGGTTAGCTTTCGCTGATCTTCGCACTTACCTGACGGAAGTATCTCCGCTATTTCAACACAACGCTCGTCATCTTGGCTCTTCACAAGCACAGCTTGTGCCGGTTTGACATCCCTCTCCCGTAAGTTGACATCGGAGAACCAGGGGCGAAACTGCTTCCCCTATCTTTCATACCGTATTACTTGGCCTACGACCTCATAGAGGTCGTCTAATGTTCTTACGAAACAGCAAACACCTGATCTAACGCTTATTCCGTTATCAGGAAAATCAAACGCACGAATGGTGATAAAAGACTAGCCTACGAATATACACCTCAGGCGTTTAATCACGTTAGCCGCGGAAGCCTAAGGCTTCAGGAAAGAGTATCGGCCTGAAGACACAAATAATATAGACGCCAGGGCCGCAGTGAATGCAACTGCAATCGCTACTTCATAGTTACTTGCATAACGGTCGATGCGCATAACTCCTGGAATGCTACCCGTGCCCTGCGCAATTACCGCACCAATTACACCAGTCGATATCGCAAATCCACCCGTGTCAAAGATCTGTAACAGCGAGGAGATCTCACCATCACTACCCTCCCTAGCGGATCCTAACCCAGCCAGTGTAATCGAAGGATACACCACTCCCATTCCTGCCCCAGCAACGAACCAAACTACGACACTGAACTTACCTGGGAGACTTGCGTCATAAAAGTTCAGCCATAGGGCGATTAAACTTACGAGAAAGATCCCAAGACCCAGTCCCACGCGAACTCTAAATGATACATATCGAAAAGCCCTGGCCTGTAGCCAAGATCCCGCCGTCCATGAAAATGAAGATGCGGTCAAGATCAATCCCGCTTCCGCAATCGGCATATCCTTCACCGTGAACAGGACGAACGGTAAGAAGGCCTCAATGCCGAAGAATGCAAAGCTAGAAAGCCCTCGGGCAAGAAGAATTAGAACTGTGTCCTTTAGTCTATGTAGTTCCGCAGATAGCAATAGTTTTGAGATAGAGGCCAAAAAGACGATAACCCCAACTGACAGTAGTAAATATTTAACCGAGGCATTTCCAATTGAGATACTAAAAATCACCGTACCGACCGACAGTGCACTTCCCAAACCGCTAAGCGATCTAGCCAAGATCGATCGGAGAGACGTGCGTTCCAGGAGGAACCCCTTTAGACCTCCCTCGACGTTTCCAAGGGCTTGATCTGCGAGTAGACCTGACACCAAAGCAATAGGGACAACACCCAAGAATACGAGCCGCCAACTCAAAGACTCCGCTACAATTCCCGCCAGAGGTGGAATGAAAAGAGAGGGCACAATCCAAGCACTAGCCATAGCAGCTAACATCTTCGCTTTTTGAGCACCCTCAAAGTAACGACTGATCATCATATAAGGCAGTACCGCAAAACCCCCATAGCCAAAACCCTGTACTACCCGAGCTCCCACGAGAGTCGTCATCGATGTCGATACTCCGCCAAGAACGAGTCCAAGAATAAAGACACTAACGGCAACGCCAAGAGATCTCCTAAGCGAGTGCCGATCCGCAAATGCTCCAAAAAAAGAACCTCCAAAAAGCGAAGAAAGGCTGTATGCAGCAAATACCCAGCCGTAGAGATCTACATGGCCGAACTGTCGTTCCACTATAGGCATGGCAGTTGAAATCCCAAGATTCTCAATGGCACCCAGAGACACTAGCGTCAGTATGCTAAGCGTTAAAGACAGCAAATAGACCTCAAATTCGAAGGGATCGTCTTCAGCGAAGTTCGCACAAACCTAAACCTCATGCGTCAGCAGTTTTACTCCACTTTTTGGAATCCGAATCGCAGACATACAATATACCCTGTTCAATACTCAGCTCCCATGGTTCATTTCCTTGGTATCACAAACCAGTAGAAATCAAACCCGCTCAAACCACGAATAAACAAACTAACAATAAAAGGAACGAACGCCCAAGCTTAGACGAATTCAACAACTTATTAAATCCGACTAAAGAAGTTTAGATTTTTTCGATAGAGTCTTCGGTACAGTTCGCTTATCTTGAGTCGGACAGCATCGCAGAAAGCTCTTTAATCTCGTCTCTCAAACTGGCCGCATACTCAAAGCGGAGATCAGCAGACGCCTCGTGCATCTCTTTCTCCAAAGTACGGATAAGGCTAGAAAGTTCGTCACTACCCAATTTCCCGTACTTCTTAGAGACCTTCGAGCGTTTCAGGTTAGGAACCATAGTCCTATCTGGTCGAAGTTGATCTAAAATATCCGAGACCGCCTTGCGAATAGTCTTAGGATCGATTCCGTGGTCTATGTTGTAACGCTCTTGAAGAGATCTTCTTCTGTTGGTCTCATCCAGTGCCCTCTTCATCGATGCCGTGACACGGTCAGCGTAAAGTATGACAAAGCCATTAACGTTTCTAGCCGCTCTCCCTATGGTCTGGATCAGCGATGTCTCAGAACGTAAAAAACCCTCCTTGTCCGCGTCCAAAATCGCGACCATCGAAACCTCTGGAAGATCGAGACCTTCTCGGAGGAGATTTATTCCAACCAGCACGTCAAAATCACCGATTCTGAGATCTCTGAGGATTTCAATTCGCTCTAAAGTATCGACGTTTGAGTGGAGATAACGAACGCGAAGCCCTAGCTCCAAAAGATAGTCTGTCAGGTCTTCCGCCATTTTCTTGGTCAGAGTAGTGACTAAGATACGATCTCCGCTCTCTATTCGTTTTGTCGCCTCTTTGACCAAGTCGTCGATCTGACCTTCAGTTGGCCTAACTTCAACTTTCGGATCCAAAAGACCCGTTGGCCGAACGATCTGTTCGACCACTTGGTTTGAGTGCTCTATCTCGTACTTAGATGGAGTCGCCGAGAGAAAAACACATTGATTTATCCTCTCGTAGAACTCGTCAAAACGCAATGGACGGTTATCGAGGGCCGATGGCAGTCGAAATCCAAACTCAACAAGTGTCTCCTTTCGAGATCTATCTCCAGCATACTGCCCATGAATTTGAGGTATAGCAACGTGGGACTCATCGACAATTAGTAGGTAGTCCTTAGGGAAAAAGTCAAGCAAGGTATAAGGCGGGTCTCCGGGAGATCTCCCGTCTAGATGTCTAGAGTAGTTCTCAATACCACTACAGGTTCCAATCTCTTGAAGCATCTCAAGATCAAACTGGGTTCTCATGCGCAGCCGCTGTATCTCCAGCAACTTTCCTAGACGTTCAAGCTCCTGCAGTCGGTCGGTAAGTTCGTCTTCGATAGAGGTGATCGCTGATCGCATACGGTCAGGGGCTGCTAAATAGTGCGTCGCTGGAAAGATTACAAACTCCTCGAGCTCATCTAAAATATCACCCGTCAGGACATCAAACTTAAGGATTCGATCGATAGTATCACCGAAAAACTCTACCCTGAGTGCAGACTCCTCATAAGAAGGATGGAGTTCTAGCGTATCACCACGAAGTCTAAACTTACCACGGACAAGGTTCATATCGTTACGCTCGTAGTTTATGGAAACCAGAGCCGAAAGCACTTTTGATATCTCAAACTCTGAACCCACCGATAAAGGAACGATCTGTTTCTGATACTCCTGCGGGGAACCAAGACCATATATACATGAGACAGAAGCAACCACAATAGTATCTTTTCGTGTCAAAAGTGCAGAAGTCGCAGAGTGCCTGAGACGATCGATCTCATCGTTTATAGTCGCATCTTTTTCAATAAAGGTATCCGTAGTCGGTAGATAAGCTTCGGGCTGATAGTAGTCATAGTAAGAGACAAAGTACTCCACTCTGTTTTCCGGGAAAAACGCTCGATACTCAGAAGCTAGTTGAGCAGCTAAAGATTTGTTGGGGGCGATTATTAAAGTCGGCTTTTGCACCTTTTCAATAAGCCATGCCACCGTGGCACTCTTGCCAGATCCCGTTATCCCTAACAAAGTTTGGAAACGATCGCCTCTTTCAATACCGTTATATAGAAGCTCTATCGCCTTAGGCTGATCACCCGCAGGAGTGTATGACGAATGAACTTTGAACGGAGGCACATGATAGATCCTAGTCCTTACTAGATCCCTCAAGGTACGGCATCAACCACTGCCACACCTTTACGATCTCACTTTCCAGCTCCAAGAAAGAGCCAGAGTTTGGAATCACATAATCGGCCAGAGCAAGCCTTTCATCTCTTTGAACCTGACTTGCGATACGGTCCCTTACTTCCTGTTCAGTCATACCTCGATTTTCGATAAGACGTTTAAATACGACATCCTCATCTGCATCAACAACAATAATCTTCCTACATGGATATCGATCTTTACCTGACTCCACAAGTAGAGGGATGACTAGGACGGCCAAGTCGTATCGAGACTCGCGTTCCCACAGATCCAGCCTCTTCATCAAACGATCTTGTATGAGTGGGTGTAGTTTCGCGTTCAGTACAGAAAGTTTCTGAGTATCTCTAAACACCAAGGACGCTAACTTCTTCCGATCAAGAGACCCAGACGTCATTAATATGCCGTCGCCAAACTCCGCAACCAAAGCATCCAAACCTGGTTTTCCCGCAGACACGACTTCGCGGGCCACAACGTCAGCGTCGAGGATTCCAACAGCATCATTTCTCTGCATAATCGCCGTTACAGAAGACTTGCCTGATCCAATTCCGCCAGTAAGACAAACGATGAACATCGAGGCGATTCTACCGCTAATTGTTGAAATACGATCCGAAACACGATGTGCAACTCACTCTTGTTCATGTACTGACAGATGAAGGATCACCTAAGTGGCAACCAAATCAGCAAACACTCGATGCTAAAAGCAGAAGGAGAGGATACCAACGAGACCCTCCCCTTCTATAGACTTGAGAGAAATAACACAGGTCTCTACTAAGCCACAACCATCTTACTCTTGCGTGCTAGATTCATCCCGGGTGGCATTAGGTTCCTCATTGGAGTCACCCTCGCTCCCACCATCGTCAACACTTGTCTCCCCAAGGGTAGCACCGAAGGTCTCTGCAACATACTCAGCCCAAGCAGCTTGAGACTCGGTCTCAGGTGTGAACTCAACCGCTGCATATGGACCGATATAGTTCCCATACTCATCGTAGTTATGTTCACCAAAGGCTTCTTGGTACTCCGCCGCAACTTCTCCGCCTTCAGCTGCTTGCTTTATAGATAGGGAAATCCGTCTGCGTTGAAGGTCAATATCAATAATCTTTACCCAGAGTTCTTCACCAGAAGAGACCACTCTTTCAGGAAGATCAACGTGATGAAGAGCCATTTCAGAGATGTGAACTAAGCCTTCAATACCATCAGCTACCTGAATAAAACAACCAAACGGGACAATCTTCGTTACTCGTCCATAGACAAGCTCCCCGACCTTGTGCGCGTCTGCAAACTCCTGCCACGGATCGCTTTGCGTTGCCTTCAACGACAACGAGATTCGCTCCTTTGAGTGATCCACATCAAGCACGAGCACTGATACTTCGTCACCTACTTGTACAACCGACGATGGGTGATCAACGTGTTTCCATGAAAGTTCAGATACGTGGACCAAGCCGTCCATGCCACCAAGATCAACAAAGACACCAAAGTTTACAATTGACGAGACAACACCTTTACGTACATCTCCAGGACGAAGGTTATCGAGGAACTCCTCACGCTGTTCCTTCTGGTTCTCCTCAAGGAACGAACGTCTCGATAGAACTACGTTGTTTCTATTCTTGTCCAGCTCAATAATCTTTGCCTCTACGGTCTTACCAATATAAGGCGCAAGGTCTCTCACTCTACGAAGTTCAACCAAAGAAGCTGGCAAGAAACCCCGGAGGCCGATGTCGACTATGAGGCCGCCCTTGACAACCTCTATCACGACACCTTTAACTGCTCCATCGCGCTCTTTGACAGCTTCGATCTCACCCCATGCCCTCTCATATTGAGCTCTCTTCTTGGATAAGATGAGCCGTCCTTCTTTATCTTCTTTTTGGAGAACCAGCGCTTCAATCTCATCCCCGACGGATACTATCTCTGACGGATTGACGTCACGTCTTATAGACAACTCCTTAGCCGGAATAACGCCTTCCGACTTGAAACCTATATCTAAAAGAACTTCGTCTTTGTCTACCTTTACAACTTTGCCTCTAACGAGGTCTCCATCTTCAAAGCTGATTATCGTACCTTCGATCGCCTCATCAAAAGAGAGGCCACCGAGGTCATCAAGGACGATTGGTGATTCCGAGGATACAAACTCCTCAGAGGTTGATACACCCTCTGCAGACTCTGCTGGGGATGATATTTCGGTCATATTTCTTAGAGCCTTCTTTCCTAGACTGTTGGAACCTCGCCTGAAGGTATAGACGAAGACCAATGCAACTATGATACTCTATTACAACGGGGATACGATCAAAACGATCACTTGGCACGAAGTATTTACTGAACGTTAATTAACGACATCTTGTTTACAATAGGGCTCTGGCTGATGTTGTTGACCCAACGAAAGCACAATCCCCTTGCATAAGGGAGAGGTCAAGCG
This sequence comes from Actinomycetes bacterium, assembly GCA_021784785.1. GTDB lineage: Bacteria > Actinomycetota > Acidimicrobiia > Acidimicrobiales > Acidimicrobiaceae > Ferrithrix. Next base: position 73 of record JAJYHJ010000056.1, on the reverse strand, counting down.
ACCTCATCCTTTCTCGGTCTACCTGGTTTACGTCCGGGGAGTCTTTGATTCTCGACATACTTCTTCACAATCT
>JAJYHJ010000104.1 GCA_021784785.1 Actinomycetes bacterium | reverse complement strand
AAAGCAAAGAGTCGTACAATCTCGCAAGCTGCGTAACTTGGGTTACTCTGTCACTCGCAAGCTGGGTGTGAAGGTTGCAGGGGGCGATCTTGCCAACAGAGATCAAGGACTGCTCGACACCGACTGACTACCACAGAACTTGCGAAACCTTCAAGTATGATCTTACCTGCGTTCACAGGCGGCCCACCCATCAGAGTGTAAAACTCCCGTGTGGGATTCGATACCTCACTCAAAAGTATTGTCCGCTGTGTAGGTCAATTTAATTCCACCGTCTATGCGTCGCGCTTTTGGACAAGGTTATCGGCGAGATCTGCAAGACCGAAAAGTTCAGTGCACCAGAGTAGTGGACCCCGGTGAGGACGACGCTATACCAAAAGAGATGGTTGGAGCAGATCTCGTCCTTTGGGATCACAATCGGATATCCGACGAGCAACTGGTCAACCTACAATGGAGACCGGGGCGTGATCGATCTTCCAGGCGGTAGTTTTACGATAGGCTATACAGCCGTGGTGGTAACGGCGCTCGGCTGCTACCCGCTAACGGAAGTGATCCTTTAGGCAACTCAATAGCTGGTTATGTTCTGCGACCACTATGTTGCCAATACATCTGAAGATCGTCGGGTGAGAATCGCAGATCCTATGGGTAACCGATTTTTAGCACCGGTACTCGCGAAGAGATCAGCGTTGACGCTGCGCGCCAACTCGAGCACATTGCGGTCACACGCCGCTTGCGGGTTTTCCTTCGACCCGTAGTCGTAGCCCAGTAATCCCAGGGGAAACGCCAGTCACCTTGGCTTGGTGATCGTCCCGATTGTCGCACGGTCACAGTGGAAACAGGCGAAGTACTAGAAGGTGGCGTGCCTATGAGATTCCGGGGTACCAGCTTAGACTTTACCAACCTTTGAATCTCTACCTTTTGGCTGGAACCGTACATTGTGATTACCCGGTCATCGACCATGTCATAGTTGTGTTTTCATGGCTGGTCGGGTCGATCCGATATTTTGCTCGGAACGATGTCGTCGCGATAGTAGGCGATGGATTTGGGCGTGGTCCCGACCTCCAGTCTTGGCGAACGTCCGGTTCGGCACGATGCACTCTAGATCAAGTTGCCCTCCGGTATGCCCTGACAGCAAGTAGCACAAAAACTGCGGCTATCCCGGCCATCCACGCCAGACTTTCCCACGCGTGAAGGGCAAGAGGTCCGCCGAGAGCTAGAGAGCGCATTTCGTCTATCACGATCGTTACTGGTTGATTGGCTGCAAATACTTGTAGCCAGTGTGGCATTGATCGAACTGGCACAAAGGCCGAGCTTACAAATGTGAGCGGGAACAGCCAGACCAGGCCGAACGAGCCTACGGACTCCTCGTCCTTTATAGCAAGGCCAACGAATGCACTCACTGTGCAGATCGTCACTCCTAATAGCACGCCGAAAATCAGCATAACTATTGCGGCTAGAACTCCATTGCTAAAGCGGAATCCCACTAAATATCCAACGCCTAAAATTACTAGAACTGTCACCACAAGTCGGATAGCGTCGGCAAGGAGACGCCCCAAAAGCACCGCTGAACGTGCCATGGGCATTGCTCGGAAGCGATCTATCACTCCCTTTTGGAGCTGCCTTGCCAACGAGATTGCAGTACCAAATGAAGCGAAAGCAGCCGACTGAGCGATAATTCCAGGCATAAGGAAGTTAACATAACCTCCCGGCACGTGTACTGGAATTGCACCGCCAAATACATAACGGAACAGTAGAACGAACATTACGGGTTGGATAAATGTGAAAAACATGAATGCTGGATTCCTGACCCAAATCATAAGATCTCTGCGGGTCAAGGTCATTGTATCGGCCATGCCGAGCTTGAGTCGCTCAGCTCTAGGAGGACTTGGAAGGTCTAGCGCCTCAAAAGTCTTCGTGTTTGCAATGGTCATAAATTCTCCTTTTGGTGCCGCCGACTGCCTCTTCGGCGGCGTGCGGGCGAACTGCCTTCCGCCTCATCTGCACCATGGCCTGTGAGTGACAAAAACACATCATCGAGCGAAGGTCTCCGAACTCCCAATCCTTCAGTGTGTATCTTCAGGGAGTCAAGGCGTCTCACCGTTTCTACGAGGGCATGCGAACCGTTGTTGCCGACCCAGAGACTAACGCTTCCTCCCTCGTAATCAATGACCGGCTCGGACCTAGAAAGTGACTTGACCGTTTCGGCAGCTTCGCCGAGTCGGGATCGCTCCACCACCTCGAATTGGATCACATCGCCTCCAACCCTGTTCTTCAACTCCGTGGATGTGCCAGCGGCGATTACCTTGCCGTGATCAATTACGACTATTTGGTTAGCAAGTTCATCGGCTTCATCCAAATACTGTGTAGTGAGAAGAAGCGTCGTCCCGGCCGCAACGAGTTCCCTTATAACCTCCCACATTCCAAGACGGCTTCGAGGATCAAGGCCTGTGGTGGGTTCGTCCAGGAATAGGACCTTTGGAAGTGCCACTAAACTAAGTGCAAGGTCAAGCCGACGTTGCATTCCACCTGAATAACCCTTAGTGGGACGGTCTGCAGCATCTAGGAGATCGAACCGCTCGAGGAGCTCATTGGTGCGCCGTCGCCGAGTCTCAGAGTCCAGATGATAGAGACGACCCATGATGTCAAGATTCTCCCTGCCAGTTAGGTCTTCCTGGATGGCCGCAGACTGGCCGGCCAAACCAATGATGTCACGAACTGCGGCCGGAGAGCGCACAACGTCACGACCTTCGACCAAGACCCTACCACTATCTGGCTTCAAAAGGGTGGTAAGAATCTTGACTACTGTCGTCTTTCCGGCACCGTTTGGTCCAAGTAGTCCTAGCACCTTTCCCTGTTCTACCATCAGGTTGACCCCAGAAAGAGCCCGGACCTCGCCAAATGACTTGTGAACATTCTCGACGAGGATAGCTGGTCCTTTCCAGGTGCCAGCATCGTTCGGTGAACTCATTACGTCTCCTGAGGATCATTGGACTGTGTACACACTTGTTTAGCTAATTGTTGTAGTTGCAAATTCATTGAAGCTCTCCATTTGCGGTGATAGCTACGTATACCTCGCATAAATCGACATTTCTCAAGCATGCAATAGACATAACAATTGTGGCTAAATAATAAAGATTCAACTACAACCAACCCTCGACAATACTTGACAAAGTATCATATGTCAAGTAGTACTTGACATATGATGCATGGCGACAATCATGATGCACCCCGAAAAGTTCCGCCGTCGATGGTTGCTACCTGGGAGAGTGCAACGTCTGATCCCGATCCGTTAACTGCTCTGGGTGCCACTCGCGCTTTGGTTGCTCTTCTCTCTACCTGGGAGGCAAAACTTGCCGTTGAAGCAGTTGCGGAGGGTGCCACCTGGGAGGCAATTGGACGTTCGCTTGGCGTTAGTCGGCAGGCGGCCTGGGGGCACTTGCACGATCATGTCGCGGAGCTGAGGAAGCATGATAAGTCTTAAGCATCGGCCATGCCAGGTCGGCACAAGCAAGAGATGTAGGATTTTCTCTAAGAAGTCAAATGTAAGGCCAAGGATTATCATAAATCTCGGTAGTTGCCGAATCGCTTTAAGCGCAAATAGGAATACGAACCGTTGACGAAGTATTGGAGCGCCCCAATAGCGTTCAGCAAAGGCTGATAATCGCTTGCAGATTGCACTATTGGACCCGTTCCACTTGGCTGTACCTCCTGGCGGCCTCCCTCGCCATCGGCGTGGAAAATCGATTTTCGACAATTGGCTTATAGCCAGTCAGGGCTTTCAGTAACATCTGGGGACAGACACGGGCGCGTTGATCTTTACGTCCCTTGTGGAGTGTCAGCAGTGTTGGAACTTCTACGAATAAAACGTCCCCTACACCAAGGAAAGTCATCTGGTGATCTGCGGCACCGTTGCTGATACGCGAGAGAGTCTCTTCAGCCCTTGTGAGTGCCCGCTCCCTTGTACAAGAGACCGAAGCTGCCTCTTCAGAGTACTTAGTTACACGACTTCGCCCTCTGCACCGGCATTCAGAGATCTACACTATTTATATGGTGCCCCTAAACGGTGATTACAAGGTGAGCTTCCTCGCCATCGGCGACGTCCATGGCCACTGGGACTGCGTGATTGAGGCGATAGCTCGAGCGAGGTCCATCCTTGGGGAAGTACCAGATCTCGTGCTCCAAGTAGGAGATGCGGAGCCGCACCGAAACGCGGAGGATCTCGCAGGGTGTCGTACTCCTAAGAAGCATCGCTCGCTTGGAGATTTTTCTGCGCTTGTCACAGGGGATATTCAGTCACCAGTTTATTTCATCGGTGGGAACCATGAGCCCTACGTAGCCCTCGACGCATTACCTGGACCCTTCCCAGCTCCGTGGGGAGACGACCTGTCGGTGTACTACCTCGGTCGAGCAGGTGCCGCGATCCTTGAGGATAAACTCAAAGTAGCTTGGCTCTCTGGCATCTCATCCGCTCATGCCGATCCCGGTAAGCGGTCCCAGTCGCGACGGGCTCGAACCTACTTCTCTCCCATAGACGTAGCCACGATGCTACGTGACGCATCCCGTCTTAGCGAGATCGACGTCCTCGTGACACATGATTGGCCTAGTGTCCTAAAACCCGACTGGGGCAATAAGGTAACTACGGAGCTTATCGAAACGATAAAGCCAACTCTACACGTATGCGGCCACATGCACACAAGTTATGAAGGCAAGGTCGGCGATACCATCGTCAATGCCATGACTGCCGTGCCACCTGTCACCAAGAACCAAGGACGCAAACGCGGTGGATGGTGGAGGCTGTATGTGCGCGATGAGTCCGGCGGGATTCGTTGTCTAGCGGTGGGGAAATAAGGGTACCGTGGGCACTTATGTAGATAGGCACAGTAAACGGTGCACTCTCTTTGAAACGCATGGAGCCACGCACTAAAGTCTGGATCGGCCAACGATTCATAGAGGTCTAAGTGCTTTGAATCCATTTGACCCAAGTCTTAGAAGAACAGACATGGTTTCAATACTTGAGTGTGCAACATGTTCCGCGGCAACGTTACCGATACTAATCACCTCGAGGTCGGGGGAACAACAGAGGACGACGACAAGGAATCACTACAATCCCCCTCGGAGCGTTCTTGCCATAGGCGGTTGGTTAGATGGCTCTCCACTTTGGCTCAAAATATTACTGACAATTACATATTCACGCACTGCCAGATAATCTCGATTTCAGCATAACGAAATAGAGCGGTGATCTCCTACCCGACGTAGCAACGAAGGGAGGCTCCGTCAGAGTTAGCAGCTTTAGCACTGCTGTCACTGCGAGCCAGAAGGTAACGACCGTGTTGCCAACGAAATGTAAATCTATATGACACGACTCGGTCAGATGCCATAGACCCTGTACCTACGGGTGCGCTTACACAGGCCTGTATCTCATGTGATGTCAGGACCCGAATCGGAGGGTTTCTCAGTCCAAACGGATTAGCTGGTCTCGGTTGAACGCTCGAAGGGGAAACTCCCACCGTAATCCCAATGGGGACCTTTATTTCATTATTAGCCTGAACTAATAACTCAAGTAGCTTAGGATGCGGAGTCCCGTTACTTTGGAATATTGCTATACTTCCGGGTTTTACGCTTGCTAAGTCATTGACGTAGTAACTAACTAGTGCTAGGTGAATATCTCCGATTGTCACAAAAACTGGCGACAAAATCGTATTCTTCTGTGCTGGGAAATAAGAATAATTTGAATATTGAATCTTCCCCCAATTTACACCCTTGAATGCCAAGCCGTCGATCGATGTGCTTCCATTCGCGGACCGCCTTGTTTGCGTAGTGCTAGTTGCGTGAGTACCACATGAAGCAAGAGCAATAGTACAAACCACGCCAAGAGTCCCTAGCTTCGTGAACTTGCAGAACCTGACGTTTCCGCTATGGTGATTCCGGATAATTGCGATATGAATCGTCATAGGCAGTGGCTCCTAACCCCGTCAAACAAGCCAGCAGACATCATTGGGGGATTTCCTTCACGGTGTAACCGTTAAAATCACTTCCGTTAACACACCCTGCGGCAGTAGTAGCAAAGGCACCCTCCAGATCCCCATCTGCACTATGTATATATTCCATTTTCAAGGTCGCTTGGGTAAATGAATCGGTAGCGCAGTTAGGAGCTACAGAACGCACCTTGGATCTAGGGTCAGCTTGGGGAACTCCATAGGAAGAGCCTGCATCGATCCCATATGTTCTATTTGCCCAAAGCGCTTGTCCTTGGGAGTTGTACTCAACTAGATCTCCATCTTTCTCCATGATAAAGGTGTATCCGTTAGAACGTGAACAGAGATATTCTTTCCTAGCTAGACCAACTCCAGGTGAAAGAGTAGATCTAGCACACCTGTCTCCACCTACAGGTAGCTTTGGTAATGTAGATGCTGAATACGTCATATCTGGCGTACTTGGACTAAAGATTCAAACAACTAAATGAGTAAGGCAAGATACCACCTCTAAAAGAATTCCTCTAACAGATTTCATCACACATACCCCCATAAGCAAAACCTGATACAACCAAACTCTCTCAGGTCCCACCGCAACTATACACAATGTAGGTACTAAAGGACAGAACCTTGAAGAGTATTTTCAAGAGAGATCTCTACTCCCATGTGGCATCTTTACAGTACCTACCCCTCAAAGCTGCTTAGGAGCTGACGTCTTCTCCGCCAATATATGGAATGCTCTTTCTAGTGAGTCACTAATCCTCG
>JAJYHJ010000082.1 GCA_021784785.1 Actinomycetes bacterium | reverse complement strand
TGCTTTTCGTCGAGATGATCGAGCATGAATCCAAAGAATCCCTCCAAGGCCTCCTGGTCGATCTCCATACATAAATACTACACCAGATCTACTAGCTACGCGCATCTAATTACTGCCCAAGTCCTTACGGCGATGAAGCCAGTGTCGGTACTTTTATTTATGGCGCTGCGCTAGACCGTGGCCCTTGTTTGTGTTGAGAGACTTGGATTGTTAGCATCCGCCGGGAGGGCCGAAGGCTCCTTGACCTAGGGAAGGGTTGTCCACATAGCCGATGTTGGCACTTCGTGATATCGCTCCCAAATGGACTACGTAATAGACGCCTCTCCAAGATATTAATGACTCGATTCCAATGGAGTGAACTACGCCATTAACCGAATATACGAGTCTTGACCCAGGCAGGTGCCAGTAGCCAAGCTTGTTATAGCAATAGCCAGGAACAATCCACGCTGCATTGTTGTTCGGCGTAGCGACGTAGAGAAACTTGGGGTTGTTGCCTTGAGAGAAGATCAGGTTATGCGCAGCTTCGATATCCATGGTGTAGTGTTCAATGAGTCGATAGGCGTAGTCGGGCCCAGGATCGGAGATGGCTTTAATCTGTAGGTATGCCGCTAGTGGAAAAAACGCTTTTGTCGCGTAAGCCATGTCGTCATTGACAATTCCCAGCCAGAGATCTTGCATCATCTGCTGAAATTGCGCCGTAGAAGTTGATGGCTGAGCCGTGGTCTGCGGAAGGGTACCCGGATCGATTGTAGTAGTGGTGGATGGGATCGTAGTGGTGGATGTACTTGTGGTGGTAGTCGATGGTGCCGCAGAGGTGGTTTTGCTCGTTTTAACCTTTTTGACGGACTTAGTCGTCGTAGGGAAACTTGGGGGAGCTGTGAGCCCACAGCTTGACAAGATGATGGCAGTCATGGGAAGGAGTAGTTTTGCCCTTTTTATGCCGATTGTGTTGCGATTACTTGTCGGTATGTAAGAAAAAAGTCGTAGCAAGCTCTTTAGCACAAAAATATATTAGTTTGGGAGGCGGCTTTGCTACCTTGCAAAGACCGATTTGGAGTAGGGCGAGCTTCAGAAGGTGTTCAGAGAACAATAGTTACCTTAGGGGAACCTTTAGATCTAGATGGAAACTAAAGTAATTGGGCAAATAAAGAAAGATCAGAGGGTTTGCGGTGGATGATGGCCTTACTCACTTAGGTAGTGGAAGCACTAGATACAGCTATGACTCTCCAGATAAGGCGATTCTTGAGGTTTTCAAAACTCCCAGGCGAGGCGCTTACTTCGTGGTTGGCCTGGAGTGCTTTGAATTTACAAGCCTATGTCCAATAACGGGCCAACCCGATTTTGGCCGGATTCATATTGTTTATGTCCCTAGTGTCCTGTGCGTGGAGAGTAAGTCTCTGAAACTATACCTAGGTGCCTATAGGAATCATGGCGCTTTTCATGAAGACTGTGTCAATACAATACTTGAAGACCTTGTGGCAGTCATGGATCCCATCTATGTTCGCGTCCTCGGAGACTTTAACGCACGCGGCGGTATAGCCATAAAACCTCTCGCGTTGAAGTGGAAGCTACCCTTGGCGGTAGAGGACAAGGAGGCGGTATCTGAAATGGTGAGCAGCTACGACCGTCTCTTATCGCGCTGACAGGGGTAGAGCGTTGTGAAAGATAATGCTTTAAAGGTCCGGTACCTGGGTGTGTTAGCCTTTTCGATTTATGTTGTTACGATAGTTGGCGCCAACTGGATGATAGTTCATGTCGGTGCTCCGGCAGCTGGCGGACACCTACTTCCCGTGGGCTTTGGCTTAATGGCTCCATCCGGTGTCTACTTGGCGGGTGCAGCGTTTATAGCGAGGGATTTTGTTCAAAGAGCGTTGGGAACCAAGTTTGGTTTTATCGCCATCGTAGTGGGGGCGATAGTTTCAGCCTTTGTCTCTACCCCGACCTTAGCGCTTGCCTCTGGTCTGACATTCTTGGTCTCTGAGAGTACAGATTTTCTAATTTTTACTCCATTACAGACAAAGAACTTTCCGATGGCAGTATTCGTCGCCGGCGTTAGCTCCGATGTCGTCGACTCCTTTTTGTTTCTAACTTTAGCTCATATTCCTTTGCGGGAAGCGTTCTTAGGACAGGTTGTTGGTAAGACATGGGTAACTCTTGTTGGAGCCGTAGTCTCGTACCTCTTGCGGAGATCCAGCGCTTTTGGTATAAGTACACCAGGAATGAGTAAAGCCACATAGCTGGCGAACGATCGAGTTCTGTAGCGAGTGTTTACTGTTTCGGTTACATTTGTTTAAGTGAAGATAACAAAATCCACTAGCCCAACCAGTCTCCAAAAAGAGATCGAACGGTTTGGCACAGCAGTGTTCAAAGCGACAGGTAGAAAGTCGGGGGTGAATCAGCTCCCACTTCTAGCACGTCAGATGATGCGTGCGGCTATGAGTGATCCGGTGCTTCGGTCACAGCTTTTTCGTCTAGTCGATGTTTTCCCAACTCTCAGAAGCGATGAAGAGATTGTGTCCCATCTAAAGGAGTATCTAGAGGGTAGCAAAGAACGTAGTGGCGCATCAAAAGTAGCTTCGCTAGGAACCAAGTATGCAACCCAATGGACGATATCTAGGTCGATGACGGTTGGTCTAACGAAAAAGAACCTTGAGGTTGTGGCTCGCCATTTTATTGCAGGGACAAGCGCGAAAGAGGTCGGAGTCGTAGTAGACAGATATAGACGCGATGGTTTGCTTGCAACCGTGGACGTACTTGGAGAAAAGACTCTTACCGAGGCAGAGGCCGCCACCTATGGTTCCCGTGTTGAAGAGTTAGCTCAGGAACTAACGACCGTCGGGTCAGGGTGGAGTTCGAATATGACCCTTGACTGTGACTCACTCGGTGAGTTCCCGAGGAGCTCGATCTCGATTAAATCGTCTGCCCTGTCACCGCATTACCGTCCTCTTAGTGCTACTTTAGGCGGAGGAGAGGTAAGAGGACGTATCGAGACCATCTTGGAGAGTTTCTCGGGGGATAAGCTCGTTGTCTTTTTGGATATGGAAGACTATGAAACTAAAGCCTTGACTTGGGATGTGTTTAAAGCGCTTGTGGAGAACCCAAGGTACCATAGTTACCATCTAGGAATCGTTGTCCAAGTGTATCTACGTGACGCGTTGGCGGACCTAGAGAGACTTACGCTGCTGTCTAATACAAGAGTAAGTAATGGAGGAACACCACTTTGGGTGAGAGTTGTAAAAGGGGCTTACTTTGATAGTGAGCTTGTAAAGGCGGAGGCCGAAGGATACGAGACCCCCACGTTTAAAGAGAAAATGGACAGTGACTATAACTTCGAACGCGCCGTTGACTATCTCTTGGAGCATACTCGGACGTTAAGGCCGGCTTTTGGAACGCACAACGTGCGCTCTATCTCGTATCTCCATGCCAAAGCAGAGCAGTTGCAGATACCAAGTACCGACTATGAGATTCAGATGCTCTATGGTATGGCGGACGATCTGGCACGATCCGTAGCGAGCCTTGGGAAGCGCGTGCGCATGTATGTACCTATGGGGGAGTTAATCCCAGGTATGAGTTACCTTGTCAGGCGACTACTAGAAAATACAGCTAACGAAGGATTCTTACGACAGGGATTTGCATCAAAAAGTAGCTATGAGACGTTACTTAGCGCACCGAAACCGTCAATCGGTTACGGTCGAGCATCCCTTGATGACCAAGATGTATTATCATTAGACCACCCTTATATGCACTTAGGAGTCTCTGAGTTCCATTTACCAAGGGTTAGATCCGTATTCGAGAAAGAGTTGGCGACTGTTGTCTCCCGAGCGAAACCCAAGCTGGGCAGAACGCTTCCATTTATAGGCGGACGCTATCTTGAAAAGGGCACACGATCGATTTCAGTGAACCCTACTAACCCAGATGAGGTGCTCTCGGAGGTTTTATTCGCTAACGCTGAAATGGTAGATGAAGCCATCTCTGTTGCAAAAACTGCTCTCGCTGACTGGTCGAGAACGCCTGCGGAGTTACGAGCAAACTATCTATTAGGGGCCGCTCGATGGATGCGTGATCACCGAAATGAGATATCTGCCATAGAGATTTTAGAAGCTGGTAAGCCATGGAAGGAAGCTGATGCGGATGTCGTTGAGGCGATTGACTTCTGTAACTACTACGCCCATGAGATGCAGCGTCTTGCAGCTGGAGTACCGCTGCTTTCTCCAAAGGGTGAACATAACGATCTACACTACCGCTCAAAAGGCGTCGCTGCCGTCATTGGGCCATGGAACTTTCCCCTCGCAATACCTACCGGAATGGTGGTTGCGGCGCTCGTTGCGGGTAATACGGTTGTACTCAAACCTGCAGAACAGACTCCCGCTACTGCCAAGGTTATTGTAGAAGCATTTAGAGCAGCTGGACTTCCTAATGGTGTGCTGAACTTTTTGCCAGGTGACGGAGATGAGGTTGGTGCTCAACTTGTAAGACATAAAGACGTTGCCCTGATCGCCTTTACTGGATCACGATCAGTTGGCCTCGAAATTCTAGAGACTGCATCTAAGTGGCAAAAGGGCCAGGTACATGTTAAGAAAGTCATAGCTGAACTGGGTGGTAAGGATGCAATCGTGGTTGATGCCGACGCAGACCTCGATCAAGTTATACCTGGAGTTATATATTCAACTTTTGGATTTTCAGGACAGAAATGTTCTGCATGTTCTCGACTAATTTTGTTAAGATCTAATGCAGACGAGGTGCTATCTAGAGTTATTGGAGCGATGCATGCCTTGATAGTAGGGGATCCGCTCAAACCCGAGACAGACATGGGCCCACTAATCGATCTGTCCAGCCAACAACGCCTAATTTATTACGGTGACATCGTTCAAAAACAAGGCGAGCTTGTTTTGGGTCGTTCTCGTATGCCTTCAGAGGGGTACTTTGTGCCACCTTCGATAGCGCTAGATCTTCCGAAAGACTCACCTGTGCTGACGGAGGAGATCTTTGGCCCGTTATTAGCGGTTGAAATTGCGGAAGATCTGGAGGAGGCAGTGTGGATAGCTAACTCCACTGACTACGCTTTGACGGCAGGTCTGTTCTCGCGGTCTCCGAAGAACATCGCCTTTATAAGAGATGAGCTGATAGCGGGAAATATCTATATCAATCGGCAGATCACCGGTGCCATTCCCGGACGTCACCCATTCGGAGGCTTTAAAATGTCAGGCATCGGGTCAAAATCTGGAGGCCCGGACTACTTATTGCAGTTTCTAGATCCATATGTTATTAGCGAAAATACTCTCCGTCAAGGGTTTACGCCTGATATTATCGATTGACATGAAAGTATCGCTGTATGTGATTAAGAATGAGGATTGAGTTATAAAAGTGGTTCGAGTTCGACTCTCGATCAACCCCCGTGTTTGAACGAAGGATAGTCTAACATTCCGCCATCAACGACTATAGTTGTCCCGGTGATGTAACTAGCGAATGGTGAAGCTAAAAAGGCAACTACGTTGCCTATTTCCTCGGCATCTCCAGGCCTCCCTAGAAGAATTTTTTTGTCTAAGTCAGATAGTGAAGTAGGGTTTGACCAGACGTTTTTATTGATTTGGGTTTCGATTGCACCGGGAGCTACAGAAAGAACTCGCACGTTGTAGCCTCCTGCTTCTTGAGCTAGAGTCTTTGTCAACATCGATAGGGCGGCTTTAGAGACGGCGTAAGCGCTGTATCCGCTCCACGCAATGTATTCGTGAACCGAGGTCATGTTCACGATCACTCCTGAGTTTTGGATTTTCATTCTCATGAGTGCTTGCTTTGCACAGTATGTCGCCCCGAAAAGATTGACCTTGATTATTTCTTCCCACTGTGTGATGTCTGCGTCAACGAGTTCGTCCCGGTCTCCGTCGATACCAGCGTTGTTGACTAATATGTCGACCCTTGAGAACGTCTTGTCGATAGCCTCAAACATTGCAAGTACCGACGAGTAGCTTGATATATCGACTGGTAGACAAATTGCTTCATCTTCAGGTCGTCCGAGTTGATCTAAAACTTGCATTGCTGATTCAGCTTGCGACGGCAAGTGACATATTGCGATCTTTGCGTCGCAACTCGATAGCGCCTTGACCGAAGCTTCTCCAAGTCCGGAGTTTCCTCCAGTCACTACGGCAACTTTACCTTTCAGATCAATGTTTAACACGCTATAACCTCCGAATCTTGGGAACTATTTCCTTTGCAGAGAGGGTCTTATATGGCATCTTTAAAGACGTTACTCTCATAACTTGTCAATTTGACAATAGAAAGTAAAGTTGAGGACTTCGTGAAGTATAAAACATCTGCGCTCCTTGATGGTGCATCTGACGTACTTTATATAGCAATATGCGGCGATTAGAGCGCATAAGCAAAGGTTGGTATATATGATCCTTGTGACTCGCTAGAGTCGTAATCGGATTCACAGACGATCGTATTGAATCAACAATACCTGGACGCTACTGCAAGTTTTGCTAAGGCGCGTTAACATTTTGATCGTTTGGGTTACGGAACGCTGGCGATTATGCAGAAAGCTTTATGGTGCCGTTATGAAACCGAGCGGACTGCGGGTGATGCGCCAGAGTAGGTTGGCTTGTCGAATTGTCGGGTCTCGTCAGATCTGTCGATTTACCAAAATGGGGTGTGAGTCGCAATACCCCTGGCTTTAGCCATAGGGATGTAGAGCCCCACCATAGCGAAGCCCTGAGACCTGCGCTCAAACGTTGTGCTGATTAGCCACATACTGCTTGATGATTTCTAGCGGGGCACCGCCGACCGTAGCGACGAAGTATGAGTTTGTCCACAGCGTTGGGAGTCTGTGGCGAAGACGTGGAAACTCATC
>JAJYHJ010000130.1 GCA_021784785.1 Actinomycetes bacterium | reverse complement strand
GTGGAACCTGTGTCATGCGTAAGGCGAGGAAGCGCAGCGGAAGATTGAAGAAGATCTTCTGTGACTCAGGTTTCAAAAGAACGTTCATAGAGGAATGTTAGAAATATCACATCTCCGCTGAGGTGGTCAAAACAATACATGCCCATCAATTCGAAGCGCTTCCCAGGCGTTGGGTAGTGGAGCAGACATGGTCATGGTTGATGAATAACCGACGTCTTCAAATTGACTACGAACAAGATCCACAAGTAACCGAAAGATTTATATAGGCAGCTCATTCGAGGATGCTCCTTAGACGGCTTACCGAATCAGCTATCTCATGATCACGCTGGGAAAAGATCCGCAACGGCCTCTTAGCAAATACCATTCAAGCGTTTTATCAACATAGCGTGAGGTTAAATTCACTGGCTCTAGCCGTTGAGAAGGTTTAAAGAGGTACATGCGGCGCCTATTCAGATCTGATGCACAGTTTTCACACCTTGATCCAAAGGTATGGTTCAGAATCCGGCTGGCAAGGAGGATAGCACTGGCGATGCGGTTATATCACCGCATTGAAGATTTTGAACAGTTCCTCCATAAGGAGTAAGAGTAGCGGATATCTTTAGGAACCCCTTGTCGTTTGGTGGAGTAACCTCAAGTGATTGGGCGGTAGGACACTGTTCGGTTCCATATCCAGTGCCCAAAGTAAATCCGATTAGAAAGTATGCTGTGGCTCCTGGAGCTAGAGAAACCTTGGTTACAGGCTCACTAGGTACCGATACCGACGACCCCCAATGTACGTTCGTAGTGATGGATTGACCCGATGCGTTCAGCATCTGAAGACCTGGGTATCCTTGAAGGTAGCACTCTACGGTTGAAGTGTTTTTGAATTCGATGGTAAGGGTCTCAGATCCAAGTCCAACGCCCCCTGGACCCTCATTGGCACTGAGCTGCGCCGACACACATCCTGCACCCGCGACAAAAGGCACAGTGGTAGACGTTGTGCTTGGTACTGAAGTAGTAGTCGTAGTCGTAGGTAGAGTCGTTGTCGTTGTGGTTGAAGGAACTTTGCTCGTCGTAGTTGACGACTCTACCTTTGATCTTTTTGCCGTAGTGGAAGTAGGGGTCTTTTTAGGGGATCCACAGCTTGCCAAGGTAAGAGTTAATGTCGTGACCATAGCAGCCTGGATCATTGATCTTTTCATCGGTCTTTGTCCTTTCTCTCTGCATGAACCCAACATACCGTAGCAGCAATCACTGAAGCATCGGTCTAGACAGACGATAACTTTGCAAACCGATGACCCCTAAAGATTGTCGGAGCTTTTCAGCTTGAGTTTACTGGCATGTCGTGTGAAATCTTCTGAATAATAGACGTGGCTCTGGTGTAGTATGAACCCTGGAGAGTGAGACAAAATATGGACAATCCAAAAGAACAGTGGAATCAGAGGTATCAGGAGATAGATCGCCTTTGGATTAGCCAAGCAGACCCAAGCTTAGTGGTGGCTGTCGATACTCTAACTCCAGGTAGCGCTCTAGATCTCGGCTGTGGAGAAGGGAGGAACTCTCTCTATCTGGCCAAAAGGGGGTGGAACGTTACGGCAGTAGACTTTTCAGATGTTGCATTGGAGCGATTGAAGACGGCTGCTTCGACTGCGGAGGTATCGATCAATCTAGTTAACGATGACCTAACTGAGTTCCTAAAGGACACGAAAACCAAGTTTGATCTTGTGGTTATAGCCAACATCCACCCCCCAAGCGAAGAGCGGTTCCAGATGTACTCTCAGGCTAAGCACGTTGTCAACACAGGTGGCCACATATTCATTATTGGTCACCATCTAGATGCGTTAGGTCACATTGGTCCTCCAGACCCTGACCGATTACTAACTGAGTCTGAGATACGACGAGCTTTCGCTGACTTTGAGATAACGGTTTTGACGAAGGTATCCGACGTAGCAGATTTCGGACATGAATCGCCATCCTTAGTAGCTTTACTGAAGGCTACTTAGCATGGAGCAGTAACCATCTATCCTCGTACAGGAGACTATACGCTCGTCAGTTTCGCCTTTCCCAACGCCAGCGAACCGAACGTTCAGTTAAAAGTGTTCTAGATCCGCATAGATCTCGCAAGAGTGTCTTCCATGTCCTAAGGAATGTAGGTTCGTTTACCGCTACGTTGAACTAAGCGCAGCACAATTGTCATTGCATTATGCAGTGACTTGGCTTTTCGTCTCAGCCCAATGGTAACTGCAGTTTACAAGGCATCATTTTCTGTCCCTAAATCCTGGACGATCTAGCCAGCGCTCGTCTGCGAAGCCCTTAGTATTCTCCCATTGGTATCTTCGTACAAGACATGCTGCTCGCCTTGTTATCAAGCTAAACACTTTTGGTTTGTTGGCCAATATGTCGAAGCAAAGCCCGGAGATTGGGAGACTCTGCATGTGTTACTTAACGAACTATCGGTTGATGCCGCAAGCGCAGGTCTTGTTCATAGTGGTTGCAAAGACTACGTTTGGAGTATTTGCAAGGTACCTACGTCGCTAGGCACCAATTAGAGAAATAATTCTGTCTCCAATTCGGCAACAAACGGCAAATAATCGGCAAGAGATTGTCCGAGTACCCATGTAGTTGGACGACGTAACGTCTGGGAAGTTTTGTAGAAAGCGGTATGCTCGGTTATGGTAGCGTATCAATTACTCAAGATTCAATTTTCCCCTCTCGCGTTCAAAGGCGGAGTTGACTTCTCCACCTATTAAGATTGCAAGACCAGAGAGGTATAGCCAAAATATCAGTATTGCTACACCAGCGAATGCCCCATAGGTTGAGTTGTAAGAGCCAAAATCAGACGTGTAAAGAGAAAAGCCAAATGAGACAGCTGCCCAAAGAATCGTTCCAAATAACGCACCTGGACTACCCCAACGCCACTTCGGCTCTTTTTGATTAGGTCCATAAGTGTAAAGAATGGTAAAGAGAAGGTTGATTAGGATTAAAGCACTCAACCACCTTAGTGTTGTCCAAATGACATAGAATTCGAACTTTGCTAAAGGGATGCCACTCTCGATTAAAGAACCAAGTTGGGATCCAAAGATGACCAACGCTGAGGCAGCTCCTCCAAGTGTTAGTGCCCCAATCAGAAGCGGAATGGTGGCAATTCGGGACCTTATAAAACTTCTCCTACTCGGGATCTCATAAGCCATATCTAGCCCCTCCTCAACAATCACCATCCCAGAGGAAGCACTCCAAATTGCAACAACTCCTGCAACTATTATTGTCGAGATTTGGCCCCTTGATGTGTGTACGGCATGAGAGATAGCGGACGCAAAGACTGTCGCAGCCGACGAGGGAAGAACCTTCGTGGCTCCATCTATGAGCCTTACGACGAACCCGCGGGGAACAGTAACGAGAGAGGCGACTCCAAGTAGTGCAATCACAACAGGAAAAATCGACAGGAACCAGCGATATGCGAATGCTCCGGCTGCAATATTGACGTTATCTTTTTTCATATGAGTGCCGACAGAGCGTAGAACCCTACCCCATTCAAAGGGATCCAACTGTGGGTCTTCGCGTAAGCGCGCAGCTATATCTTTGTCGACTCCTACAAAAAGATGCAAGAACTTTCTGTGCCTCATTCGTCCCTTCTCCTAGCCATTATCGATCTGGACCTCAAGCAAACGTGCGACTTCGACGAGCCAAATATCCGATATTTTGAAACAGACTCCGAAAAGGCGACTTCTAGAACGTGACACGTTACGTTAGGGCGTATAAGTTTTGGCGAAACTCCGACCAGTAGCGCTCTCACTGATTGCCTGAATAGCCGCATTTTGCCAGGCATCGGGGAGGAACGCTGTTGAATTCGCCGCCTGTTTTCGATTCTACGTCAGCTTTGGTACCCGCAAACTGCAAAGTAGACGATTTCATCCACTCAAGGTTATCTCTTCGAGGCTCAGTATGTGGTGAGAGACAGCCCATCAATTTGATTAGTCAATACGATCCATTTGACATAGCGTAAGTTGGCTATTTCATGCAGATACGGTTGTTCTCTGAGTTTTCGGGTTAATGGGCTTCAGATAGCGTAACCGACTCTTGTCCAACATCATCGATCGCAAGATAGCCTCGGGGAGGCATGTCAACACCCCCTCGAAGTCTCTTGCGCAGCGAATCAAGCAAGACGTACAAGGCCGGAATGAGGAACAGAGTCAATAGCGTTGAGGATGTCATCCCACCTACTAAGACCAATGCCATTGGGCTACGATACTCCGAACCGGCCGAAGACAAAAATGCCACTGGTAGCATGGCAATTACTACAGTGAGAGTTGTCATTATAATTGGGCGAACGCGGGTCCTGGCAGCTAACACCACTGCCCCTAGAGAAGACATGCCTCTTGATCGAAGCGTCTCCGTATAGTCAATAAGCAGTATGGCATTTTTCGAAACGAGCCCGAGTAACATCAATCCTCCGATCAGCGAAAATATATTGAGACTCTGTTGGGTAAGTGCTAAGGCTGCCAATGCACCAAAAGTTGCCAACGGTACACCTAAAATAACAGCAAGTGGAAGAAGAAATGACTCATAAAGTGCGGCTAAGAGTATGTAAATGAACAAAGGGGAGAGTCCAAGTGCAAGTAGTAGTGGGCCGAACGATACTTTTTGGGCGGCCGCATTACCGCCTAGCGAGTACTGATAACCAGATGGAAAGCTCATCGTACTAAGTGCACTGTTCACTTCCGCTGTGACTTGAGACAGCGGAAGTGTTCCAGATAAGACACCCTGGACGGTCGCAGATGGCTCACCATTTTGGTCTTTTATGGTCGATGGTGCGATACCATGAGTTATTGTTGTTATTTGACCAAGAGATACGGGTGCAGGTGGAGTGGTCGACGATGCTAAAGCCTTAGTTGTTGAAGTCCCAACAGCTCCTGCACCTGACTGGTTAGTTAGACTTGACGCGGAACTCGTCTTACCAACCGTTACCGGTATGTTTTCTAGCTCGGCAAGGCTCAGATGAGGAGCTCCGCTAATGTAGAGGTACACGGGTAGGTCTATCCCCGAAGGAGACTGCAACGAAGAGACTTGGGATCCGCCAATTGCAGTCGATAGGGTGGATGAGATCGCTGCTGTAGAAACTCCGTATAACCTAGCTTCATATTGATTTACCGCAATAGTCCACTCAGGAGAGGACTTGGTGGTGGTGTTTACCGCTGAGGAGAGTCCAGGTAGGCCCTGAAGCTTTTGGTCGACTATCTGAGACAACGTCTCCACAGTATTTAAATTAGGTCCACTGATCTGTATCGGCAGCCCACTGGAACCCGGAGTCTTAAGCGGAGAAGGTACTGAGGGTACCGCCTTTAACCCCGGAATACTTTCGCCTATTAGAGATACTAACTTCTCTTCTGTGGTGATGCTAGTCGAACGTTGGTTCTTGGGGACAAGGTCAATTGTTGCCGATCCCTGGCTAGACGACGCGACTAACCCGCCGGCGCCATTTCCAACACTCACCACCACATCTTTGACACCTGGTAGTTCCTTCAGTATGAGTGTTGAGAATCTATTTACCGCATCCGACGTACCCGCTAGAGTAGTTCCAGAGGGCATTTGAAGTGCAACATTTATCTGCCCAGGATCCTCCTGCGGTACGTAGCTGCTTCCAACCCGACCGGTAGTTACCAACGCAACGCTTCCAGCGACGGTAATAGCGCCAACTAAAAGGAGTAACGCTTTGTGCCGAAGAGCTGCAACTAAAGCACGTTCATATTTGTCCTGGAAACCTTCTATGTAGCCGGATAAAGAGGCCTTTACTCGCACAACTACTCCTGTACCTTTTTGGTTGCTCAGGGGCATTGGCTGCGGGGATTTGAGTAGCTTGGCAGCCAACATCGGCGTGAGAGAAAACGATACCAAAAGAGAAAACAAGGTCGCGAACACGACCGTTACTCCGAATTCGATAAGTATCTGTCCTACAATACCACTAGCGAAAGTTATCGGAAGAAAGACGACAACATCCGTTAATGTCAGAGCAATCGCCGCTGCCGCGATCTCTTTACGACCTTCAAGTGCGGCACTACTTGGAGGGAGCCCCATGTGTAGATGACGAGTAATGTTTTCGATCACAACGACTGCATCATCCACAAGTATGCCAATTAACAGAGTAAAAGCTAAAAGGCTGATTAGATCTAGCGTGAAGTGCAGTAGATACATCATAAACAACGTGGCAAGTAGTGAAGATGGGATAGCAATAAATACTATTAAGGTCTGCTTACCTGATTGCAGAAATAGTAGTATCACAAGGCTAGCGAGCATGATCGCGAACACAATATCTTGCACTGTCGCGCTCAAAGCTGCCTTGGTAAATACGGTCTGATCCGACGCAACAACATAATGAACGCTTGGCGGAAGAGTTGGAGCAATCGTCGCCAACTTAGCCCGAATGCCGGCATCCAACGCAATTTGGTTGACGCCATCAGCGGGAATAACGGATAAGGCTACAGTTGGCTTCCCATTTAAAGTGGAGTACGAGTTACCAAATGCACTTGGCGGTGAGCCTGTAGTTATAGACGCGATCTGAGAGAGAATTACTGGCATTTTGCCATTCTGGCCAACCACTAGCTTGCCTAGTTGATTCGTGCTTGTTGAGCGCGTATCTAAGATGACTTGTGAAGCCTGACCACCATTTATGGTTGTCCCAGTGCCTTTTAGTATGTTCTGTGAAGACAGCGCCTGATCGATTTGAGTAATCGATACTCCTAAAGCTGCGGCATCTTGGGGATTTATGACCACATTTACTTGTGTAGGAGAACCTCCCGCTACATTTATTTGACCGACCCCAGGTACGAGTCGGAGATCTGGTGCAACTGTTGTATCGAGAAGTTGCACAAGTTGTGAGTTTGGAATTCCGACAAACTGAACCTGTAAAAGTGGCGCAAGATTCGGATTAATCGTGGTTACGTCAGCGGTGGACGCTGAAGCTGGCAGGTGTCGTTGAACGCGGCCAAGGACGGCAGAGATCTGTTGAGCTGCCACCTGAACGCTAGTTCCAGTAGCGAACGAAGCGACAACTCTTGAAGCCCCGGACCTTGAAACCCCTATCACCTGAGTAAGTCCGCTCACGCCATTGATAGCCTGTTCTATGGGTGCAGTAACACTTTGTTGGACAGTAGTAGAGTCAGATCCGGGGTCGCTTACAGCTACAACGACCGTTGGATAGTTAATATTTGGAAGTTCGGCGACGGGAATTCTGAAGTACGCAACTACACCCAGTAGTCCCAACGCTACGAAAAACATGGACGTTAGAAGTGGTCTAGAGATGAGAAATCGAGTAAATTTCATGATTTAGCTCCCGGAACACTTATTGAGACAACGTTTCTGACGCCATTTTTAGCCTGGATATGAATGCTCGCCGAAGACCCAGATTTAAGTTGACTCAAGCCCACAGTTTTGCCATCTAGGGTTATCTTCGCATCACTTGCTACCGAAAGAGTTTTGGTCTTCTTGTGGGAGTTCACAAAAGTGATAGACGTGCTTGTGATCTTTATAATCCTCACGTCGATGCTTCGACTTGGATTTGACGTCTTTGCTCCGCTGCCGCCTAATTTCCGAGGGCCAGAGCCATTAGTTTTAGCGTTTAGGATTATTACCTTCGCCCCATCGGAGAGATCTGTTACTCCTGTTGCTACAATGACTGATCCAGCGGTGACGCCAGAGGTAATTTGCTGAAGCCCTCCATTTTGGAGTCCTAGTGTTACCGGGACCAAGGTGGCCACGCCTGTCTCACCGTGTAGCGATTGGCTAATCTTCTTCACGAGCGCATTTGATGTGGAAGATCCACCTTTTTTCGGCGAAACCTTTGTTTTTTTCGGAGCGCCATGGAAGGGTGTCAGGTCGCTTACTTCAAATACCTCCGGGAAACCAGAGGGGTAAACGATCGATCCAGCGGGCACTACAAGTCCCGATCCAGCGGGGATAGTAGTTGTAACTGTTACCGCTTCCCCAGCAGCAAGAGAAGTTGGACTGGCAACGCTAAAGATCGCGCTGAAGTCACCGCTTGCGGGATTCGCGGCGACGCTAAGTGACGTTAGCGTCGCCGTTGACGATATATTGGTTGTGGCGTCGGCTAATGAAACGACAGCCGATGCGCCCAGGTGCCCCTGTAGTTCATTAGCTTGGCTGGGGTATAGAATAGCGTTTACCTGCAGTCCTGGACCTTGGACGGTACCAACTAGCGTATTTTGAGTTAATTGCTCGCCTGGTGAAACTGCAATATTAGAGACAACACCACCAATTGGGGCAACTACAGTTTCAGAGTTAAGTTGAGACTGTAGTATCTGCACTTGGGTTTGATCGCTTGACACTTTGGCTTGATCTGCGGAGACTGCTGAGACATTGGCGCTATTTTGCGGTGCGGCTTCTGCGGCCACGAGAGCGTCTTGAGCAGCCGCAAGCGTTGCCTGGGCAGCGGATAACTGCCCTGCAATATCTTGAGAGTCGCTCAGCTGGACAAGAGGGGTTCCGGAGCTTACGCTTTGCCCTGAAGCGACTAGTACCTTCAGAACCTGTCCCGAAACCAAAGGATAGACGTTCGAGGTAGCAGAGGAAGACAGTTGACCGGGAAATGTCAACACCTGCGTCAATGTCGACGACGATACTGACGCAACACTTACAGCCGAATACTTGCCGACACCACCTCCCTTCCCCTTTTTCGAGCCCTTCGTAGAGGTCTGAGGTGTCGAAAGATAAAACACGCCGCCCACTACTACTACCGTAAGTAGTATGACCAATCCGCTGCGCAACGGCTTCCGTAGCAGAGTTTTTAGCTGCGATACTCTGCTGCCATTACCTTGGTTCACTAAATTCTCCTATATTTCCTTCTAGTTCCAATTTAAAGTCGTGTCAGATCAATATTCATGAATCATATAGTTGCCAAGGACTTGGACAACAGCTACTTCTTTAGGATCAACTTACCGATAGAGCTTCTGTTATTTTCTATAGAATGAGGTGTGCTACGTAGACGACCTAAACGTCTACTTTGTCCATCGGCTGATATATGCGTTATCGAACGTTAGAAACCATAAAGTCTCGCCCTTATAACGCTGGTGTTTTACATAACTCTTCTACCTCTCAAATAGTGTGCAACTGATATTTTTCAAGCGCCAAGACCCCGCAGCAATTTCAGAGTTCCACAGTTCATTGGACTTAATTATCTATGACGTCTGTGTCGGTATAGTAACAAAACGATTAGGTAGTTATTATGTGAAACACGGATACCTCAGGAATCTCATAGTTCGTTGCGAAATATCTGTTCTCTCGACGCGCTTGGCGGTAGCTTCATTGAGATACGATGAGATCTGCTTTTACGGCAAGTGATAGCCGTTTCAAACATTACAGCCCAAAGCCCCACGAGCGACGGTCTAGGAAGTTCCGTCCTCAGGGCGTAGCAGATGTTGGCGCACGTCATAGCTGATCGCCACGGTTCTTGTCGCGGGCAGGGATTGACAGGTTAGGATCAACCCTTTCTGAAGATCTAACTTAGTTAGCGCATAGTTGTTTGCCATTGAGACCTCCCCAACTAGTCTCACGGCTTTGCAGGTAGAACATACCCCGCTTTTACATGAAAAGGGGAGATCTAGACCCAAGGCAATACCTGCATCGAGTATTGACCCAGAATTTTCATCGAATGTAAAGATGTGTTCGCGGCCGTCAAGGGTAACTTTTATTACAGCACCTTCAACTTGTATGGTTTGCTGAGATTCAACGGGGCGCGAGAGTTCGGCCCGTGGAGTGCCAAAGCGCTCGAATCGAATTGACGCTTCATCGAGCCCGAAGGAGATCAAAGCGTCGGTTACATTCTCAATCATATCAAAAGGTCCGCATACGAACGCAACGTCCATGTTCTTCAAGGAACCGACCAACTTTTGAAGCTTCGATATCTTCACCTTATCGATCCTTCCGTTGAAGAGATCCACCTCTGACATCTGTTTTGAAAATGTAGGGACAAAAATAAATCTGCTAAGATACTGATTCTTTAAATCAAAGATCTCTTCACTAAACATGATATTTTGCATATCTTGATTTCCGTATAAAAGTGTTACGCTTGTCTTAGAGTTGGCCTTTAGGAGCTGCTTTATCATTGAGATCACTGGAGTAATTCCGCTACCTGCCGCGACAACGAGTATGGATCCTTTCAAAGTCGAAGTATCGATGTAGAATTCACCCTCCGGCGTCATAACGTCAATCCCATCTCCCTCCTTGAGGTTCTCGAAGACCCAGTTAGATACCACCCCTCCTTGAACTCTTTTGATAGCAACCTCGACAATCTCTTCATAAGGTGCCCGATGAATCGAGTAACTTCTTCGATACTCGAACCCATCGATCCAGACGCGTAGATTTACGTGTTGCCCGGGTAGAAACATAAACTCTTTTCTGAGGTCGTCAGGAACTTCAAACGCCACCGTCAACGAATCAGGTGTAAGTGGCCTAACGGATGATACCCTCAACCTGTGAAACTGTGGCGTCAAACTAAAAGTCCTTCATGTGTTCAAAGGTTTCAATGCAAATGTTGCATCGATACAGGGCTTTGCAACTGGTCGAGCCGAAACGTGATAGCTCAGTTGTGGAAGTACTGCTGCATCTTGGACATCGAATTGCAGAACCATCGCGTGCTCGTCTATGGTAGGGCAGCTCCAGTTTCGACTCATGCTTCACTGGAGGAGCGATCCCAAATCTAGCCAACTTTGCACATGCCGAAGCTGATAACCATGAAGTAGTCCAAGGTGGAAACAGCACCATCTTAACTGTCACATCTACGTCGGGTCCAACTGCGTTACGGATGACTGCTTCTACCTCTTTGATGATGGTCTCTGTTGCGGGGCAACCTGAGTAAGTGGGCGTGATGCTTACGGAGACTAAGTGCTGATCTATATAAATATCACGGATCATCGCCAAGTCGACAACCGAAACGGCGGGTAGTTCAGGGTCAGGCACGCCCTCCAAGAGTTCTATAATTTCGCCTTTGGTAAGAGTTGTCACCATCGCCCACCTGGATAGGCCCTTTGAAGATACTGCATCTCAGCTAGAATGTGCCCGAGATGCTCGCTGTGGATGCCATACTTACCAGAACAGATGAAATCGGGCGTGGAGGGGAGATCGATTCTGGCACTCGCGAAAACGTTCGTAACGCCTTCGATCCACTTGGTCCAAAGTGTGTTAGTCTTCATCTTAAGAACACCTTCAAGGGATATGAGAATGCTATCGTCATCGAAAAACTCGTTAGTGTAGGGCCAGACATAATCTAGGCCTTCTAAAATTTTTTGTCTTGATGTATCGGTTCCGTCTCCGAGACGTATGAACCAACTCGAGAAGTGTTCAACGTGATAGTTGGTTTCCTTTAAGCTCTTTGCCGCTATATCTCTTAGTCTAGAATCGTTCGCATCTAGTAGTGAGGACCACACCGTCTTAGCAAAAGAGGAAAAAAGAAACGACTTTGTGCAACTTTGGGCGAAGTCGCCATTAGGTAGTTCAGCAATTATATAGTTCAAATACTCATGAGGGTCTCTAAGAAACGCGAAATCGTCTTCGCTGCGAGATCCACCCTCAAGGTCACTCGCGTAAGTGAAAAGGTGACGTGATTGTCCAAGAAGATCCAAGGCAACGTTGCTTAGCGCAATATCTTCTTCCAGCATCGGCGCCACACCGCACCACTCCGCCATTCTTTGGGACGCAATAAGTGCACTATCTGCAAGCCTTAATACAAAACTCAAAAGGTGAGCGTCGTATGTTTCTTCTCTAGCTATAGTCATATGTTTCGGACTCCCTCAGGTAAGTTATAAAACGTTGGATGTCTATATATCTTGTCTCTTGAAGGTCCAAAAAGCATCTCTTTGCTACTTGGATCCGATGCCGTAATACAAGCAGAGGGGACTACCCAAATACTTACTCCTTCGTTTCTTCGCACGTATACGTCTCTGGCATTCATAATCGCCATCTCCGCGTCTGCAGCGTGCAACGAACCTACGTGGCGGTGTTCTAAGCCATTAGCACTTCTTATGAAGACCTCGTATAGTGGGATCTCTACCTCTTTATTTGAACTATCGTTACCCATGACGATCAACTACCTTTTCGTTTAACGCATGCGCCATTATCGCCTCACGGACCCAGACCCCCTCTTCCCATGCTTTCCGCTTAGCCTCAATACGATCTCTGTTACACGGTCCGTGACCTGAAACGACTCTCCAAAACTCGGTCCAGTCGACCTCTCCGAAGTCGTAATGCCCTCGCTCCTCATTCCATCTAATGTCAGGATCGGGCAAGTCTACACCTAGGATCTCTGCCTGGGGCACCGTGACGTCAATAAAGTTCTGTCTCAGCTCATCGTTGGTTACTCTTTTGATGCCCCAAGTTCTGGATTCTTTTGAATGCACTGAGTCTTTATCTTCTGGTCCAAACATCATAACTGTCGGCCACCACCATCGATTCACGGAGTTTTGAACCATCTCCTTTTGTTTTTCTGAACCATTCATCATCTCATTTAAAAGCTCGAAACCTTGGCGTTGATGAAAGGACTCTTCCTTACAGATTCGAACCATCGCCCTCGCATACGGACCATAAGAACATTGAGTTAGAGGTATTTGGTTCATTATTGCGGCTCCATCAACAAGCCATCCGATGACACCAACGTCTGCCCAACTCAAGGTTGGATAGTTGAAGATAGACGAGTACTTAGCCCTTCCGTGTAGAAGGTCTTCGTATAGTAAATCCCTCGAAACTCCAAGTGTTTCCGTTGCACTGTAGAGGTAGAGACCGTGCCCTCCCTCGTCTTGAACCTTCGCAAGCAATATTGCCTTGCGCTTTAATGTGGGCGCGCGTAGTATCCAGTCGCCTTCTGGAAGCATCCCAATAACCTCAGAGTGAGCATGCTGACTCATCTGCCGTATCAAGGTCTTCCGGTATCCTTCTGGCATCCAGTCTTTTGGCTCAACCGTGTAGCCAGCTAACACGTTGTGTTCGAACTCAATTCTTCGATCCTCATCCTGATCTCTTCCATCATCTTTTAACGGTCCTTTATCAAGTGACTGATTATACATAATGGGTCCTTTCTGAAACTCGCCCTCTTTTACCTCTGACGTCGATCTAAGACTCTCTTGGCTTTTCCAGTGGAGGTCCGTTCAATGGCAAAGGGTTCAACAATAGAAACCGTAACCGTTACACCTATCATGCTCTTGACGTGATGTATTAGGTCCTGTTGGGCCCTCGTCTTCTCTCGTGCCGTATTGAACGCACTTCGAACTTCAACCTGCACCTCTAAGGTATCAAGAGGACCTTTTTTATCTAAAATGAGGAGATACTGCGGTGCCAAGGCGGGGACCTTGGCAATCACATCCTCGATCTGAGTCGGGAACACATTAACGCCGCGAACTATTAACATGTCGTCGGAACGACCTTGGATCTGCTTTATTCTCCGCATTGAAGTCGCCGTCGGCGGGAGAAGACATGTCAGATCACGCGTTCTATATCTGACAATAGGAATAGCTTGCTTAGTAAGGGTCGTTATCACTAGTTCACCAGCTACCCCATCTGGAAGCACCTCGCCTGTGATTGGGTCAATGACCTCTGGATAGAAGTGATCCTCCCAAATGATGGGACCGTCTAACGTTATACCACTTTCACTCGCTACTCCCGGTCCCATCACCTCAGAGAGTCCATAGATATCAACTCCAACCATTGAGGTACGTTCTCGAATCTCTGACTTGATGGCATTCGACCAAGGTTCTGCCCCAAATATGCCTATGCGAAGGGAAAGTTTCTTTGTATCGACACCTTGACTTGCCATTTCGTCCAGAATTGTAAGCATATAGGACGGAGTCGCCATGATAATAGTCGGCCTTAGGTCCTGGATAATCGCTATCTGCTTTTCTGTTTGGCCACCTGACATAGGAATCACCGCACAACCTAAGGCCTCCGCTCCATAGTGTGCACCTAGACCGCCAGTAAAGAGACCGTACCCGTAAGAGACCTGAACAACGTCGCTGGGAGTTCCCCCGGCTATCTCAATAGATCTTGCGACAAGGCACGCCCAGTTGTCGATGTCAGATCGAGTGTAGGCAACTACCGTAGGTTTTCCCGTCGTCCCCGAAGACGCGTGGATCCTCGCCACCTCACTTAGAGGAACCGCGCACATTCCGTAAGGGTAGTTATCTCTTAAGTTATTTTTTTCCGTAAAAGGAAACTTCGAAATGTCACCTAGCGACCTAAGGTCGGAGGGGTGAACGCCAAAATCGTCAAATGCGTTGCGATAGTGGTCGACGTTCTCGTAGGCAGTCTTAAGCGTCCGTTTAAGTCGCTCGAATTGAAGCTTTTCTATCTGCGCTCGAGATGCATTTACGATCGCATCTATCATATGTCACCTCGGTAATCGTCGTCAATAACGTGTCTTCCTTGGAGTTTGTATGACCTACATGTTGCAAGAGCAACCATCTCAGATCTTTGATTCACGACTCGTACTTCATATAGACCAAGACGGCTTTTAAGCATCACTTCTTCTGCAGTCGCGACCAACACATCACCTTTAGCAGCAGAGTTCAAGAACTCTATCGACACTGATGACGCTACCGAAAGTTCGTTCCGGGAGTTACATGCAAAGGCGAAGGCAGAATCTGCCAAAGTGGTTATGACTCCACCATGGCAGATACCGAATCCATTTAACATCTTCGCATTGACCTCCATCTCTACCACGGTAAATCCCGCCTTGGCAGTGGTGATGACCATGTTCAATGACTGCGATAGCAAGTCTTTTCTAAACATAAGTGTCGCTACCTTGGCAGAAAGCGAGTCGCTAAAGCAGCTCTTATCTAGTTTGTCCGATGGCATTATCCGTTGTACCTACTCACATCTAACAGATTCGGGACCAATGACGTCCAGAGATTCTTTCACAGTCACTATCTTCAATTTGACAAACGGCAGCTCTCTGGTTTTAGCTAAGGCTACATAAAATAAGGGAGCTAAGTTTAAAAAGTACGAACTTGCAAAGCTGATCCACCATACATGGACCAAGATTCGCTGGTTTAGTCCAAACTTGATAGTTTGACCCAACTTTATCGTTCGGTCGTTGGGCACTAGGAGATATCCGGCAGATTCGTTGACTACTGAATATATCGTACACATCACTAATCCGACTCTGTCATCTTGCAGTTCATCACGATCAACATCGTGACTTAGCACTGCTGTCTCGTCTGCTCCGAACCTGTCGCACCGAGGCGATACGGCTACCCTTGAAACAATACAGTTTTTGATAGCAAATGCAACGTGGACGTCTAAGCTGCTTCTCGCGCTAGTCAAGTCAAAGAATATAGCAGCCTTTGGTACGTCCAAGAAAGATAGAAAACTATTTCCGACTAGTTCCCTTCGGCTAAAAGTACTCATCTGTCTCACTAGGAACTCTTTTGTTCTCAACTCTACGTTATTACTGGGTAACAGCAGTCGAACTGCGCTAGACAGAGAGACACATATCAGCGAATCACTTCTCTCAACTCTCCGCTCACATGATATTAACGTAAAATTCGGCGGTAAATCATAATTTCCAACTAGAACTACCTTTGCGGTCCAATCTTGAACTATAACATCAAAGACTACAAGACGCCCTCTGGGTTCCTCTAAAGTGTTCGCGGATCGGAATCGGTGGTTGGCTAGTGCTGTAGGCTCTTTTAGATCATCATTCCCATGGCCGATGTAGGGGAGTGCTCGCACCACATACGGACATAGTATCTTGAGGCGTCCAGTTTGTGTTTCAGTGGTAGCCGTGACACGCCTGCTGGGACGACGAACGAGCGCTGTATCACTGCACCTAGCATCAACTCCACCGGCCGCACTCCAGCCCAAAAAGATACGTGAAGCCATACGACGATCTCTTTACTCCCCTTTAAACTTAGGGTCTCGTTTTTGAATGAACGCTTCAACTCCCTCCTCATAGTCATAGGTATTACCAAGGTCTCTCTGCAACTCGGTTTCGCGCATCAATGACTCTTCAAAGCTGATGTGAAAACCATGATCGACCGCTCTACGAGTGGCGACATAAGCTTTAGTGGGACCATTGGCCAGTATCGAGGCAACTCTGTTGGCCTCGTCGTCCAAGTCTTGGTTCTCAACGACCCTTGCAATCATTCCAAGTTCGAAAGCGGTTTGAGCGTCGATCGCGTCGTTGAGAAAAAATTGTGACAATGCCCTGGAACGTCCTATTAACCTAGGTAACATCCAGGTTCCGCCCGCGTCTGGCATTAAGCCAACTTTAGAAAACGCTTGGACAAAGCGAGCATCTCTGCAAGCGATGACTATATCGCAAGCCAAGGCAATGCTTGCTCCGGCACCAGCGGCGATACCATTTACTGCACATACAGTAGGCACATCTAGGCTCTTTAGTGTCGTCATAAGCGGAACATAGTTATTCCTGACCAGATCGCCGACGCTCACAGGTACTCGGTTTCGTGAAGTACCGACTTCTTCAAGGTCTTGTCCAGCCGAAAACGCTCTTCCTCGGCCAGTGATTAAGATAGCTCTAGCTCTATATGGTGGCTTAGGTAGGTCTCGAAGTGCTTTAAGAAGTTCCCGATGTAGATTCGAGTCTAAAGAGTTTAGGCTTTTCTCACGAGCAAGGACGATAACTGCGTACTTGTCTTTTTGTTGTACTGCAATATCCGTAAAGTCAAATTGGCTGTTTGTCACGCTTCCCCCTAACGTCACCTTATGAGTAAATCTATAGATATTCACGGTCAGTCTGTCAACGTCTGCAGAGATTCTTTTTAATTTGATTGCAAGATCGAGAGGGTGACCGGGCTGGGCGTGGCCATAGACATACGATAAGATAAGGATTATTACTTCCTTATGTGCAACTTTGCTAAAACGTTGTAACAGATCAACGTTACTATTGGTTCGATGTTAATTACCACCTTAGACGGCGACAACCTTGACGCCTTGTCTAGCGTTGTTCTGTCACTTTTCACAGCTAAGAACGATGAGGCAAGCTTCGTGGTGCTGGTTCCGTCGTTCTCTTCAAAGATGTGGTTGCGTCGACTATTTACTAAACAGTCCGTCAAACTGAGCGGCAGTGCTTATCCCATTGACCTCTCGATTTTCACACTTGAAGAATTCGCTTCTGAATATGGACTTCCAGATTTAGTGGCAAAAGGTCTGATGCAATGCCCAACAAGCGTCCTAGCGGCCATAGTGGCGTCAGATCAACTTGAACGGGGCCGAGTACTAGACCCTCAAGTTCTGTCTTTCCTTATCAGAAGCATCAATCGTCTTATGCTTTTGCGCGACGAAGACCTCGAACTTTTACTCGAGGCCGGAGCGCCCGAAGAGATCGTGGCGTTGACGGAAAAAGTTAGATCGCTTACACTCGGGCGATACTTCAACTTTAGAACCCTGCTTGAAAGTGCGATCTCGACCTGGTCATCTAATCCATCAAACCGTATTGTCATACTAGGAACACGACTTTTTGGAGACTCCTCAAAGGTCTTCTGGGAGCTACTCAACGAAACTCCAGTTCACGTAGAGATAGAACAGGTAATTACTAACACGTCGTCGACATCTCACCACAGCAAAAAGGTGTTATACTCTGTGCCTCAAGATACTGAAGGTAGAGAGATACAGATATCGGGTGGTCTAACACTCCTTGAGGAGTTAAAGGCTGCGACCACCTTTATTATCTCTAGGGTTCGGGAAGGTCATCCACCCTCAAAGATGGGGTTGCTCTTCGCCCAACCAAATCTTTATCTACCATATTGGGAAATTCTAAGCGCAGAGATGAGCGATCTAAGAACTGGGGCGACCGACCAAGACTCTGAGGAAGTTGAACTTTCAGAAGTTTCTTTGAGCTCTCTATTCAATACAAGCCAGTTACTGAGGCTTCGACAGCTACCAGCTGGCCAGCTTCTACAGTCGTTGTTGATTTGGATAGACTCAGACTTTAGTCGGGTCGAATTTGTCGACCACTTTCCTGGAGTCCTAGCGAGTATAAATGGCGCTGGTCCTGACGAGTGTAGATCCTTTGAGTTCTGGGATTTAATTACTACTGAGGCCAATATCTATCGAGGGAGACAGGAGTGGCAGACGCATCTCAGATCTCTGAAACAATCATGGGATGGATCTACTCGCCCCATCTATCTAGGCGGAAGAACCTTAAATCCGTATGAGACGGAGGCCGTCTTGAAACAACTCTCCGATCTGAGTACGTTCATCGATAGAACATTTGAACTTTTCGACCGACTTCAAGGTGCAACTTTCGCGACAATGGCTGATGCGGTCGTCGAATACACCAGAGAGCTCCTTAGGCCAGTAGGAGTGACAACCCTGCCCTTTAGCATTCCCGATGGGTTTGACAACTTCATCGAATTTGCAAATGAACTGAGCACGCTGGACTCTCTCACGATCGCACCCTCTTTTGACAGCTTTCGGATGTTGCTACAGCACTTTCTTGAGATGCACATCAAAACCTCGACCAATCCAAGGCAGCTGGTTACCGTCGCTCCTTTGATGTCTACGCTTGGCACAAGCTTTGACTATCTGGCTGTCGTCGGTTTGAACGACAAGCTAGCATCGCTCGGAGGTAATACGTCATCCTCTTTCGACGACTTCAGTGTCACTACATTAGGACTTCCGCTTCTCACCTCGAAGGAGTTTGGAGATCGAGCGCTTGCGCACCTAGCAACATTAGTTGAGTCAAGTCGAGGAGTTCTCGTAACCTTCGACAACACCAAAGTGGGTACGACTGGAGAGGTTAGCGAATCTATTTCACAACTTCTCGAAGCTATGGGGGATAGATGCAAGGCAGTAAATGTTAACACTTCTGCCACTAAGCAGCTAACTAAGACCGGAAACCCACTCCAGCCACTGTCGGTAAAAGAATTAGTTATACTCATCGACGAGGCTTCTCAACTACTTGAACTGGAAGCAACGAACCTCACATCATCAAGACTACTGCCCACGTTGTCGAGTATTCGTGAAGTCGAACGTAGATTCAAAACGGGAGAGATGGAAGAAGGGCTCGACCTCGACTACATCGACCTTATCGCTATCTCTAAGAATGCACGCCTCAGAGACTTTCCAATACAACAAGGACGTCTTAGGCTATCTCCAAGCCAATTAGAGGCTTACGTCAAATGCCCATACGCTTTTTTTATAAACTCAATACTCGGTGCATCTTCGCCTGTCCGTCCGGAAGACGCTCTATACATGAGTCCACAGACTATGGGAGAGTTAGTCCATGCAGTGATGGAGCAAACTCTTCGTCAAGTACGTGCCACCTGCGACGCCACTCATAACATCGCTTCAGAGCGCCTTTTTGAAGAAGCTGATCGCCTTTTGAGGTTGAGATTCGATGATCTCGTGCGAACAGGGCGTGCTGGTAGACGTGCTTTTGAGTCGATCAACTTCGATAAGGCAAACGCTAACGTACGTCGTTTACTGAAGATACTCACATCTCAGGTATATCTGTCGAGCGACACAGAGATCGTAACGGAGCTTCGTTTTGACGATATTGATCCAGCTAAATACTTCAATTCGGTAATCAAGAAGATACCAGTGGGCTTCACCGGAAAGGTCGACCTAGTCGCAGATCAAAATGCTCAAGAAGATAGGCAACTTTTAGTCGTAGACTACAAAACTGGATCTATTGATAGCTATAAAGGGATAAACGATGAGGCTCCCACTGCCCAAGGCAACAAGTTCCAGCTTTTCATCTACGCACTAGCAGTTGCAAAGTTATTTCAAGTACCAGTTGAAGCCATCACCACAAAGTACTGGTTTTCTTCGGTGTTTTCAGGACAAAAGGAGATAGAAGTTAGCTTTACGCCCGACACCTTCAAAGCGGCATGGGTCGAGGTCGAAAAAGTTTTGAATTTGATACTTCAGGGAGCCTACATGGGAAGACCTTCTCCAAATCCTGCAGGACACGGGAGTTGCGAGTACTGCAATCCAAAAGGCTTACAGAACACGTCCCTTGAAAGAGTCTGGTTGTGGCACCTATCGAATCTGTTGAACGCTTCCATATCACTTCCAAATGATTGGTTAGACAAGGTGGAGGAAAACATGAGACGGGAGGGCAGTAGTTGATTCTAGAAGATGACCTAAGCCGATCTCGGATCAAAGAAGATCTGCGTACCTCTCTGTTTGTTGAGGCTGGTGCCGGAAGTGGGAAGACCTCTGCCCTTGTCGGTCGAATTCTCTCTTTAGTACTTGAAGAGGCGATGGATATACGGTCGATAGTGGCTATCACCTTCACTGAAAAAGCAGCAAATGAACTTAGAGAACGTCTGATTTGGGAACTGAATGAGGTCGCTAGTGATACCAATACCTCTAGTGAACTTCGACAACAACGTGCTATTGCTGCTCTAAACTTCGTAGATCAAGCGCCACTAGGCACCATTCATTCTTTCTCTCGCCGCATACTTACTCGACTCTCATCTCTTGCTAACCTTCCCGCCGAGATCGCAGTTATGGATACCACAGAGTTTGAGATTGACTTTGGAAAACACTGGTCCCAATTCACTGAACAGGTGCTGTCAGAGCATAATTTTAAGAGCGTTCTATCCATTTTGCTGCACACAAAGCGCTCGGATTCATTACGTGACCTCGCTAAAGACCTTCCGAAAAGCAAGGCAATAATCGACGAGGTTCGTAAGTGGTGTAATGCGAAAAGCTCTTCGTTGGCGGACGAAGATATTGAACAAAGTCTCAACTCTATATTAACAACCATTAGAGAGTACCTTTCACAGCTAAAAGATGCAGAACAGCTGTGCAAAGATCCAGATGATTCCTTGCTCGTCGCAGTGGTTTCACTCGTGCAGCGTCTCGAAGATCTGCTAGAGGAAACCTCAAGCTTCGAAATCTTAGAGATACTTATACGGCTGCCTAGTGCGAATACCAACGCCGAGAAGTTTAGGTTACCGAAGAATGCTGGACGTCA
Source organism: Actinomycetes bacterium (assembly GCA_021784785.1). Classification (GTDB taxonomy): domain Bacteria; phylum Actinomycetota; class Acidimicrobiia; order Acidimicrobiales; family Acidimicrobiaceae; genus Ferrithrix. The sequence continues at coordinate 9,359 of JAJYHJ010000130.1, read as the reverse complement.
AAACTCTTGGATTAGCACAAAAAAAGAACTAGTTGACGGCCTTAATCAATTCGCAGACCTAATCGCCGCTGGTGTATACGAGCTCATCGATAAAGCTCTTCGTGCCTTCATCTTTCACTTGACCGACTTCGTCATTAACTACAGGGATCAAAGACGATCCAAGGGACGCCTATCATTCGACGATCTAATCGACTTTAGCATCGAGTTGCTATGTGATCCGGTAGTCGGAACCGAAGCCAGACGCGAATTATATGCCACCTATAAAGTTGTCATGCTCGATGAGTTTCAAGACACAGATCCGGCACAGATCTTGTTAGCTTCGTTGGTGACAACGCCTCATACAGAAGCCTTCGATAGGAACTGGAAGTCTGCGCCTGTTACACCGGGAAGACTGTTTCTTGTGGGTGACCCTAAGCAAGCAATCTATAGGTTTCGCGGTGCGGATCTGGCAGTATTTTACACAGCCCAGAGGCGATTAACCGAGGTAGGCGAACTTATAAAACTCGTTACAAACTTCAGAAGCACCGAGGGAGTCTGCCGGTTCATAAACGACCTGTGTGAACCTGTATTCCAATGTTTCCAGACAGATGTCGTAGATGCACAAACAGAACCTTCGGTAGCGTACGAGCCTCTACGGCCTGTGAGAATCTCAAGTTCAAATGGGCCCTCTGGCGCCTTCATTGGACGAACAGCTCTTGTCGATGGGAAAGACCAGTCGAAGGTCCTCACAACCGCTGACGTACGCATAGCCGAGGCCGAGGCAACTGCTGCTGCTATCGCAAAAATTATTGAAGAGAGGTGGTCTGTACTTGACAACCTGACAGACGGCGAGCGTCCGGCACGCTTCGGCGACATTACCATACTAGTTCCAAAACGCACCGCACTTGCTCAGCTAGAAGTCGCTCTCAAAACTCTAAAAATACCCTATGTCCTTGATGTCTCAGTTGACATACTCTCGACTCAGCTTATCCGCTCTCTAATACTTACTTTATGGTCAATCTGGGACCCGGCCGATGAGGTCAATACAGTTTCAGTCTTAAAAAGTTTTCTTTTCCAGATTACTAACGAAAACCTCGTTATGCATCGAATCAAATGTCAAGGAACCTTTAGATACCTAGATAATAGTTCTAACTCCTGTACATGTTTAGTTGGCAGCGCTCTTTCGCAGCTCGCTACCCTTCGACGTGAAGTCATAAACATGTCCGTAAGTTTATGCATAACAAAGGTAGTAGATTACTTCACATTATTTGAATCGACAGCAAGACTCGAAGACTGGCAGATGCAGTGGAAAAGGCTTGAGTGGTTCATAAATCAAGCGGTTTACTGGACCTCTGCGACCGCAGATAGTTTAGGTGCATTTTTACGTTACGTCCAAAGGCTGCTCTTATCAAAGAACTACATATTGGATAAAACAACAAAACAGGTGGATGAAGACGCGGTAACTATAACAACGATTCATAGCGCTAAAGGACTCGAGTATCCTATCTGCATAGTGTCGGCGATGTCGACGTCGATCGTGGGATCAAACAACGCCGACACGCAAATTCTTTTAGATCGCGACCATCAAATCGTCTATAAGTTCATGGGTCAGAAGTCGACGGGTTACGCCAGCTATCTCGAAACGCAGAAGATCGAAGAGCTGCGAGAAGCTCAACGTTTGCTTTACGTTGCATTTACACGCGCTAGAGACCATCTGGTGGTATCCCTTTATAGGAATCAGCAAGTAGATGTAAAAAGTTTCCCATCTAAAGTTACATACGCTCAACTAGTGACCGCTTCCATTGAGGAATTCCCAATTTTCGTGGATGCTCCTGATCTCTTTGCTGATCTAGATGTACGTGAATATACCGAGAGTCTCGTGAACGCTAAGGGTTATGCGCAACAAATTTCCAGAGCACAACGATTCCAAAATCAGCAAAAGGACACTATCAGTCAACTCATCTCAGGGTACGAAAAGACCATCTTTAACCTCGCACGAAACTATGAAGCAGGCGCAGAACCCATAGGTGTCACGAGTGCGTCGAAGAACGTGACACGTTACCTCGGGGATGAGTTTGAGCGTTCTGGTGGGGAGGTGGAAGGTGGTGAGGTTCCAGAACTCCAAAGCCGCAATCGACCAGGTAAAATTGGAACCGCCGTACATTACATACTCAAACTTATTGACCTAAGTGATCACACAAATCTCCGGACAGTAGCTGAAGTCGTCTGCAAACAGTACGGTTGTCAAGAGTACTTAGAAGATGTAGTACACATGGCGGAAGCCGCTATGACCTGTGGCACCGTTCGTAAGGCTCTAGATAACCAAGCTAAAATCAAAAAGGAGGTCTTTGTTTCAAGGGTCTCCGATGAACTTGGAGTGTGGTTCGAGGGTTTTATTGATCTACTAATTGAGTATGAAAACCACGTAGAGATCGTAGACTTCAAGTCAGCAGCGGTACTACCTGAAGCCAACGGAGACAGCTTTCCGAGGTACAGCTATCAGATAGCACTGTATGCCTGGACGTTGGGCAGTACCTATAAGAAAGCAGTTCGCGGAAAAATCATATATATTGCACCAGAAGGGGCAAAAGAAGTGGAAGTCGATATCGAAAGCGCCGTACAACGACTTCAACATACCATTGAAGCTACCACTTGATCCGTACTGCCGTGACGTGACCTAAGGAGTTCACAGTAAGCTTATACTTTAGTACAACTCGCGAAGATTTCTAACGATCCGTGGGTTGCGAAGGTATTGGGTTCGGTACTGAGCGAGAAGCTTCGTTCCTTTGGCTCCTGAGAGAGGATATTCAATACCATCTTACGTTACCATTAAGAGATAAATTAACGGAGGAACATACTTGCTAAGAGCAGTCGGAGTCGAACTGAGAATTGGCCCGCGGCTTCTCTTGGAGGAGACCACCTTCACACTAAACGTAGGCGATAGGATGGGTCTTGTCGGTCGCAACGGCGCAGGTAAGACCACTTTACTAAAGGCCCTCGCTGGGGAGACCCAACTCGCAAAAGGAGAGGTCGCTTTTAGTGGATCGATAGGGTACCTACCCCAAGATCCCCGCTCCGTTGACCTAGAACAAGATACCTTTGAACGGGTTCTCTCCGGCCGGGGTCTTTCGGAGTTGAAGCGTGAGTTAGTCCTGGCAACTCAAAAGATGTCTAGCAAAGACGAGTACACGGCTGATCAGGGGACAAAGCTCTATGGGGAACTTGAACACCGCTTCTCCTCTCTAGGTGGATACTCAGCAGAGGCAGAGGCAGAGGCTATATGTCTATCGCTTGGGATACCATCAAGACTTTTTCAACTACCGCTAGGAAACCTATCCGGAGGGCAACGACGAAGGGTCGAGCTCGCTCGAATCCTTTTCTCAAATGCGACGACCTTACTCTTAGACGAACCGACAAACCATCTAGACGCCGACTCAATTCAGTGGCTAAAGGGATACTTGCGTGGGCACAAAAGTGGGTTAATCGTAATCTCGCACGACGTAGCGTTACTGCGTGATGTCGTTAATCGGGTGTCGTATCTAAATGCAAACACATCTAAGTTAGAGATGTATCAATTGGGTTATGATAGATATTTAACGGCCAGGGCGCAAAATGAAGATCGTTCAAGAAAAGAACGAGAACGAGCTGAGACGGAAGTTCATAGGTTGAGCCAACAGGCTGACAAGATGCGCGGATCTACCTCGAAACGTGCTCGCAAAGCAAAGGTACTCGATGCCCGTGCTTCAAAGATTGAAGGCTCGATTCAACAGGTGAAGGGCAAGGACAAGGTCGCGAAGATGCGCTTTCCAGAACCCATTTACTGCGGTAGAACGCCACTCCAGGGAACGTTTTTAAGTAAGAACTATGGCTCTTTAGAGGTATTTATGGGGATTGATCTAGCTATCGACCGCGGATCAAAAGTCGTTGTCCTCGGACTAAACGGCGCCGGAAAAACAACCTTACTAAAGGTTCTCGCTGGAGTTGAGGCTCCAGACACAGGAACGATAGCACTAGGCCATGGTGCTCTTATCGGATACTACGCTCAGGAGCATGAAACCTTGGATCACGAAGAGACCGTATATCGGTATCTGAGATCAAAAGCTCCTGGATCAATGGAAGACAGGGACCTCAGATCTTTGTTAGGAAGCTTTCTCTTTACCGCTGAGATGATGGGCCAAAAGATTGGGACTCTATCCGGTGGAGAAAAGACAAGACTTGCATTAGCCGCATTAGTTACCACAGGGGCCAACGTCTTGCTGCTTGACGAACCGACCAATAACTTAGATCCCATATCTCGAGAGCAAGTTCTTGGAGCATTAAAGGGCTATAAGGGCGCCGTAGTTCTTGTTACCCACGACCCTGGAGCGGTTCGAGCACTTGATCCAGAGCGCGTCCTTCTTCTGCCTGAGGGGGATGAGGACTTCATGAACGATGAGTACTACGAATTAATCTCTCTGTCGTAAAGCCATATTTACCCAGCAATTCCCTTAGCCCAACTTGTTTAGCGCACCAAGCCCAATGGAGTTGGCGAGGCCTTCTAGGTGAATTGTTACCCATGAAAACTCGTTGATACTCAAAAGAACACCAAATACCGCTAGTACAAAAGCAGAGCTAGATGTGAGTACGGTGAAGTGTCTTTTGACAAAGGTAAACGCGCCAACGAACTTGGAAAATGCAAGCCCAGTTACCAAAAACGGTACGCCTAGACCAAGTGAGTAAGAGACTAACAACAGTGCACCCTGAGTGACTTTCCCTCCAGTCGCCGCAACCGTAAGTACGGAAGCAAGGATCGGTCCGATACAAGGGGTCCACCCAAATGCGAAGGCCATACCGGCTATCGGGGATGCCAACAAGCCGAACTTAGATAGCTGTGGATGAAACCGCTTCTCCTGATAGAGCCAAGGTAACTTCAAATATACAGAAGCCACCAGGAATGCGGCCATCACCAAAAGCACGACTCCAGATGCCCTAACTAAGAGTGGTTTATAAGCATTTACTGATGCACCAAGTGCGCTAACCGTTAAACCTAAGACCGTGAAAACCGAGCCAAATCCAAGTACGAATAGAGACGTTGAAATCGCAATCCTCTTCATGTTCTGAGCAGAACTCGAGACTATCTCTTTAGTCTCGACACCGCTAACTACAGAGAGATACGCTGGAACCAGAGGAAGAACACATGGTGACAGGAACGAGACTATGCCCCCTCCAAAAGCCGCCACATACTCAAGTCCAGGAACCATATACTTCAATATACCCAGAGTAATAAAAAATCTCTTCGCAACTGGCGTACCTGACTTAGGAGCGCCTCAGCGACTAGATGTTGGAGTAAGTGTCAACTCTACCGTTGACTCAAGATCCATGTTTGAGAGTCGCACAACACGACTTTGTGTATCAATCTTCATGTATAACTCGGCGCGAGTCGAACACCAGTTATCCAAAGTCGAGGCGAGAAGCTCATCCTCGCGAGGCAGCCAAGCTATCATTGTCTCTCCTAACTCTGGTCTGTCTATGAACTTAGCAGTGTCATCTCTCACCCCAAGAGACCCTTCGGCTTTCTTGTAACCCAACAATAGAGTCTCTTCGTGCCGAACGACCGCTATTAGTACTATCCTTGGAAAGTCTTGAACCCGCTTAGCGGCTAACTTAGCAACCTCAACGGCACCAGCTTGAGCTCTTTGAGAGCGGTATCGTTCCATAAAAGCCCCATGCCTCGAAAGAACCAATAAAACAGCTGCTAACCCGATAAAACTAAGAAACAGTGGGAAAACCAGTAAGTTCATGTTATTCCTTAGAACCAAGCGCCATAACTATAGAATACACTTTCTCAGCGCTTAGATGATAGATGTTATCTACTGACTATTTAGTATTTACAGCAGCATGTAGTAGTTTTTAATCAGTAGAAGAGATGAGGTTCGTTAAGTGCGTCTTGCGGTCATAGGAAGTGCTGGCAGCTATCCAGCACCAGCGTCGGCTTGCTCTTCATATCTCCTGCAGCACGACGGATATCAGCTGCTTATAGACGCAGGGAACGGCTCGATGAGCAATCTTTACAACTTTACAACCCCTGGGCATCTTGATGGCGTCTTTCTATCTCATTCTCATATCGATCACATAGCTGACTTTGTTGGGATATACCATTATCGCAAGTTTGCCTGCACTCCAGCACGAAAACTTGAACTTTATACTGGATCTGATACCGCGTCGGCGATAAAAGGACTCTTGGGTGGTGACTTAGAAGATATCGTCAACGTAAACATCGTTGAACCATCCTCATACTTTAAGATAGGGCCTTTTGAGGCTATCGCTGAACTCATGGCTCATCCGGTTCAGACCTACGGACTGAAGTTGACGGCAGATGACAAAAGTGTCGCATATTCAGCCGATACTGGCCCTTGTGAATCGCTTGAAATCCTCAGCGACAAAGTAAATCTACTTCTTTGCGAGTCCACTTGGATTGACGAGAACGAGGCGTACCCTCCAGATCTACACATGACGGTATCTGCTTGCGTAGCGCTTGCAAAAAAAAGTCAAGTAGATAAGCTTCTGCTGACTCATGTAGCATATCCAAACTCTCCATTTGTAGCATTGGCCCGAGCACGGGAACTTGGAGCTACAAATGTAGAGCACGCTTTTGACTTAGAAGAACATAGTATCTAGTTTCAAAAGTACACCCATGAATCACACGCTTTATTCTCTAATCAGCTTGACCAAAACTTCTTGAAGCGGGCCACTGCTTAGGTTTTTATCCCCATGTCCGATACAAATTTATGGACATAGCAAGGGCTCAGTTTCTAAAACTGAAGTCAACTACTAGATGGTTAGTCTCCCTACTGGTTGTTGCCGCGATCGCATTAGGAATGGCTATAAGCGTAGTGTCCCTTTTTGGGCAGGTAGAGAGTTCTCAAGAAACAGTAGCATCACTTGCTAATTTGTCCCGTCTCGGTGGAGATCAAATGGTTTCGCTCGTGGCGCTCATCGAGTCTAAGTCTTTCAACCGCTCTGTCCTATTAGCAATTACCGCGGCTAAAACCAAACTCCTTCACGACGAAGTTTCCGTTGAGGAGCAATCGCCCCAGTTAGTTACTAATGCAAGCACCACGTTCTTGAAGAACTATGAGTCGATGGTATTTGTAGGAGTGAGCCTAGTTAGAAGTGGTAACTTAGTACAAGCAACCAAGTGGGCTCTTGGTCCACTATCCAATCAATATCGTGAACTTGAGTCAAAAACTGCCATGACAGCCCGTCAGCAGCAACAGATCGCAAAAGACACATCTTTGGTCGCTGACATTGAGACGCTTGCGATGATGGTTTTTGCCGCGTTAATGACGACTCTACTTTTCAGGAAGTTCTCGAGCGTAAAGCTAGAATCCGAACTGACCGCAGAGCGAGAGCGAGAACATGCTCAGGCACGTTTTGCATCGTTAATTGAAAATTTATCTGACGTCATAGTTGTTTTAAACTCCGAGATGAACATCGTCTACTTAACTCCATCTTGGGAGCGTACGTTAGGTTGGCCAGTAGAGATGTGGCTTGGTCAGAAGTTTGTAGATGTTGTCGTGCGAGACGATCAGCTGCTACTAATGGCAGAACTAAGTGCGTGCACAAAAGAGGGATCTACCACATTGACAACAAAGTGGCACCATATCGATGGAACCTACCGATCTATGGAGTCGTTGGCTAGAAACCTCATCTCCGATCCAGTCGTTGGCGCTATTGTACTGAATGCTCGAGATGTTAGTGACCGTCATCAGCTCGAACTCCAGCTCGCGCACTCCGCCTTCTATGATTCATTGACAGATCTTCCCAATCGAGTACTTTTTAGCGAAAGGTTGTCTAGCGCCCTAAGACAAAGTACAAAAGATCAAGCAACGATCGCAGTCCTCTGCATCGATCTTGACGACTTCAAGGTTGTGAACGATACCATGGGCCACGCGGCCGGTGATGAACTGTTACGTAAGGTCGCTCAAAGGTTAGTCAAGACCGTTCCGAGCGGGGAGACTGTAGCCCGCCTCAGGGGGGCCGAGTTCGGGGTATTGCTAGAGATAGAATATAATGCATCTGACGCAAAGTCAATTGCGTTTAAAATAATAGATGAGCTAAGTGGCCACTACGAGTTGTCCACAGGAGTTACCTATATAACTGCAAGCGTGGGGCAGGCCTCGTCAAAACCTAATATTCATCCAGAGGAGCTCCTCAAGCAAGCGGATATTGCAATGTACAGCGCAAAGCAGCAAGACCGATATCGTTTCGCGTCCTTTGACTTCAAGATGCAAAAGGAGATCCTTGACAAGATCACACTCAGAACGGAGTTGCGACAAGTTGTTAAGGAGAACCAACTAGTCGTACTATATCAACCCGTAGTCGATCTCAAAGAGGCAAAACTTGAAGGCGTTGAGGCCCTCGTTCGGTGGAATCATCCTGAACGAGGACTTGTGTCTCCAGTAATATTCATTCCTATCGCGGAGGAAAGTGGCCTCATAGTTGAGTTAGGACGCTTTGTTCAGATCTCGGCCTGCCGTCAGCTCGCGCTTTGGAATAGAGTCCTTGGAAAGAGATCGATGACGTTGAACATCAATCTCTCGATGCACGAACTCTTGGAACCTTCACTTGTAAGTCAGATCGAAGGTGTGATCAATGAGACTGGAATCAATCCTTCTCAATTGACACTTGAACTCACAGAGACCCACGTCATGTCCCAGGTGGACGTGGTAAAGGAGAAGCTTCACCTACTGCGAAACCTCGGGGTAAAAGTCGCAATAGATGACTTCGGTACGGGATACTCATCGTTGAGCTATCTTGAGAACTTACCGGTCGATGCGTTAAAGATCGACAAGTCTTTCACAGACCATCTTCTAAAAGATGAAGCACCAGCCACCCTAAAGACAATTTTAAAACTCGGTCAAGAACTCGATCTCAAGGTAGTTGCCGAGGGGATAGAAGAGCAACAACAGGTCGAATCACTTCTAGCTCTTGGATGTACGTATGGGCAGGGCTTCTACTTTGCTAGACCTGTAGATGCACAAGCCATAGATGCTCTCATCGTTAGAGGAGGATCACTCTTACGTAAAGATTCGCAGGAAAGCGAACGTTTCCGTATGAAAAATAATGCCATATTCGGTGCTGAGTCTTTGAACGCAAATAAGACCAAGAATAAGAGTCACGGTTGAATTCATATACGAAGTACTCGCCTTTACAAAAGTTTGCACTGCTAGGCGGTATGCAATATGTTACCTTGGGCTGGTTATACGGTTGGATCGGTCGTGCAAGGTGTGAACCTCCCCGCCCTCACGGACGGGGCTTCTGGCCTCGCCGTTTGGTTGGAGTTACCTGGCATCGCTTCCATCACGCCACCGCAACCGACTGGTCTGGTACTGATAAAT
>JAJYHJ010000074.1 GCA_021784785.1 Actinomycetes bacterium | reverse complement strand
CTCAGACGGAGGTATCTTCAGCTTCGGTGACGCTACCTTCTATGGCTCAATGGGTGGAAAACCCCTAAACAAACCGGTAGTGGGTATGGTTGCAACGGGAGACGGTAGGGGGTACTGGTTGGTCGCATCAGACGGAGGTATCTTCACCTTTGGTGACGCTCCATTCGTGGGCTCTCTTCCGGGATTGGGTATCACGACGCCAGCTGTCGGAGTTGCTCCTACGCCAGATGGAAAGGGCTACTACATCTTGCTAAACACCGGTCATATCGTTTCATTCGGAGACGCTATCTTTGAAGGTGATCCAACGACGGTTCCATCTGAGGCGGTAACGTCGCCGATTGTAGGACTGACCGCTGACTAGGCGAGGTTCTAAAAAGGCACTCTTCGTGCTATCTTCCGTGGCAGATGTCTATATATTGCCATGACGTATCGCATCGCAGGAGGTGTCCAGATCAACTCTTTCTGCTCTTCGATGGCCTTCAAGACGTCTTTTGCGACCTGTACCGGACTCTGTGACAGAGGTGCCTTTTTGAGCCCTTCGGTCATCTTTGTACTAACGAACCCAGGTCTAACTACAAGTGTGTAGATGCCCTTATCGAGGAGCGACTCACCCAAAGAAAGGGCAAAACCATCCAACGCAGCCTTGGATGCGCCGTAGATGTAGTTGGAGCGGCGAACCCGTTCCCCAGCCACCGACGACAAAACGATTATTTGGCCGTATCCCTGGTCAAGATATCGGTTTCTAATTGCAGTCAAAGCCGTTGCTGGCCCCACATAGTTGACCGTAGCGACCTTTGCAACTTGGATGGGGGAGCTTTCGTCGTTACTTTGGTCTCCAAGTATGCCACCAGCGATGATTGAGCAGTCGATGGGGCCGTGCTCTGAAAAGATATTGTTGACAACTTTTTCGATGTCGTCAATCTGAGAGAGGTCGAAGTGAACGAGGTCTACCTTGGCGGAGGAGGTGCTTTGGATCTGTGATCGTATAGGCTCCATACTTTGAAAGTTTGGTCCGCAAAGCACAACATGTTCACAGCGTTTCTCTGCTAGTAGTTTGACGATCTCTCCGGCGATCTCCGATCCACCGCCAAAGACCGCTACCGACTGTGGCATTGAGTTTGCATCTATCATCTTTCGTCCTTACTGTAAACGGGTCGATTAGGACCTTGAAGTCAAAGTTCATCTACTCTCAAGGCAAGTCGTCTTGACATATCGGTAGTGAATATATTGTCAGGATCGAGTCTATGTGCGACCTCTCTAAAAGACTCGATCTCCGGATACATCATAGGTATCAAGTGCTTAGATACACGTGAGTCTTTAGCGAGGTAGACCCGTCCTCCACTGGCGACTACCATGGAGTCTAGGCGATCCAGGAGATCGGCAAGACCAAAACGATGGGTGGGTATGTCGAGCGCTAAAGTCCAACCTGGTGAAGGAAAAGAGAGATAGTTCCCAGATCCCTTTCCAAATCTCTTTAGTACCGCTAAGAATGAAGGAACTTTGACGTTGGAGAGTAGGCGAACAGTCTCTTTAAGGGTGTCTTCCGCTCCGAATGGAACGACGAACTGATACTGCAAGAAACCTTTCTGACCATAAAGTCTGTTCCAAGACCCGACCATATCGAGGGGATGAAAGAAGGTCTCTATGCTCTCGATCGATATCTCGTTCGATAACTTACCCTTTTGATACCAAAGTTCGTTGAAGGCTCTTACGCTTAATCGATTCAGTAGCCAAGATGGTGCGATATCTGGGACTGAAGTTAGAAACCTAGGATCGAAGCTACATGGACCTCCCTCTCCAGTAAACTCTGAAACGTCAAGATGCTCTCCCCATGTTATGACAGAGCGTCCAAGTGACCTTCCCTTTGCCATACAGTCTATCCATGCCACCGAGTATCGGTATTTGGTATCGTTTTCTTCTAACTCTAAGATCGTATCGTCGATATTTTGAGTGACGCGTGTAGTGACCTTCATTTTGGAGGTTGAGATAGGGATGAGGTCGATCACTGCTTCAGACACAAGTCCGGTCAGCCCCATCCCCCCGGCAGTTGCTTTAAACTCAGGGTCGCTACGTTTTAGGACATGGACTCCAGTAGGTGACACTACTCTCAACTCATTAGTGTGATCAGTGAAGGAACCATCGACGTGGTGGTTCTTTCCATGGATGTCTGCTGCTACTGCGCCTCCGATGGTAACGTAGCGAGTACCAGGCGTAACGGGAACAAAGTACCCTTGAGGTACCAACTTACGCATGATCTCATCTAAAGAGAACCCTGACGAGACGCGCAACGTTCCTTTGCTTGAGTTAAAGTCAAAGGTGTCTTTCCACTGGTTTGGATCAGTGAGTAGTCCTGAGGAAAGAATTGAAGAATCTCCGTAACTTCGACCTAGTCCCCTTGGCGCGATCTTGATCGACGTGTCGTTGGACGTGATGAACTCAAGGAGTTCTACCTCTTTTTCCCTAGTGTCGCCGCCTTTTATCTGCAAAGTCTTGCCGAGGGACTTTGGGGTTCTACCCCATCCGCTGTTTAGGGTAGGTCCTGAGATTGACAAATCATTACTGCGGTGCGACTCTGTATCTGGCATTTTAGTAATACTACAAGGTTGGAGATGAACGACTAGGTGTGAAAGGTTCATTTCCGTTGTTCATTTAGGTGGGCTAATGCCAGAGTCGACCAAGTTGTAGGAGTGTCTTGGGGGTGTTGTCGGCTAAAGTACCAATATCCCAAGGCCCAAGGCCGCCGCCCATATAAGACCAAGAAGTAGTAAGGGCCTGTCTGAAAGAACGACGTCCTCGGGAGCCCCTGCCATCCCCTCTTCGATCACCAAGGAGTAGCGCAAGATGGCAAGTACGAAGGGGATAATGGAGATCTCAATCAAAAGAGCGCTGTGGTGGCTGACGGTGGGTTTATCGAACGCCCATAGGCAGTAAGCGGCTATCGTTACTCCAGCAGATATAGATCGTACGAAGTTCAAGTAGCCTTTAGAGTAGACGTCTAGAGTACGTCTGTGCCTACCGGCTTCTTCGCCTAAGACGATGAGTTCTGAGTACCTCTTACCCGTCACCATAAATAAAGACCCAAAGGACGCGACGATCAAGAACCAGTTGGAGAGGGTCAGGTTGGATGCCTCTCCACCGGCCATAGCCCTTAGTAAGAACCCCAACGCCACCATAGCGATGTCTAGAACTGCCTCCTGTTTGAGGTAGAAGATGTAAGCCGCGGTAATTACGCTATAGGAGACTACTACGACTCCAAGTTGGTATCGAGCGACAAAAAACGGTAGGACGTTTCCTACTATAAGTAGGACTGCTGCGGCTAGATAAGCCGTCCTAATAGAGATCTCACCGGCGGGGATTGGTCGGAGTCTTTTCTTGGGGTGACGTCTGTCAGACTCGATATCGACGCAGTCGTTTAGTAGATAAAGTCCCGAAGAGACCAAGATGAAAAAGAACGCCGCTAGCAGCGACTCGATGTCGATTTTAACATCAAATATCTTTCCTGCAGCAGCTGGAGCTGCGAACACAAGGACGTTTTTTATCCACTGCTTAGGTCTCATGGCTACTAGTAGAGCGACCCACTTAGGCCGTGTCGACGAAGAGTCGGAGTTAGAGGTTTTGGCGCCAATCGAATGAGAGCCACCCTTTGTTCTCTTGATGTACGCTAACTTAGCTTCGCTTGATTCTCTAATAGGCATCTGTTCAGCCAATTGCCGTCCTTTGGTAGAAACTCATTTGTGTCAGGCGTCATAAAGATGCTATCAAGTTTTGTACTTTAGCGAACCGTTTCCGGCCGATAGCTACGGTAGAGATCTCGGAATCTCGTTTGGATAGTTCTGATAGTACGACTTTGGGAGTTTTGCTCGATCGTAGATGAAGTAGACCAATAGAGCGAGAGAGCCGACCTCGAAAATTGAATACCGCATTGAGAGTACGCTCAACAGCACTGAGGTACTCAACCCGAGATAGAAGATCTTTTTATCTAACCGATAGGTGTATAGGTAGCCGAAACTTCCAAAGAGTACGACGAGTAGAACTGCGATCGCTTTGGATCGAGGTTTAGGTACAAGGTTCTGGAAAGTCTGGTCACCGTAGTTTGACCCGTTCGAAGGGTCTCGTGGATTCATCATGACTGTTATCTTATATCAATTCAGGAAAGCTGAATTTGAGAGCCCTAGGATTTTCATTCTTGGAGTTAGCCGAGTAAATTTTGGTCCTAACGATGTTATCTCGATGCAAGGCTTTCGTTCTTGGGGCTCGCTAAGGGACTGTGAGATTAGGACCGCAATGTAAAGATCGATTAGTTTCGTTCAAAGACTTGGCTGCCTCAAGGTATGCGATCTTTGGGATTATTGTTAAAGGTGTAGTGTTCGTGATGAGAGCGAATCGACGTATAGTATTCGTCTGGCACAGTGCGTAACTACCAGAGTGCGTTTTGTGGTAAAAGACGGAGTATGTTTGTTGGGTGGTTATGAAAAAGGGTGGACGGAACAACTCTGACGTGCTCTGGCTCGTCGGACTCGTTCTAGGTCTTTTGTGGTCGTTCCTGGTCCCCTTTTTGGAGCCGTACTTCCTAGCTAAACATACCCTAGGTGTGGAAGCGCTCGGTGGGACCACGCTTTCGATGGTTACAGCTGGTGGACTTGTAAGAGCCAATCGACTCCCCTTAACACTTGCTCTAGCGGCCCCTTTAGTTGCAGTCGTGCGAGCATCCCCGTTTTACTGGTGGGCAGGGAGGCGTTACGGTCACTATCTCGTTGACATTTTCTCTAGTCGAAGCCCGCATGCGCAAAAGATGGCTAGAAGGGCCGAGGTAACCTTTCAAAGACTTGGTCCGTGGGCGGTAGTGTTTGCATACTTCTTGCCGGTTCCCAACGGCCTAATCTTTGCAGTAGCAGGATGGGCTGGAATGAGGCTTTGGTTCTTCTTCATCTTGGCCTTTGTTGATGCGTTCTTGTACTCAGCGGTAATGGTTACCTTGGGGTACTTTCTTGGCCAAGAGGCTATAACCACGGCGAGGCTCGTCACTGAATACGCTTTTGCTCTGGTAATCGTGACCGCAATAGCGCTTTTAGTTTCACTTCTTATTCGACAGAGAAGTAGTGATTCGATGCCGTCTTCAAAAGAGATGTTTTTGCCTGGAGATACTAAGGTGCCCTCAGACGCATCGGTACTTTTGGGCGGTCGCACGAGTGACCTAACAAGGGAAGCTGAGAAAGACTCAGATGTCTTGAACGCTGAGGTGATTCGGGCTGACCTCGATGCCAAAGTCATAAGGCCACTAGAGTCTTCGATCGCAGTGGGTATATCTGACTCAAGCGGAAACGTGGTTTTTATAACTATAGATCCGACCTATGGGAATGACACTAGAGAGTCGCTAGTTCGACCTTACCATCTGGGCACATTTTCTTCGGTACTCACTGCAACTTATCTTGGAAGCGCGGTCGCCTCAGGCGGTGCCTCTTTGAACGACTCATGGGTCAAGGTGAAGAGTTCCGACGTGGAAGAGATATCATTTGGACGGCTTGCGACTCATACCTCGGGCCTTCCCTTTTTGCCTTGGAACTTCTTATATAAAACTCTCTCTGATGCAGATAGTCCACTTTGTTGCTACAACGAAGAAGATATCTTTCGTTTTTCGACTCGTCGTAGAAGAGCGTTGGTGGGATACCGCTACTCCAACGTCGGCGTTTCGTTAGTTGGCCTCAGCTTAGGCGGAGGTAGCGTTGAAGGATTTAGGAAGGGGATCTCCTCTGAGGTGTTGTCTCCGTTGGAGATGTCAGGGACTCACTTTTCAACGACTGGGTTAGATCCAATCGTTGAGGGCTTCCGAAACCTCAGACGGGTAAATATAGACCCTGCAGGACCGTTTACTCCGGCTATGGGCATGGTCTCTACTCCAATGGACCTCATGTCCTTCTTACGTGCCTCATTGCTTCCTGAGACGTCACGTCTAACGGATGGGCTGAAGCTTTGCCAAAGAACTCACTCGGTCTCACGAGACTCAACGTTCGCGATGGGCCTAGGCTGGCATGTCTTTTTAGGCAGGCAAGGTACATGGCTCTATCACGAGATCAGGTCTCAAGGCAGTTCAGGAGTGATGGCACTTCATCCACAAAAAGGGTGGGGAATGTTCGCCGTCTCAAACTGTGGTGATGCATCTACTCAGGTTTCTTTGGACGTTTGGGCTAGGTCTCTGCTCGCTCAGTGTGTTGGCTCTGACTGAATGTGTTGTGTTTTCATAAGTGTATCCGTAGAGGAGCCTTTATCTGCTCTTTGAAGTCGCGCTAAATGAAAGGCTTGCGGGGTCTTTACCTATAATATATCGACTGTAGATTTATCTAGCCTAGGAAGCGAGGTAGTTATGAGTCAGGCATACTTCTATGCAGTCAAACTCGATGACGATAGGAAGGTAGAGTCCCTCGCTAGAAGCGCGGTCGGGTCGAGCTCCGTTGAGGTGCTAACCGACGGTGTATGGGTCGTAAAGCCTAACCTCTGGAGGGTTACTCCTCGAGTGAATGAAAAAGAGGGCAATATGACCTGTAATGATAAGGGATATCTCCCGATTACGGTTGAAAGAGCTCTAGAGTTCCAAAAGAAGATTGCGCCAAATCTGGTAGTGGAAGAGACCGAGTCTATGGTGGCCTAGTCGGCTTTCAACTACTGAACTATCAACTGGTTTGTGAAGTTCAAGGGTGGGAATTAATTCCCACCCTTTTCTATTGCTATTGATGTTTGATAGTATCTATGGTCATGTTCTAAAAGAGCAGCTAAGCCATGAAGTTTGGAAATTTGTTTGATTAACGACCGATTAACTCTCTCCCCCAACTAGTTTTATAACTCCCATTTGGTGGGTGGTACCTATCGAAGAAGTACCAGTAGCTCCTTGAAAACGGAATAGGGACAGACATGTAAGTGCG
>JAJYHJ010000127.1 GCA_021784785.1 Actinomycetes bacterium | reverse complement strand
GCATTTGGTGGACTGTTTATTGCGCTTCCAGTTGTCATGTATCAAGTATGGGCGTTTATAGCTCCCGGCCTGAAAAAGGCTGAGAAGAAGTACGCGATCCCCTTTGTCCTTGTCTCTTTTTTGTTATTTATGGTTGGTGCTTACGTAGCCTACGTGGTGTTTCCCAAGGCACTACTGTTTCTTCAGGGAGCGGCCGGTCCGCAGATTCACCCACTTTACACCCCTCAAAGTTACCTGGGTTTTATAGTGGTGTTGATGGTGGCCTTTGGAGCTGCTTTCGAATTTCCCGTCATTCTTGTCAGTTTAGAGTTGCTCGGCGTGGTTACGCCGGCGAAGTTGGCTAAGTCTAGAAGGTGGGCTATTGTGCTCATCTTCGCTGCTGGGGCGATCTTCATTCCCAGCTCAGATCCTTACTCACTTTTTGCACTTACAATTCCGCTTGTTATTTTTTATGAGTTGTCGATACTTATAGGACGACTTTTGACGAGAGGTAGGGTAAGTGAGGTATCGGGCGGCTAGCATAAACGTAGCGTGGCAGATAGCAGCTTACTTAAGCAGTTTCTTGGTTCGGTGGACTTTGAGCTAGACGAGTTCCAAGAACGTTCGATAGATCTCTTGGACTCGGGCGAGTCGGTTCTTGTGGCAGCGCCCACAGGGTCTGGAAAGACTCTTGTTGGGGTTTATGCGATCTTTAAAACGTTGTTCGAGCGGAAGAGATCCTTCTATACAACGCCCCTAAAGGCCCTCTCGAATCAAAAGTACTTGGAGTTCTGTGCATACTTTGGAGCAGACCAGGTAGGGCTATTGACTGGTGACAACTCGATACGTGCTGACGCACCGATCGTAGTCATGACCACTGAAGTTCTCCGTAACATGATCTATGCGGATAATCATGACCTTAGCGAACTCGGTCTAGTCGTTCTTGACGAGGTCCACTATCTTCAAAATCCTTATAGGGGAGCGGTGTGGGAGGAGGTGATTATTCACCTGCCGCCGACTATTTCGTTGGTATGTCTCTCTGCTACCGTCTCTAATGCAGAGGAGTTTGCACACTGGATGCGTACTGTCCGAGGCTCGATGGAGGCTGTGATCGAAGAGACTCGTCCAGTTGAACTTCAGCACCGATACGTGGTGGGTGACAAAAGATCGAATTCGCTGGAGGTGATAGATACATTTATCGACGATAGACCTAACCCGCAGGGGGTCTACTATGACGCTCCTTGGCTGGCAGAAGCGCCCTTTAAGCGACGCGGGAGACCTAAGGCTTTTCAACCAAAACGATCAAGAGTTATATCGTTGTTGAACGAAGAAGATCGACTTCCCGTTATTTACTTTATCTTTTCTCGGGCAGGGTGCGATGAGGCGGTGAGAGAGTCACTAAACAGCGGGATGCGGCTTACAACTTCATATGAACGCGACGAGATCCGAAAGGTAGTTGATGTCCATCTAGCCAATCTCTCCGATGAAGACCTGTCCTCCCTGCACTTTGAAGAGTTTATGGCCGCGCTTGACGCGGGTATTGCTGCTCACCACGCCGGCATGGTGCCACCGTTTCGTGAGGTTGTAGAGGCTTGTTTCGAAAGAGCATTGGTTAAGGTCGTCTTTGCAACGGAGACACTTTCGTTGGGTATTAATATGCCGGCACGTTCAGTCGTGATTGAAAAGCTTACAAAGTTCAACGGTGAACGACACGTCCTTCTAAGTGGCGGTGAATATACTCAGTTAGCAGGTAGAGCTGGACGTCGCGGGATAGATGATGTCGGCTATTGTCATGTACTTTGGAACCCTTCTACTACGTTCGTGCAGGCCGCCTCGCTCGCACAAAACAGGTCGTATCCAATCCGATCATCTTTTAGGCCTACCTACAACATGGCTTCTAACTTAGTCAAAAGATACCTTCCGGACACTGCCAGGCATCTGTTGAATCTGTCGTTCGCTCAATACAGCGCAGATTCAGAGGTTGTAGAGCTTGAAGCGGAGTTGGCGCGTACCCGTAGACGCCTCAACGCTGTGGAAGAGTCGCTTACATGTGAATTCGGTGATGTCGTCGACTATCTTGAAAGAAAAGAGATGGATCGTGTTCTCCAGAGGCACGACACAAAGAAGGCGCACCCAGATAAATCGGAGTTCGACCTTCGCCGAGTTAGAGTAGGTACAGTCCTAAGTGCTCCAAGTGCACGTGATCGAAGTAAACGTGTGAGACTAGCAGTGGTTTCGATCGGTATTCGTTCTAAAAATCGTGTGAAACTGACCTTGGTGTCTAGCTCATCAAGGGCGTATCGCGTTGGTAGCCTTCACTCTGAATACCTGAATTCAGTGGGATGGATAAACCTTCCGACTCCGTATGATCCTAGCTCTAAGGAGTTTCGCTGGAAGGTCTCTGATCTATTGAAAAACTCCCCTGTTGACGGGACAGAGTTAGGAGAGCCGTCGTTCTCAAATGAAGCTGAAGAATCAGGCCAAAAAGTCGAACCGAGCGCATTGGGTACGTTAGATCTCTTTAGCGCTTGTAGGCATTTCGATGAGCATGTGGCCTCTTTCAAGAAACTCCAGCGCTTTCGACATCGCGTAAACGACGTTGAGATGAGAATTAAGTCCAAGATCGAGTCTTTAGCATTGCAGTTAAATCGAGTACTGGAGGTATTGGAGTTCTATGGATACGTCAGCAACTGGTCGCTAACGGATAAAGGTGAGAGGCTTTCGCGGATATACTCAGAGTCGGATCTTTTGTGTTCTTTGGCGATCGAGGCGAATTTGTTTGACAATCTATCGCCCTCTTCATTGGCGGCTCTAGTCTCTACCCTTACTTACGAATCGAAACCAAACTATAGAGATCTTACGGATCTACCAAATAAAGAGGTATCTAAGAGGTTCGCGTCGCTTTCGTCGATGTGGCGAGAGTTGGTAAAAATTGAGTCGGCGTCGCGCCTTCCATTAACGAAAGCTCCAGATGGTGGGTTCGCTGGGGTTACGTACCTTTGGGCGTCTGGGGAAGATCTTGGTCGTTCGCTAAAAGGCACAGGCATTCCTCCTGGAGACTTCGTGCGTAACATTAAGCAGACGATCGACCTTTTACGCCAGATAAGTGAGGTCGCTCCACAACAAGTTACCGCACAAGCGGCTTCTGAGGCGATCGAGGCATGTCTTCGAGGTGTGGTAGCTTTGTCGTCTCAAGTGTTTTTTGCCTCTTCTGAGTTGTAACTGCTTTGTTGTAAGGTGATGCCGATATTATCCATTCATCGAGATGGAAGGAGCATGTGACTGTCTCTGGGAGGTAGAGTCTCATGGATGGTGAACGGTAGGAACCTGAGGTTGAGTGATGTACTTTAGTCGGGAAGAGTTTTCAGATGAAGAACGAGGGATACTCTCAAACTTTTTTACGAATGTCGATGGTCCGGTTTTTGCACTAATAAACCTTCCAGAGACGGTAAAGGCAGCGCTATTTGCTAGATACTCTCGAACCAATAAGTCTCTGAGACGTCTGTTCTTGGATGAGTTCTACGACTCTGCCTCTTCAATTGGGAGCGCTATCGTGACAACGGTTGGCCTAAAGCGTTCTGAGAAGCTTTTCGACAGGGTGATCTTAGAGTACGGAGATGATTCTGTCGCACAACTCGGTGGAGTTCACGTCGCCTGCGAACAGGTCTCGAACGTGCTGACGAAGGTACTTGAAAGAAGTAGACTCATGTCGTTTCTAGAACAGTCCACTAGGTACTTGAACTTTGGTGATCGCAATAGCAGCGGAAGATTTAGGTATGTCGTTCCAGATGAAGTTGTATCAACTGAGTTTGAACAACTATATGAGGAACGCATGAACGGATTGTTTGAAAGTTATATATCGATCCAAGGTCGTGTGTTCGAACACTTTGTGGAACGCTATGGAGATCCTCAGGAACCAGAGGTAGTACGTTCTCTGAGGGCAGTTGCGTTCGATACCGCTAGAGGAGTTCTACCAGTCGGTACCCTATCCAATTTAGGCATCTATGGAACACCTCAATCTTATGAATATTTGGTAATGCGACTTCGGGCTCATCCACTTAGTGAGGCAAATGTATTTGCGGAACTGATATTGAATGAACTACAAAAAGTGATTCCATCGTTTCTGTCTCGACTTGATCGTCCTGACCGCGGGGGAGTCTGGGTTGAGTATCGATCAAAAAAGCGCCGCCGCGTCAGTGCCATTGTAGATGAGTTGGCTGCTGGAGTTGTGGTTGCGGATAGAAGCAACGACTCTAGTGTTCGCTTGATTGCCTTCGACAGTCAAGCGGAGAACAAGATCCTAGAAGCGATTGTATTCGAGTACAGCGGTCTTGCAAATGAGGAAGTGAGTGTGCTGGTGGAGGCTCTGTCGGAGGAAGAACGGCTTAGACTTTTCCAGGAGTACTTAGGCGAGCGGGAGAATCGACGCCATAAACCCGGCAGGGCGTTCGAGGTTGCTAACTATACCTTTGAAATCGTAAGTGACTATGGAGCCTTCCGTGACCTGCAGCGACACCGGATGTTGACGCCAGAGTGGGTTGGAATTGATCCCGTCCTTGGCTATGTAGTTCCCGAACTGGTAAAACAGGCCCAACAGATCGATCCATATACACATGCAATGAGGTCGACCAAGGACCTCTATGACCTCTTGGCGAAACACATCTCAAGGGAGGTGGCGGCGTATGTGGTTCCGATGGCGTATCGCATCCGATTCCGTCTCCATGTAAATGCGCGAGAATTGATGCACCTCGTTGAACTACGGTCACAGGCTGCTGGACATGAGAATTATCGTAGAATTGCGCAATCTATGCATCAATTAATTGGAAATATAGCGGAGCATAATCTTGTTAGTGAGGCTATGTCGTATGTAGATTATGGAAACTACGAGTTAGGGAGACTTCAAGATGAACGTGAAAATGAGATAAAGCGCTTGAAAAATTCAAACTGACTTAGGTAAAAGTACTTTCAAAGTGCATGTAACGAAATTGTAACGGGTAGTATCAGCGCGGAACTTTGGTCTAGAAGGTGAATATGGCAAGGAAGAAGAATATTAACAAAGTTGAAAAGTCGAGCGCCGAAGTTGAGGAGATAGAAGAACTAGATCCACAGGTAGAAGACTTTGAAGACGATCTCGGTGATTTAGACGTCGATCTTATTGAAGACGACTTAGATGAATTCCCCGAGGACTTTGAAGAGGACGTATTTGAAGATGACCTTGGTGATCCCCTTGAAGAGGATTCACTGGATGAGATAGAACTCGTAGATCCGATTGAGGAAGTCTCCGATGCGGTCGATTCTGACGTCTCTGAAGAAGACGAGGATGAAGACTTTGAAGAGGACGAAGAGGAGGTCGAGGCCTCCTTAGATGAAATTTTAAGAGAACGTCTAGTAGTAATAGACGAGGATGAAGAAGATCTAGAAGGTGATAGAACAGAAGTAGCGGTTAAGGTTCTACCACGTCAACCGGATGAATTTGTTTGCCAATCTTGTTTTTTGGTGAAGAACAAAATTCAGATGGCAGATAAGTCTAGAGAGCTGTGCCGAGATTGCGTGTAACCTCTACTAAGGAGGTAGTTTTATGCAAGATGATGACAGTAGCAATGAGTTTGACTTCGAGAGTGTTATTGAGAAGCTTGTTTACTTCCCCGTTGGGCTAGCTGCTGCAATAGCTAAGGCTGCTCCGGAGGCTGCAAAAACTGGTAAGAATCTCGTAGAAGGACAACTTAAGACTGCGGAGTTCTTAGGGAGAATGAGCGTCGATTACGCAAAGAAGAGGTATCAAGACCCGGAGACGGTGATCAAAGATGTCGGACAGATGGTTGCAAAGTCTGTCGGTGGTCCCTTTGGTGGTCTAATTGGGCATCTTATTGATTCAACGATGTCGTCGCAGAAATCTGAAGGGCACGACGATGCTCACGAAGCCGAGGTTGTGCAGACTCAGAGTTCTGGGGACAACGGTATTGGGAAAAGTGATAATGAATCCGGTAATGTGGGTGGCATCGCTAACTACGAAACGCTTACCGCTAATCAAGTCATTGTGGAACTTGCAAAGTGCACACCATCGCAGTTAGCGGACGTGGAGAGCTTCGAACTTGATCATCGTCGCAGACGTACGGTTCTTGCTAAGCTGTCCCAATATCGAGATGCGTCAGTAGATCGAGGGTAATAACATCGAATTGGAGTCGGCGATAGATCAAAAACAACCGTGCAATGGAGTCTTTTCGTTTGATCCTACAGACGGCTTCGATGGCCTGTCGGAGCTGCGTGAGGAGATGAGAAAAGAAGTTACAGTGTTACGAGGTGGGCAAGCACTTTTTGAAGAACTAGAGATTCTTGTGGAGTGTCTGTCAAATGTGAGATCTAGAAGCGGAAAGTTCTATAGATTCAATGGCCTAGTGGTTGCCTACACAACGGGCTACCTCACGGAAACCGATGTCTTTCGAATGGTGGAGTTGTTCGTATCGACTCCTTTCCGACGAATAGGGATTGGTGATGAACTTTTGGGAGAGATGCTTGACGTATCGAGGTCGCTGGGAGCAATATCTCTCGAAACGGTTGTTCTGCCAGGTGATGCCGCGTCAAAGTCCCTTCTGGAAGGTTATGGACTAAAGGCGAGAGCGTTAGTGATGTCAAGACAAACGTTACGTTAACTGTAGTATGCGTCAGTTGATTGGTCACTATGACAGGCCTGGGTTCAGTAGAGAGCACCTAGACAGAGAGTGAAGGTTGGTTACCAATGACCCTGGACATCGACGGAACTGAAACATATCTTAGTAATTCCCAAAGGGAAAGCTTCTCTGAGACGGTGTGAAATATAGGTGGATCTACTTTATCATTCCTTGAACCAACGGGAGTGCAATCCCCTTCCGTAAGGGAGAGGTCAAGCGAACTCGTTCTTTCTTGGTCTCCCTGATTTACGTCTAGGGAGTTTCTGGTTTTCTATG
>JAJYHJ010000004.1 GCA_021784785.1 Actinomycetes bacterium | reverse complement strand
TCCATCGAAAGGAGCCCATTCTCGATCCATCAGATATACACTGCAGACAGTCCGTCTCGCACCCTGTTAGGGGGTGGCACACTTCAGCGAGAATGGGTGGCACATTTGGCGGAAATATGCAACCATGACACCAGTATCCTCACAGTCATCCCAATGCAGAGTACGGTACTCACCTCGTCGCATGTCGGTCAGGGCTGCAAGCATAAAGAAAGCACCCTACTGGGGATGTACCGGCTTTGCCTCTTCGAGTATCTTGATGAGCTGTTCAACCGTTGGTGCAACGACTCGCGCCTCGGCGACCTTCGCTGAGAGACCGACAAAGCAGGGTTTAACTCTGTCCAGCACCACTTCATGGCCTTGCTGAAGAACCGTCTAATGATGGCATGGACTTGGCACACCGAAGCCGGTGCACTTCCTTGTACCGCGAGATCCCGATAGAGCTGATTAAAATGCGCTGCCGTTTGTCAGCCAATGGGAGCATGCCCAACGCGGGTACGATTTTGAGGTTAATCCGGCCATGTAACCGCGAACGGTCATGGGGGGAGAAGTTCTGACCCACCAAGGTAATCCACTCTCTGATTGCAGATTCCACCAAGACGCTTGAGTCCCGCGCACGGGACTGTTGGCCTCGGTCAACAATTTTTGCAACTCGAAGTAAGCCTTGCGCTTTTACCCGTGAACCGTCGCACATTTCTACCTACGCTTGCCTGAGATCGGGTCTTTGGGAAAATTGACGATCAGCTGCCAGACGTCCTTGTCATGCGTGGGGATGTAGTCCCGTCACGTACCGGATCCTAGCGCAATGTGGGTACGCAACATGTTTCGCAGGAGGAAAACATACTTTGACCTGGTGGGCCGCCAGGGTCTCGAACCCTGCACCTTGGGATTAAAAGTCCCCTGCTCTACCGGATGAGCTAGCGGCCCGCTTTGATCAAGTCAGCTAAAATAATCTAGTCGTAAAACTCTGGTGTTCGACGCATAAAGCAGAACTTTGGGAGTGTTCCTGAAGTTGGTAGACTTTCCAGATGATGGAAGAAGATAATATTGCGCAGCCCTTTACTGGCCCGGATTCGGACCTCGCTTTAGTATTGTTCGATACCGTGGAAGCCGATGCATTGGCGCTTCTGGATCTTGTGGATTCTTATCTTGAGTCTACCGCGTATAAAAGGGATGGATGATATGAGCGTCGAGGTGCTGTTCTTCGCCCGAGCAAGAGAGATCGCTGGTAAGGATACATATTATTCTGAGAAACTTACTTTGGATAGCCTGGTCGAAGAGTTGTGTATGTCGTTCGGGCCTGATATGGCATCTATTCTCACTATATCTCGTCTATGGGTAAATCAAGACCCGGCTAAAGAGGGACAGATACTAAGGTCGGGCGATAGGGTTGCAGTTCTTCCGCCGGTATCAGGTGGATGAGGCTGTGACCAAGCTATCTTGTTTATTTAAACATTTTCTTCAATGCTCAACATAAGGAATCTGAGAAATGACCACGTTCTGACCGTTTGCTCAGGAAGGATGAAATCTACTCTTATGTACTTAGACTTGACTGACCTTGTTAAATATTAGTGGTGGAGCGTAATGGTTATTAGACAACAGGACAAGATTACCACTGAGCGCGTAATTGAAAATGTGCTTGAGGTCGATCTTGAAGGGGATAAACCAAGTAATAGTAGACGAGTGCGTTTTGTAGCGCGCCTGACGGCCCTTTTGGGGATAGTACTCTTTTTCTTGCTTGCCGTAGAAGGCGTTACAGTTCCATTTGTTGGTGAACTTCTAACTTTGCATGTCATAGTTGGAGTCATTTTGATCCCAGTAATGACGGCTAAGATCGTCGTAACAACGTATCGTTTCGCACTGTATTACACGCGCTCTTTGGACTTCAAAAAGGCTGGACCACCTTGGTTGCCTTTGAGATTGATAGGTCCGTTGATGGTATTTACTACGGTGGGCCTCATGGTCTCGGGCGTAGTGCTTATGGTTATCGGACCAAACTCAACAAGTGTAAATCTGTGGATATTTATCCACAGGGCATTTTTTATCGCATGGTTCGGATTCACAGCTTTCCATGTCGTTAGCTACTTTCGTAGAGCTGCGACGGTTAGCTGGAAAGATATCCGGAATCTTAGTGTCGGTGATTCCTTGAAGTCATCCGATAGCTGGTATCGCTTTATCATAGTTGTTGTAACTCTCGGCATTGGTATCGGACTTGCCACTAAGTTCGGGCAACTCACAGCTCCATGGGTTGCACACTTCGCACCTTTCATTAGTGGAAAAGCTTAGAGTATCTGCTTTACGGGAAGATGCTTTCTTCGATCTCATGGACCTCTGCGAAGGTTGGGCTGCATATGGGGCACGTCTTTTCGTGGTCTCTTTAGAGCTCTCGACGCAGGTGTGTTCACTATGGTCGTGATATTTATATATACCGTTTCTGCGATTCCGACCGTTGCGATATGAGGTATTAGCTAGGGGTTGTAGATGGATGCTTCGAGAACTTCTTCCACATCGCTGCATATAGAGTTGCGGCGCATGCATCGAATGAAACACTTGGCAAAAGGCGTGTGTCGAAAACAGCACAAAGTGCGACGAGAGTGCCTGTGCTGATGATTGACGTGTATGTGACGATCCGAGGTGTTCTTAGACGTGCAGGCCATGTTCTGAGTGAGTTCTTAACGCTTTCTATTTGAGCTGGACTACTTAGTAACACTGTAAGGAAAGCTATGGATAAAATAGCGACAGGTACGGCTTGGACTGATACCTGGTCTGGCTGGGTTAAGAGCCATGAGAGGCCAGCGTAGATTGAAGTAACAAAGATGACGTTATCGAAAACGAGCAGTATTGGAACTATGGCTAGAAGATAGTAGTGTGACCAGGTAATAGGACTCTCTAGTAGGGACCAGATAATGATACTGCAGAAAAGTTGTGTTTCCGTGATGATTTTTGAGCAATACAAGAAAGTAACGATACCTGCAAACGTTACCGCTAGTGCTGCAGTAATCCAAAATGCTGCAGTGAATGAGTGTAGTGCCAAATAGAGCGTACTTACAATCGATAATCCATTTGCAGACTCGTGTCTGGATAGGAGTTGGAGGATCTGATAGTAGCGGTGGACGCTAGGGACGAAGCCGACCGTAGGTACGATAAGACCCAGCAACATGGCGGCGGTAAGTGCCAAGGCCTTATATTTTCTTGTAAGGACTAGCCAGAGGAGTAGCGGCAAAAGGAAGAGCTTAGCACTAATAGCTAGAGCGAGAGTTGAGGCGCTAGCGACCGTGTTGTCTCTGAACCTCCATGCAACCGCCAAAAGGAGCAGTAGCAACGGTTCGATTGATGCTACTTGAAAGGCGGTTAGGGCGAAACTAGAGAGCACTATAAGAGCTGACGCCGCCACACCGATACGACCTTTCAATAAAACAACCCCGCCAAGAAGAAATAAGAGTTCACTTGCTCTCCAAAGTGCCAACGCTACCTTGAATGGGAGGAAACTATAAGGTAGAAAGTAGATGAGCGTTGTAATTGGATAGACAAATGCGTGCCCCTTGGATATTACTCCTTGTCCGGGAGTCGGGTATGGTGAGTGACCGGTTGTGAGGGTGCTGGCAGCGTTGTAAAAGGTTTTAAACTCAACCGCTGGGATTAACTTATATATGAAAATCCAAGAGAGCGTAGCAGAAGCGATAAAGAGAAAGATATTATAAACAGTCTTCCATCTTCCATCTTGAACGACGAGCAACGTGATCCTAACCCTCTGACAAATCGCTTGACAACCGCTATTTCGATGAGTTTACTTCTCAATATATAAGAATCTCTTTTATGTGCCTAGCCAACGAGTACAGTCAACGCGGCTTGTGGTAGCACCAATTGATAGGCGTTTCAGTTAAGAACACACTGGTTATTGTCAACGTGTTGAACTGTGTCCCTCTTGGACAGACACTAATTGCAACGGTAGTAGATCGGGTTCGAATCTTGGTCAACTAAGAGGTATCATGAATCTCCCTCAAGTGCAATCTATCGCTATGGAGGTAGCGTCAATCAGCTGTTTGGCTATCAGGTTTCCGCTGTGAGTTGCGAAGCCGATAGATTCTGTTGATCAGTTCTTCGCAACGACTAACGTTTATTTTCTCTCTCTGCCCCTGGGAGTCTGCAAGGTGTAGCTTTCGTACCTACATGATCATTCCAATGCCTTGATCAGCTTGTTCTCTGAGCCTTCCGAGGAGATATAAGCTTTCATCGAGATCGATCTCAGCAAAAACAGGTTCAGATAGTTCTTGTCCGTACTGTACGAGGTAAGCGAGGTAGTCAGCTACCTGAAGAGTCCTCGACAAAACGGAGGTACTTTGATGACTGTGGTGCGACTTGACTGCGTTTTGCATCTCCGACGGTAGATTCCAAGACCGCATTATTGTTGCCCCTAAAGCGGGATGTGTGACTCCGTAGCGTTCAAACTCAAGAGAAAGAAGAAGGTCCTCATTGTCTGGCGAGAGAGGTAGTGTGAATGAGCGCCTTATCTTATGATAGCCTTCTTTGTCGTATTCCTGGATAAGTGATATGCCTAGGTCGTGTAACATACCAACTGAAAATGCCTCGCCGATATCTGATCCGAACTTAGGTGCCACCAATGCGGCAGCCATGGCTGTAATAAGGGAGTGTTTCCAGTCGTTCTCCTCTATTGGATTGACTGCTTGGAGAACACTTGAAAGCGCTAGGGACTGCACAGTTGTTAGGCCGATAAGAGCTATAGCTACGTTTAATTGCGAAATTTTACCGGACATGGAGTAGAGAGACGAGTTGGCCATTCGCATTATTTTTGCAGTCAGGACAGGATCTGCGGACACGAGTATAGCGATATCGGCCGCACCAACGTCGTCGTCCGTTATTACCTCTAAAACCCTTACGGCAATGCTTGAAGAGGGAGTCAATTTATCAAACCTCTGTAAGAGAATGTCTTCTACGCTCCTCATATTGACCTTTCGGAAGTGTACCTGCCACCTAGGAATATAACTATAATTCGACGTAAACGAGTGAAATGTTTAGCGTGTCGTGCATTTTAAAACCAGATGCCCCGATGTCTCGGGGCATCTCTGGCTGGCTTGGTTTTAGGGTTGGAAGCTTTTTGCGCCTAGTGCTTACCTTTCGTGATTCGCTCTGGCTCCAACAGGTTTTAGCTTACGTTGCCCCGTCTCATCTCGGTAGGGCCATTGGTCACTACGCGATAGGGGACAAACACACATGCGTTCGTATTACTGAGCTGTTCACATAGGGCAGTTAGCTTGTGACCGATGTCGATCAAGAGTATGACGTTGTACCTTTAACATCTCTTTGGAAGATCGCAATTAGCGTAGCCAGTACAAGTACTGCGGTTGAGGCAAGCATTCCTGATGCTACTCCGTAGTGGTCCGAGATGGTTCCCGTTAGGAGAGGACCAGCAATCTGCCCAAGTGCCATAGCGGCTGTCGAAACTCCGAGCGCCTTTGTAATGATCGACTGACTTAGATTGCGTTGGGACACTTTGATAAGCGCGGTGGATGAAGCCATGAGTCCAAGTCCAAACAGAAAGCCTGAGAGTGAAGATCCGATAGCTCCGCTAAGGATGATCGGTAGAATTGACCCTACTGCGACGACAAGATACGTAGAGGCCAGTCCAAAACCGCCCGGTAGGCGTGATAGTGGCTTCGACCATACATATGCAGAAAAGAAACTTGCAGTTCCTAATATTAGATAAAAGAACGAGACAAAAAACCCGCTCTTCCCTTCGGAGTGGAAAAAGGCGACTATGAAGGTCATGAACGAAATGTAACCAGCACCAAATAGCCCATATGACAAAATGGATGGCCATATATGACTTAACTTGGCGAAGTTTGCATGGGTGTTTTGTTCTGTACTTACGTACTTTGGATCTGTAAGATCCTTCAATGCAAATAGTGCCGCAATAAGAGAGATGAAAGCCAGGGTTGATAAACAGTACCATCCAACTGCCCAGTTTTTGTCGCCCACCAGATTTAGGAGGTATGGAAGCCCAAATCCTGAGATAGCCGTGCCAACTCCAGCCCCTCCATAGTACAGACCGAGTGCGAGTGAGGTGCTCTTTCCGCATTCGCCAATCCTGTGGAGGTGATGGGCGAGTAGGACGCCACCTGAGATGAAGATCAGAGCACCGAAGTATCCCGAAATCGCCCTCAGTACGAGGATTGTGGTGTAACTATCTGTCACTCCTACAAGGGATAAAAACACTACGATTAGTGCCATAGAGAAGATAAATACTTTTTTATGCCCATACCGGAGCGAGACCTTATTTACCGTAAGTGCACCCATGAGGTAACCGGCAGCGTTAGTAACGTTTAAAGCTCCAGCTTGGAAGTAGTCTAGACGAAGCGACCGGGCCATAGCAGGGAGAAGAAGCGCATAGGAAAATCTCGCAAAGCCCAAGGCTGTGGCAGGTCCAAGCGCCATGAGCAGAGATGTGTATATAGGTCCTAAGGCGGTTGAGCTGGTAGTACGAAGCGTGCTGCTTCTCAAAAAGTATACCCTTTCCTCATTCTTGGTCGTGTGACAGTTTACTTCATGGGAACCGAAGGGAAGGTAATATGTCTTTTAATGAGTCAGAGTGGTAAGGCAACTCTAGATTGAATTCCATCTTTTTCTAAAGTGGCGCGAGCGGGGTCTATATAGGGAGTGATGCGCTTGTTGCGACTCGATGCATCGACTGTCCTTCGCACCTTTGTGGACACTTAGAGCTGTTGTATTTTTTAATCGAAGATACTCGATGTTGTTTTAATACAATAAAGTGTCCCGTTCCTCATCTTTCTGAGTGTCGAGTTCTCAAGTTCATATTGTAACTTAAGTCGGTTGAGATCTCTAAAAGATGTACACGGTGTCTGTTCCTAAAAACCTGAGCATAGTTGCTCAGAATCCTTAGGCTTATCCGCACACGG
>JAJYHJ010000039.1 GCA_021784785.1 Actinomycetes bacterium | reverse complement strand
TCCGATCTGAATCCGCTTTTTTGGCGCGTTCTAGAGAACAACGCTATTCTTCTTCTTGCGGTACCAGTTACGTTAATGTGCGGGGTCACGCTTGCCGCACTTTTAAATGAACGCGTATGGGGATGGCGAATATTTCGAGCCGCGATCATTGTGCCTACTGCAGTTTCCTGGGTCGTGTTAGGCGTTGTAGGAATACAGGCATTTGCACAAAATGGAATGTTAAACTCCATGCTTGGAAGTGTTGGGCTTCACTTTCTAGAACATAACTGGCTTGGCAGTCCCTTGAGTGCCTTAGCTGCAGTAGCTATCACTTTCGTGTACTCATTGATAGGGGTAAACACACTTGTATTCGTTACTGGCATGGCGACGATAGATCCCAGTGTCTACGAAGCCGCAAAGCTTGACGGCGCAACATGGTGGCAGAGCTTCACAAGGTTAACCGTTCCTCTTCTGAAGAGGTACTTCGTTTTTACCTTTGTCATAACTGCAATAAGTGCATTTTCTGCTCTGTTCAGTCTGATATTTACGATGACTAGCGGTGGTCCAAACTATGGCACCACAACTATTGAATTCTTCATCTATCAACAAGCCTTTGGAACAGGAGCATTTGGAACCGGTGCCCTCTTAGGGATCGTGCTGTTGGTGATTCTCTCTAGCGTTAGTCTGCTGCAGCTCAGACTAATGAGCAAGAACGAGTAATGGACAGATCTCGGCGTTTCTTATTTCAAGATGTCTGGACATGGTAGGGCAGAAAAGTGGGAGATAGACAAATGAATGTGACAGGGATAAAGATTGACAGTCCGCCTAGAACCTCCAATGGGGGTTCCACGAAAGTCGAGAGTCACAAGAGGCGACTCTCGACTTCTCCCGGTAGAGTTGCCATCTTCGTAGTTCTTAGCATAGTATCGGTCGTAATTATGTATCCGTTCTACTTTATGGCGGTTACATCCATGAGGTCTCAGTCGCAGTATGAGTTGGGAAAGGGATTTTCTTTCGCTAGTTGGATCCGGCTATTTCAGAGCGTTCCGGTAGCCAAGGAGATGCTTAACTCGCTCATCGTTTGTACCTTCGCAATTGTGATAATTCTTGCATTAGCAACTAGCGCTGGGTTTGCTCTTGCCAAGGCGCATTTCAGAGGACATGGTTTTGTCTTGCTCGGTATCGTAGGAGGCATGATGATTCCTGTTCAGTCAATCATAATTCCCGAGTATGTGAACTTTGTTCGTCTCCATCTGATCAATAACTATTTCGGGGCGATTTTGGTATACGTTGCAGTTGGTACTCCGTTTGCAACGTTTCTTATGACAACCTACTTTAGAGGAATACCAGAAGAGCTAATCGACGCCGGACGGTGTGACGGCTTAGGATATACAGGAGTTTTCACGCGCATTGCACTTCCGATTGCAAAACCGGCTTTGGCTACCGTAGTCGTTCTCCAGTTCATACCTATTTGGAATGACCTCCTCGTTGGTCTACTGTTTTTACAAGAACCTAACGTTCGCACCTTTACCGTCGGCTTAGGTGTTCTTGCCTCGTCAAGGGTGGTCAGTATACCGGGTCTAATGGCTGGTTCCCTGTTAAGCACGATCCCGGCTGCAGCAATTTACGTCATTTTCCAGAAATATTTGGTTAGTGGCTTGACTCTAGGAGCCTCAAAGTAGAGGGGGTGGTGGACGTCCGCCTACTGGAGGTTTACAAGTGGTACTTGAACTAAGAAAAGGAGAAAAATATGGCAATCTACTTAAGAGCATCGGATGGTGCATACGCGGACAGAGTACTCGTTGCTGGAGACCCAGGCAGAATTGCCAGTCTGGGCCAAAGTTTGGATCGGTCAGAACTGGTAACCGATCATCGAGGACTCACAGGATATACAGGATATTACAAAGGTGTAAGGGTTAGCGTACAAACGAGCGGTATGGGATGCCCGAGCATGACCATGGTAGGAACTGAATTGCTAGATTATGGAGTACGCCGTATAATCCGTATTGGTACATGTAGCGCATTTGCGGTTGGGGTAAGAAACGGCGATCTAATTGTTGTAACAGGTGCTGCAGCTGGGGATGGGACCACTCGCAGCCTAGCGAATGGGTCTCCTTACATTTGCGTTCCAAACCTTCACCTTACAGCGAAGCTCTCCGAGCTTGCAGAGAGTAACCAGCTCAGGTACCATCTTGGTCCGGTCGTGACGGTCGATGTCGAACCCCATCTCAACGCCAACTCTACAGCTGCATGGAGAGAGCAAGGGCTATTAGCTGTGGAAATGGAATCCGCAGTCTTGTTTCACTTAGCACTGAGAGCACCTACAAAAGGTATTGGAACTGTTGAAGCCGCAACTGTGCTCACGGTATCGGACGGCCTCGAAGGTCACCCAGACGGTTTGCAAAAGTACATGAGCGATGCGGATCTAGATACTGCAACGGCAAAGATGCATGCAATAGCGCTTGACGCTCTCATTTCATGATGAACTACAAAGATTTGGAGGGAACGAATGGCGACAGTCACCTTGGAAAATATTAAAAAATCGTATCCTAACGGTTTCGAGGCTGTCCACGGACTTGACCTCTCGGTTAGCGAGGGCGAATTTATGGTTCTCGTCGGCCCCTCCGGGTGCGGCAAGACGACTGTATTAAGAATGGTCGCTGGACTTGAAGAAGTAACGTCTGGAACTCTTAGTTTCGGAAACAGAGTGATGAACAATGTCCCCCCTCGAGATCGGGACATCGCAATGGTCTTTCAGAACTACGCCCTTTATCCTCATATGAGTGTCGCAGATAATATAGGTTTCGCTCTAAAGCTTCGGAAGGTACCAAAAAACGATCTTCGACAGCAAGTTAGCGAGGCCGCTGGAATTCTTGGGTTAACGAACTGGCTCGATCAAAAACCTGGTCAACTGTCAGGAGGGCAACGGCAAAGAGTCGCAATGGGTCGTGCCATAGTACGCGAGCCGTCTGTGTTCCTGATGGACGAACCCCTTTCCAATCTTGACGCAAAACTTCGTGTTCAGATGAGAGCCGAGGTATCTCGGATCCAGAGAAAACTTGGTGTCGCTACATTTTACGTGACTCATGACCAAACTGAAGCAATGACGATGGGCGACCGGGTAGCAGTGCTCAACAACGGTTCGTTACAGCAGTGCGATGTTCCTCAGGTTCTCTACGATCGGCCGAAAAATATTTTCGTAGCTGCATTTATCGGATCTCCATCAATGAACCTATACGAAGCATCTCTCAGCGATGACAGAACGACCCTTTCGCTCGGTTCGCAATCTATCAAGCTTCCTGAAGAACTATTCAAAGTCCGTTCCAGACTCACTAACTATGCAGGCAGAAAGCTAGTAATTGGCGCACGACCTGAGCACCTTACAATAGCGGGGGAAAGTGACCAGCCGTACATAAAGGGTGATGTCGATCTAATTGAGGCTCTGGGCTCCGAACTCTTGGTGCATTTTTCGATCGATGCCCGACGTGTCCAGGCCGCGGGAATCCAAGAGGATCTGGAAACTGGATTTTCGATCTCTGGGGAGGGCGTGGCTAAGGCGGATCCACGAACAAAGGTCACTATTGGTAGTCGAGTTCAAATAGGTATCTACGTGGAAGGAATTCAATTTTTCGATCCTTCCAGCGGTGACGCAATTTGGGACTAAACACTTTGAGCAATTCCTTTGTCTTTATCTTTACCGAGAGCCAGTGAGACTGTAGAGAGTCAAATACGGTTACAAACAATGTAGCGGTCAAGCCGCTTGGGTCCTAGGCAATTGGGCAGAGACCTTCCAACACCATAGTCCAAAAGTAGTGCGATGGGTGCGGCATTGACGGCTAAATAAGTAGATGCTATGCTATTACAGAATTAGGGTCGGGATGACAGAACACACTAAACGTAGCGAACTAAGAGCAAAGGCGGCCATGAAGCGTCTTTTGAGTTGGATGGACATATCAGGTCGCTCAGCGGTTGTCTTGACAAAACCAAGTTCTGTAGAATGGATAACAGGTGGTATAAGCCAACCTGTGGATCGTAGCGCATATTTCTCTGACATATGGGCAGTCGTAACGTGCGAAAGGTCGACTTTGATAACCAGCAATGTCGAAAGCAGCCGTGTCTGGAATGAAGCTTATCCTAGGTCCCACGGTTTCTCTGAGGTAATCACAGTTCCATGGTATGAATTAAATACAAGAGCACAGGTGGCTGCAGAGATCGTCGGGGCATATCCAAGCGCATTAGGCGTTGACGGCGAGAGTATGGATTTTGGTGTTGACATCTCAGACGATCTGATAGCGTTGCGGTTAGCGCTGTCAAGTCCAGAACTTGAGGAGCTGAAGTCACTTGGCCTTGATGCAACAGTTGCAGTTGAGGATGGGCTGAAAACTTGGCAACCAGGCGAGAGTGACCGGTCCTTACAGGCACGAGTTTCTTATGGGTTAGAGATATCAGGTGCGCGTCCAGTTGTAATTATCGTCGGCGGAGACGAACGAGTGGAGCAGTATCGACATCCTTTAGCAATGGGTGCGCCTATGTCTCGAATGGCAATGGTAGTCGTGGTTGCTGAACGTCGTGGTTTACACGTTGCCACAACCAGGTTTGCATCTGCTGAAACTATTACGCTCAAGACAAGACGGTTGTTTGAAACAGTAAGGCGCATTGAGTCCGATATACTTCGTACGTCATTACCAGGTAAGACCTACGGTGAGGTGCTTTCCGCAATGGACTTGGCGTACGAACGCGAAGGAGTTCCCAACGGGTGGAGAGGACACTACCAAGGAGGTCCAATTGGTTTCGCTCAGCGAGAGTTTGAAATTGCGCCGAATCAGCGAAACTCTCGATGGTTCTCTCAATCTATGGAGGTGGGTCACGCTGTTGCATGGAATCCCAGCCTTGAAGGCGGAGCAAAGGTTGAAGATACCTATGTGATAACCGAATCAGGCCCAGATTTAATTACCAAATCGCCTTCGTGGCCCAGTTCTCAAGGCTGGGAGGCCGATTCATTGTGTGCAAATGTTCTCGAAGTTTAGTTGTTTTTTGGGTTTAAGAAATTCTGCTAGTCAGGCAGTTAGAAAGGTGGGTACGAGATGATTGGATCGGAAGTTCTTGCGGTAAGGCGAGTCGGGTCAGAACCCATACCAGCTCCAAGTATCGCTAGATTCCCAGATGGTGCTCATTTTCGAATCGAGATCCCAAGTGTAGAGGGTCCAGTGGTACTAAAGGCAGTTATGGACGCTGCTAGAGCTAATGGAGTAGTAGTCAATAGAGTTTCGCAAGGAAGCGGAGCTATGATGCTTAGTACAGCCGAACTGTCGGAGATGGCTCGAATAGGTGCTGACTCAGGTCTGGAAGTGTCCCTATTTGTTGGACCACGCGAAGAGTGGGATATTGGGAGTTTTTCACGATCTCCTGATGGGCCAACGTTAGCGGGTAGATTACGCGGTGTTCGGCAACTCCGCTACGCTATCGATGACGTAATGCGAAGTATCGACAAAGGAATTAGAGGATTTCTGATAGCCGATACAGGACTTTTGGAGTTGCTATCAGCCATGCAGTCCGATGGCAAAATTCCCTCTTCAGTAGTTTGGAAGATCTCTGCCGTGCTAGCTCCGACAAATCCAGTTACGTTTGCTCAACTTGAGAGATTGGGAGGTACGACGGTTAATGTGCCTGCAGATATAACTCTTGGACAGTTGTCCGAGATGCGTTCAGTTAGCACCATGCCAATTGATCTTTATGTTGAATCACCTGATTCCATGGGAGGCGTTGTCCGCGGCCAAGAGACTGCAGATTTAGTAGCAGTGGCCGCCCCGATGTATGTGAAGTTTGGACTTAGGAATTCGAGGCCGCTCTATCCGAGCGGACTGCATTTGGTGGACGAGGCGGTAGCAATAGCCAAGGAGAAAGTCCATCGGGCAAAAGTCGCGTTGGAGTGGGTACACGCGAGCCAATTAGAACTCGTTCAATCTGAGCCTGGTGCCAAGGGGCTTGGAATACCTGAACCATAACGCAGAATTATATTGGATACTAGCTAAAAAGGATGCTCTTGGATGAAACCGCTTCGTAGCAATGCTTGGTTTTCAGGCAGCGATGAGGTCGCAGTAATACATCGAGTCGCTTTAGCCTCTGCTAAAGTCCACAAGGGAGCTAGGGATGGGAAACCAATAATCGGTATCGCTAACTCGGCGAGTGACCTGAACCCGTGCAATCTTCCGCTCAACGACTTAGCTGTCGCCGCAAAAAAGGGGGTTCTTCAGGCAGGCGGACTACCCGTGGTCTTCCCAACTATGTCCCTTGGAGAAGACCTCATGAAGCCTACAGCGATGCTTTACAGGAATCTCTTGTCAATCGAGATCGAAGAGATGATCAGGGCTAATCCTCTAGATGGGATCATCTTGTTGGCCAACTGCGATAAAACGGTCCCAGGTGCACTAATGGGAGCCATCAGTGCTAACATCCCGACTGTCTTAATCACTGGCGGTGTCCGGCCGGCTGCCTCGTTTCAAGGTCGCCGAATCGGAACCGGCACCGACTTATGGAGACTATGGGACGAGCGGCGCGCTGGACGACTCGGCGACCAAGATTGGTGTGATCTTGAGAAAGCTTTGTCATGCGGAACCGGTGCTTGTAATACAATGGGAACCGCCTCGTCAATGGCGATAGTTTCGGAAGTCATGGGGTTTATGGTCCCAGGATCCAGTACTATCCCAGCGGGTGACCGGCGAGCGTACGAGTCGGCAATCAAGGCAGGCGAGTTAGCGGTATCGTGCGTAAATAATGATTTAACACCCGCAGCGATCCTCACTCGATCCTCACTCGATAACGCAATCAAGGTTCTACACGCTATTGGCGGTTCTACTAATGCCATCATTCATCTATGTGCTCTGGCTGGTCGAGCAGGAATCGAACTTTCTTTAACGGAGTTCGGTACTCTCGGAGCTAACGTTGAAGTCTTAATCGACGTTGAACCCACCGGACATGGATTAGTACAGGACTTTGATGCTGCAGGTGGCGTGCCAGCAATCATGAGAGAACTTGCTA
>JAJYHJ010000134.1 GCA_021784785.1 Actinomycetes bacterium | reverse complement strand
ACTGTACGATGATCAATTTAGAACCAATCGCCAATTCACATAGTGTACCTTAAGCCTTGTAGGTTCTACCAGATCAGTAAGCTGAGAATGGTTTAGTCTTTACCAAGCGTATCGCTGGCTTGGATCCCATTTAGCGTTCTTGCTTCTTTCACAGTGGAGTGGGATCGAGTTGGTGGCAAGAGGCTATCGTTCTTCTGGGTAGAGTCGGGGTCGAGTTCGCAAAAAGTCGGTCGCTGACTACCAAAGTAACCATATGGAAACCCGGCACCTGAGTGGCACCTTTTCATACGACATACAAGTCGTTAGTCAAGACTTCCTGGTAAGTAGGTTTCTTTTGCAAACTTTAGCAAAGAAGTACCGATTGAACAGTCATTATTACCGTCATTCACGACCAGACAAGCGACGTGACACCTCGATGAGATACGACATATCGGATAGTCTCGAACGCTCCCGTTCGAAATTGACTCTGGTGGCTTTCAGCCGTTCTTACACCTACCTAACTTCAGAGATCTACCAATACCCATTCAGCCAACCCCTACGATGGTGGCCGAAGAGGTGTTTACAATACTTGGGACAGAACCAATAGTAGACCAGCTCAAGCACTCAATGCGCCCTACCTTCTACTGTCCAACAAGGCGAGTTTCATTAGTGAATCATTGGGTTGAACAAACACCGCTCGAGTTTAGTCTTTATACGCCCCAGCCAGCGACCTCCTCGGAAGGACGTACTAGCTCCATCTTCTCGATCAACTGATCTTTGAGATGAACTTATTCGAGTGCAATCCTATAGCCAGCACGAGGTTGGGTAATGATAAAGGAAGGGCTCCCCTCATCTCCAAGCTTGGAACGTAGTCGTCGAATATACACGCGAACGTACTCGGTTTCAGTTTCGTAACCACGTCCCCAGACCCTCCGCAACAGTTGAGCATGGGTCAACAACTTTCCGCGATTCATCACCAGTTCTCGCAAAAGCGCGAATTCCGTTGGTGTCAGGTATATCGGCTGTCCATCTTTTGTAACTTGCTGACCCTCAAGATCGATAACGAGATCTTCGACCACGACAATCGGTGATGACGGCGTCTCCACTGTATTGGGTCGGGATCTCCGAAGCGTGGCGGCTATGCGGGCCAACAGTTCTTCGATGCCAAAAGGTTTGGTCATGTAGTCGTCAGCGCCCGCATTCAACGCACTCACTTTGTCACGTTCTCCCCTTCGGGCCGAGATGACGATTATTCCTATCGCTGAACGCGTTCTCATCTGAGAGCACAAGTCGATTCCATCCATCTCTGGGAGCATGAGATCAAGCAGGACGATGTCCGGACTTTCTCGATCAAGCAGTTCCATAGCCATTACTCCGTCGACGGAAACTACGGTCTCGAAGCCTCTCACATTTAAGTTAGATCGTATTAGATCTACAATGTTTGGGTCATCTTCAACGATCAGTATCTTTGTTTCCATTTCAATACTTTATGACTGTCAGATCGGACCAGTAAAAATGTCACCAAGATCAGTGTTGGCGCTTGCGTTCGCTGAGGTCCCACCCGACTGATCAATCGGTATGTGCACGCTAAAGCGACTTCCCTTCGCGAGAGGTGTCATATCTAAGCGACCACCATGCGCCTCCACTATGCCCTTCGCTATAGACAGCCCGAGGCCATTTTGTGAAGTTCGTGTCAGACCAGACACTAGAGATCTGTCGTGCAGTATATTTTCAGGAACCCCTATTCCATCGTCAGAGATATCAACAACAAGAAATCCCGTCGTTGAAATACTTGCATCGACTTCAACTAAGGTACCAGGAGGATTGTGTGTGACCGCATTATGCAATATATTTACGAACACCTGTTCTAGCCGATCATGATCACCCCAAATGGGAACGAGATCTCCGTGGAACTTTGTTGAGATAACTTCAGCTTGTAAAGGAGAAAGACACGCCATCGCAGCTTCGACGATCAAAGGGACTTCACACCAATCCCACTGAAGGCGTAATGTGCCAGACTCGATGCTTGAAAAGTCAAGCAAGTCGTCTACTAAATGCCCAAGACGAGTTGATTCAGTACTAATGCGCGCCAAAAAGCGTCTTTTAGACTGCACATCCCAAGTCACATCCGCCTGCATAAGGCTAGAAGCATAACCCCTAATAGCTGTCAGAGGAGTACGCAGTTCATGGCTAAGTCGGAAAAGAAACTCTAACTGGAGTTCTTGGGATCGTCGCAGAGCTAGCGCTTCTTGACGCGCTAGCTCTGCCTGCTCCCGATCTAACGCGAGCTGCAAAGAGTGTGCGGCATCTTCAATGAGTGCCATCGCACCATCGACAGGTTCCTGATTCTTCCACTCTGCTATAAGGGCTACCTTTCCAAAAGAACCCTTAAACGTAGATGCAATATATCGACTTCCCTCCGGTCCTCTTAGACTTACGGAACCAGAGGTATCAGCCGAAAGAATCTCTGTGCATATGTTTTCTGGTAAAAGTTGAAGCGGCTTCTCGTTACAGTTTCCGAAGCTATCGACGGAAAACCAAGGCATTAAAGCATTCTTCTCGGTCGACAACGTCCACAGTCCAACGTCGTTGGATTGCAGGCCCTTTTGTAACGCTCGAACAGCTACTACCATGCCATCAACCAGCGGTTCCGGACCAGCCAATGTCTCCAACATCTCTCGCACAGTCTCCAACACACAGTTTCTAGAGGTAGCTTCACTTAGCAGACGATCTCGCTCAATCGCACTTGTCACGTACCCCGCGTATAAGGTGATGAGATCCAGTTCTTCAGTCGTAGGCATAGCCTTTGAGGAACGACATACTGTTATTACACCAGTGACACCGGTCGAACCAACTATCGGAACTGTCCAACAAGAATGGATATTCTCAAAAGACGCCTGCTTACGAAAAGTAGCCCACGCACTGGTTGACTCACTCTCTGAACTCATAACCGCCTTACCAGTAGCCGCCGACATCCCTATCGGTCCACCCGCCGAACCAACAGGCAGATGCAACCAAGACTCTGCTAGGGAAGGGGTTAGTCCCAACGAGGTTTCACAGCGCAGCGTACCTGTTTGACTGTCTAAGAGATGTATCGCCAACGTACTAACCGATAAAGCAGAACCAAGGGAAGATAAAATAAGCGGCAAGCTTGAAGAAGGTGGATCAGAAGACAGGCGATCGACGAGTCGATGAAGTCGAATAAGTTGGCGACGTGCATTACTATCGATTTGATGCCCAGAGACCAAGGCTATAACGTCGTCTGGACATGCGGTCTCTGGGTCTAAAGATGCCACAATCTCCCCATGACGAAGAGTGTCGATTCGATCGGCAAGCCTAAACATTTGATCGATGTCGTGTGATGCAAGTAAAACCGCTGCGCCTTCTCGATTAAGTTCCCCAACTAGCTCTTCAACTCGCATTGCTTCACTCATACCGAGCGAAGACGTGGGTTCATCAAGTATCAAAAGATTCGGCTTCGTTCGCATAGCCCGTGCTATGGCTAAAAGTTGGCGCTGGCCACCAGAGAGAGAGCGGACCGGCCTTGATATATCTCCGAGATCGATCTGCAACTCCCGCAACAGTGCAGATGCTTCGATAACTGTACGTGTTGGCGACAGAAAAAACCGCCTTTTTTCAACCCCTAAGAGCAAATTTTCCGCGATCTTCAGATTGTCGCAGAGCGCTAGATTCTGCCAGACAACCCCTAGACCACTTGGAGGCCTTTCGTGCTTACCTCTTAAAAGATCGTGCTTAGCAAAGACGATCTGCCCTTCAGTGGGTGAGATTTCTCCGCTAATGCATTGCAAAAGGGTTGTCTTTCCGGCTCCATTGTCACCAGCTAGAGCAACAAACTGCCCCGGCAGTATCTCCAGGTCGATCTTGTTCAGAACCCTGTGGGATCCATACGATGTGGATAACTGTTTGATAGAGAGGACGGCGTCTGACTCTACGACCCGCCGCTCGTTCGGGGGCGTTTCGTTCCTATTGACAACCATGAGCATACAGTAGTCAATTTCATATCTATTGTAAAGGCGAGCAGAACTGGACTTCAGAAAACGACTGCGGATAACATGAGATACCTCCGACAACCATGAAGTTAAGTAGTTCGATGTCCTGTGTTTACGTTTTGTTTACGATAGCTCCAGCTTATTAACACATAATTCACAAAGTTAGCAGTAACTTCCACAGGTATAAACGCGCGGGGGCGTCTCCCTTGTTGTCTATAAGAAAATACGGAGGCTGATATGAGAAGGATCAATAAGAAACGGGTATTTAGCGGAATCTCGTTAGTTTCCATCTCGAGTTTGGTGGTGGCGGCGTGCGGCAGCGGATCGTCGTCAAGCACAACTGTCACAACTGCAAAAGGAGCAAGTGTAAGCATCTCTTCGACTTCGTTCGATCGTAGTTTTTCCGCTATGACCGCCATCAAAGGGTTGGTGCCACAAGGAAAGGGCATGGTCGCAGTGATACTGCCAGATACCGTGACATCAGCTCGCTACACAGAGTTCGACGCTCCCTTCTTAACAAAAGCCTTTACTATGGCCGGGCTGTCGTCGTCACAGTTCGTTGTACAAAATGCTCAAGGTAGCGACGCTACTGAACTTTCCTTAGCGGAATCTGATATCTCAAAAGGCGCTACCGTACTAGCCGTCGACCCACTTGACTCTGGAGTTGGGCTCCAAATCGAAAAGTATGCCAATAGCCATGGAGTAAGGATGATCAACTATGATCGTCTCACGCTCGGCTCGAGTTCCAAAAACTACTACGTAAGCTTCAATAACGTTGAAGTCGGCAAGTTGATTGGGCAAGGATTCACCAGCTGTGTGGCATCTTGGCATCTCGCTAAGCCTCAGGTTTTAGTGATGCGAGGATCTCCTACTGACAATAATGCCACCTTGTTTGCTCAAGGGTACAACACGGTATTACAACCCTATTTCAGTTCAGGCAAGTACGTCAAGGTCGCCTATCCAGCAGGAACTTGGCAACCCAGCGTTGCATTGACGGAGTTTCAAGGTGAGTACACAGCCCACCCAAATATCAACTCTGTCGTTATGCCAAACGATGAAAACGCAGCGCCAGTAATCAACTATCTCAAGACTCTTCACATTCCGCCAAAAACCTTCCCCGTAACAGGGCAAGACGCTACCTTGGCGGGTTTACAGAACATACTGTCTGGGTACCAATGTGGAACCGTGTACAAGCCTATCTATCTTGAGGCACAAGCCACTGTGGCACTGGCGCTTTACCTACGAGCAGGCCTTACTCCACCGGCTTCGTTGCTAAACGGCAAAACTTACGACTCTGTCTCACATAACCAAATACCCTCAGTGCTACTTACGCCGATCTGGGTCACACCACAAAACATGAACGCGACCGTAGTAAAGGACAACTTCGTTCCTGCTTCACAGTTGTGCGCCGCCCCATATGCATCCATGTGCACGGCAGCGGGGATCACTCCTTAACTAGACGCTGGACCAAAAGTG
Source organism: Actinomycetes bacterium (assembly GCA_021784785.1). Taxonomy (GTDB): domain Bacteria; phylum Actinomycetota; class Acidimicrobiia; order Acidimicrobiales; family Acidimicrobiaceae; genus Ferrithrix. The sequence goes on along the minus strand of JAJYHJ010000134.1, from coordinate 1,613 downwards.
CCTCTTGCGTAGCGTGCGTTGCCAAAACAATAGCTACCTAGAGTGAGAGGCACTTTGGTTCGTGCTATGCCCAATTCACAAACCGGGCATCGAAACGAAACAAATCTGTCAAGAGTTAGATTCAATTCATAACTCTAGGTTCTAAACAAATTCTGTTACTAAGAGTGAAAGTAATGAGACTCACATGCAAGATGAGAACAAGCAACTATCTCCGACAATTAGTACCGAACAAGAACAACCGCTGCTCCGTCTTCACAAGGTATGTAAAAGTTTCGGCGCAGTCCAAGCACTCTACGACGTTGATCTAGACGTTCCAGCCGGATGCGTTACGGCTTTAGCTGGAGATAATGGTGCCGGCAAGACGGTATTAATTAAGACAATCTCTGGAATTTGGCAACCTGATAGCGGCGAGACTATCTGGGAAGGAAAGCCTGTACAGATTCACAGTCCAAAAGAAGCAGAGCAGATGGGCATAACCACGGTGTACCAAGATCTAGCTTTGTGTGACAATCTCGATATCGTTCAGAATATGTTCTTAGGCCGTGAGATCACTCGTCATCGACTTCTTGATGAGGGATCTATGGAGCTTGAGGCGAAGCAGACACTAGCGGAACTATCGGTGATCACCGTTCGCTCGATCCGTCAGAGTGTTGCTTCATTATCAGGAGGACAAAGACAAGCAGTCGCTGTGGGTAAAGCGATACTTGAACAGTCAAAATTAGTTGTGTTCGATGAGCCCACAGCAGCTCTGGGCGTTTCCCAAACAGCCGTGGTCCTTGATCTGATTAAACAATTAGCAAGTCGCGGAGTCGCCGTAGTTGTGATATCACATAACATGAACGACTTGCTACAGGTCTCTGACAGAATCGCAGTCATGCACCTTGGCCATCTGGTAGTCCAAGGACCAGCTTCAGAGTTCGATCTCCACAACTTAGTCTCTCTTATTACTACCGGCAAAGGGTCCCTGTGAAGATGAACACATTCTGGTTTCATCTCAAAACACATAAGTATGACGAAAACATAGCAACGCTTGAGATTCCGATGGCGGAAAGGCAGGTTACTAATGAAAATTGGCCGTAGAGTTGTGAGCACAACGAACTCGGAGTCAACAGTGGCTCATTCCAACAAAGGTACAGCCAGCGACAAAACACCTAAACATATTGATGTTGAAGCTCGCGCTGGGATTGACTCCAATGGATCAATTGACGTGCTCGCAACAAGTGGCGAAGCGGAACTTATGGCCAATACTCTCCAAGAGTACCTAGTTACGTGGACGAAGCGAATCCGAAATGGAGAAAGTGGCGTTATTCCTGTATTGGGAGGCCTCATCGCTATCATCGTCATATTCCAATCGGAGAACTCATTGTTTCTCTCTTCCGGTAACTTAGTGAACCTGCTCGTTCAAGGTGCAGTATTTGTACTTTTGGGAATGGCTGAGGTCTTTGTTCTTTTGCTCGGAGAGATTGATCTGTCCGTAGGTTACGTTGCAGGCGTTTGTGCCGCAATCACCGCAATCCTCGCTTCTAGTTTCGGTGGTAGTTGGCCGTGGTGGGCCGCGATCGCAATAGGGCTGCTCTCAGCGGGCGCGATCGGAGCATTACAAGAAGCACTAA
>JAJYHJ010000065.1 GCA_021784785.1 Actinomycetes bacterium | reverse complement strand
TCACAGAACACTTCCCTTGCCAGCCAAGTTGAGCTGTTGACGACAAAGATCGCCGAGCTGGAGAAGAGACTCGGACGCAACTCGTCGAACTCCTCCTTCCCGCCATCGTCAGATCTCTTCGGTTCCGTAACCATTCAGGTGGTCAGAAGTTGACCACCTGAATGGTTACGATCTGGTAAACGCCTATCTAACGGTCTCAGATACTTCCCCGTCTCAGTGTAGCCTGCAGGGGTGGCCAACGATCGATGGAGTCACTGCAGCTGGAGAGTCGATTCCTGCGGTTCGACAGCACGCCATGGGCCCGAATGGAAATGTCCTTACCTCTCCTTCAGTGATAATTATCAAGAAGGGTGTGCAAGCTGCCTACAGCCAAGTGACGTTTCAACCAGACTGTCTTGGCGGTAACAAAGGAGTGACCGTAGAGAAGAACTTCACTTCTTTGAGCGTAACGTTGCCGGAGAACTTGGGGACCTATTCGATTGCATCATCGGCATTCAACCAAGGATCAGTAATTCAGACCCCAGATAGCTGCTACTACACGTCCGGCAAATTATTTTATGGCACGATCTATACGTTCTTTGTGCCTTCGTTCGGAGAACCATCTAGCGCACTGTAAACTTGAAATTAGCGATCGTGAACATATAATCCTCTAGCGCAGATTTTCTACTAGTACGCCTGTAATGTTGGGTTTATTGCGGGCCGGAATTTCCTATCCTCTAGATGTTATTAGCTCCGACCTGCACAAATACCTGGTGGGCCCGGCTGGATTCGAACCTGCGGCCAAGGGATTATGAGGTGTTCACAAAGTGTCCGAGCCGGTAGTCAAAGTGTCGCAGCCTGTCCCATAATCGCAGCTCCTGGCCTTCAATTCGAAGGCAGTCGGAATCCAGTGAGACTGAATGAAGCTCTCGGACACATTTGCTTGGTGGATTGTTGGGTGCACAGACTTGCTTCATCAGTCGCCTGAGGAAATGCAAATTCGGGAAGTCAACTACCTCTCAATCGAAACTTCTTGACCCACGTTCAGGTAAGAACAAGTCGGAAATGCCGTCCCCATCATATTTAGAGTCGTAGTTGTCTTCTCACACCGACGAGTTGAGTAAGCCTAGGCCGTCTCGATTCTCCCGATCAAATCAGCGACACCAGCAAATGCTTGGTCAAATGTCAACCTGACCTGTCCATCCTCTACAAGACGTCGCTAGGTTTCTCGCCACGACGGCTGCTCTGAAAGTACCGGTGGCCAGGTGTGCCTACCTCGGAGTTCAAAAATCTCCCTACAAGCAGCTGACAGAGCCGGATACTCCTCCAGATCAACTAATTCCGCGATCAAGAGAATGTCGTAAAGGTCCCTGACTCTACTGTTCGGATGATCATCTGTGGGTGGCTCGGTGCATGCATGCAGCTTTTGAGCAATCTGATACCTTGCTGGCAGAAATGCAATCTTCCCAGGATCAGGCAACTGAACCGGGGCTAGGGAAATCGCCACCTTGTGATATTCCGGGAAATCTAGGCTCGCGCCTTCAGCTGCCGACATCTCGAATGCCACAGTCGAAAAGGGTCTGGACTTGTACGCCAACTTTATCTTTGCCCTCCATGGCGGAGGAGTTATGCCAGCGCGAGTGATCTCTACTTCGTCAGAGAGCGCGCCCTCAAACCCAGACCAACCTCTCTTGAGCGCGGACCGAAGAAGATCGTGCGCTTCATTGATATCTCCACGAAATGCGGTATCAAGATCGCTGGTCGTACGCGCCCGAGCGCCAAGACGCAACTGCAGTCCTCCGCCACCCTTAATGACGAGTCTTGCCCTGCCATCTTCTTCAGGTAGTCCGTCAAGCATGGCCGCGATAGCCGTAAATCCCAAAAGACGTCGCAAGCGACTCTGTCCGAGTTCAGATCCTTGTCGCGCCCACAAATCAATTAGTCGTTCTAAGTGCTGTCTATCGCCTGGAATCCGATCACTCTCGCCCACTTAGCCCCTCTCCTTATCATCAAGAGCTGTCAAAAGCCTCGCCGCTCGACGGGTTCCTATTAGTTCACGCCGATTGGCCTTTGTAACGGCCTGTTCAATAAGGCTGCCGTCAACACCCTCGTCCATGGCAACCTCAATGGCGAGAGAAGGAGAGACGACTCGGATGTCATCTACTTCGTCGATTTGGTCTCTTGGAATATCTCTCCTCAAGAAGACAACGTCCTTTCGAATTCGTCGTATCCGCAGACCCAGAGGTACTATGACTTCTATCCGGTGTGGATTAACGTCAGCGAGGTCCCAAAGGTCAAGAGCAGCTTCGCCGGCGAGAACACCATGGTCTCCAGCTAGAAGAACTGCCTCAGCGTAGTCGTCGTGAGGGCGATGCGGTACTAAGGAAATACGGTATAGACCTCGTTCTCGCTGCTCAGCACGACCTCGCAGTGCAAGCGCCCGAAGTCGCTGAGGGTCAACTCCGACTCTTCGAGCATCCTCTACTGTCACATATCCGTGTTGCTGAATAGCAACTTCCAAGAGCACATCCAGCGCCGTCATGACAATAGTGTACCATATACCGAACTCTTTTGCCACAGTTTTGGTGGATGGTGCCATTTTCGTTCGTGTTAACGAACGGATCAGTTGTCCACCCCAAGCGCATGATAAGTCAGAGTAGTGAGCCAACAAAAGACTTCAAGCACTGAGTTGACCTTTAAACTCCACTCTGGTGTAACCATTCAGGTGGTCAGAAGTTGACCACCTGAATGGTTACTTTGTAGGAGCGACCGCTTCAGTTCAATAACACTCAAGCAGTTGTTCAACCTCATTACCCAGAGGCGAGATCCCAGTCAGTATCGACGATCTGACAAAACTTTGCACATCCGCTCCTTCAGCGCTATTCAACCACAATCGCCACGACGCCAACTGCTCCAAACACTCCGGTCAACGGCCGTTGGAAGGGGCATCATAGAACTCGAATGTCGGGAGATTAAAAGAAGATGTTGCATATTCCGACACTACGTTTGGGCGGGTCATACCAGTTTCGCAAACAGTCCACCAGCACAATTACAAGACGTCACCTGCGATCGGAAATAACTTACTTGCCAGATCGGCGAGCCTTAACCGCTGCGGGTGTGGCCTCAAAACTACGCGAAGTTGGCATGGCACTCCATAGCTGGTCGGACCGCCGAGGTCACAACCAGTATCCGTGCTATAATGATGCCATGAATACACACACAACCACCATCCGACTTCCAGGCCCAACCGCCGAGGCGCTTGAAGTAGTCGCCAAGGCTGACAACCAGTCGGTCTCCGAGGCTGTTCGGCAAGCAGTTGTCGAACACATCCGGGCACGCCGAGCTGACCCGGAGTTCCAGAAGAGCCTGCACCATCTGCTCGATTCGCAGCGTGAAGTGTTCGAAAGGCTCGCCGATCTTTGATCAAATACTTAGGCCTGGGCGACTACCTAACGATCGCCGAGTTGATCCTCGGCATCGACGGCGAGTTACTGGCCAACGGCGTTGGGATCGGCTTGGCCGACTCAGCCCTTGCAGCACCTCAGGCATCGTTCGACGGTATCGAGTTCTATCCGGAGCTCGAGCAACACAGCTGCCTTCCGCTCGAGCACTTGGTTAAGAACCATCCGTTGCGAGACGGTAACAAGCGCACGGCCTACGCCACGATGTGGATGTTCATCACGATCAATGGCAGTACGTGGACCCTGGAGGATCCAAATGCGATCGTCCCGACGATCATTCGTGTTGCGTCAGGCGAGATCAGCACTGAGGAGATAACTGAGTGGGTCGCCTCAAACATCAAGCAATGACTCTTGCAATCCGAATTGAATCGTAAGGTCATGCGTCCTTACTGGACTGGAGGTTGAAGGATGTGAGGGAGGTTGAAGTTTTACTTCGAGTCGAACATACATAGTTCAATGGAATACCTTCACCCTCTATTGCTCCAACTACGGAGATACTGACGCGACTGGGACATGACACGGCTGGAGCTCGGACACCTGGGGCCAGTTACCGCTAGAGATAAGTGAGGACGATCGATGAACACGAAGCGACTTCTCTACAACCACAAATCTTGATTGCAATCCTTCTTTTGCTGATTCTGGTGGCTGTCGTGCTCTTTGCGAATAGGTCATCTGATGGACCCAACTAGGGCGTATTCTCAGTTGGAGAGATCGGCATCGTTGTGAACCAGAAAGGGACATGTGCAAAGGTTCAGCCTACTATAAGTAACTTCAGTGTGCTCTTCTGCACTCATGCTCTCGTTCTTGGAAGGAAGGGCGAGTGTGTAACCTTCGTATTCAACAATTTCTCCCCTCACATCGCCGATCCAAAGCCCGCTAAAATGTCGCTCTGCAAGAGGCACGGGCTTCATGCGTCGTCTTAGTGGCATCCAATGGTACTGGAGTGGCGAACCCAATGCGATCCACCTGAAGTGCGAGACGGTCGAGTGGAGATGAGACAAGCGCCCATAATCCAAAAGGCCTTCCACGCTTGTGGAGAGCCACACCGTTACAAAGGTCGCAGGGTTAAAAGGGGTGCACATTTCGCTGACACCATAGCCACTTTGTGGAGCTTGTCGAGTTTTCCTGCAAGTCCACAAGGTTAAAACATACTCTGACCTGGTGGGCCCGGCAGGATTCGAACCTGCGACCAAGGGATTATGAGTCCCCTGCTCTAACCGCTGAGCTACGAGCCCCAAGCTCCGGGGGAGAGACTCGAACTCTCAACCTAACGGTTAACAGCCGCTTGCTCTGCCGATTGAGCTACCCCGGAATCTCAAACTACGCTAGTAGGTATAGCGACAAATCATGTCAAATTTAGTCTTGAACCGATGCTTTTAACTGTTCCACTACGTCTGCTCGACGGAGGCGATTTATTGCTCTCGTCTCAATCTGCCTAACCCTCTCTCTTGAGACCGAGAAGCGTTTAGAGGTCTCTTCAAGATTATGGATCTTTGAGTCGTCCAAGCCAAATCGAAATCGCAAGATCTGCTGTTCGTGCTCGCCTAGCGCTGACATAGCTTTTTGAAGGGCTTCTTTCAAGTCCTGTCTTAGTATAGATTCGTCTAATTCATCACCGTCACCGTCGGAGTATACCTCCAACAACGTCGTATCACCCTCTTGAGAAACAGGAGTCTCAAGAGAGATCACATCAAGAAGGAGTCGGCTCAACTCGTCAAACTTCTCGATAGGAACTCCCATTGACGTTGCAACCTCTTCTGCGGTTGGATCTCGACCCAACTTCTGTTCGAGTTCTCTCCGAATCTTTGTCAGCTCCACCAACTGATCATGGATGTGCACGGGAACTCTAATGCTTCGGCCTTGTCCTGTAATCGCAGCCGACATTGCTTGTTTGATCCAGTGAGTAGCATAAGTAGAGAATCGGAACCCCTTGTCAACATCAAATTTGTCTACAGCTCTCATGAGTCCAAGGTTGCCTTCTTGTATAAGATCAAGCATTGGGATACCAAGTCCTTGGTACTTTTTTGCTATCGATACAACAAGTCTAAGATTTGCTCGCGTGAACTCACTCTTGGCTAGCTCTAGTTCTTTTTGGTAACGCTTCTCATCGTTACTTAATGTCGTCGGATCCTTCCCTAAAACTCTCCAGCCACTCTTAATAGTTCTTGCTAACTCCACCTCGCGTTCTTGAGTTAGCAAAGGAGTCTGTCCGATATCCTTCAAATACGAACGTAAGGATGCGTCTTGGTTTGAGTTTCCAGTCATCATATATCCCAAAGTCGAAAAATCTTTCTAGACCTACTCTACTTGCCGTCTCTAACCTCTAGCAACCATGTAATCAATTCACCTGTATTGCCTGCTATGTTCTCTCCGCGGCCGATTGATTCGACCAATCGTCGAGCAACTGCGATCTGATTCGACAGGTGCAGAAGATCTCCACCACCCTCACCTCTCCTAAGTCTCTGAGTTATAACTTCAAGTTCGAATAGAGCCTCTCTAGAAACAAAGGTAGACACCACGTCTAATACCTCAGAGGTGGGTGGATCTGCAACGAGTCGAAAAAACAGATCAGACGGACCGTCGGGACTAGCATTTAGCCTCGACGCAATCTCTGCAACTGAGGAGCAGCCTTGAGCCAGCTCCGCCAACGACGCGAACTCAGACACTCGAAAGAGTTTCGGCGATATGACTTCAGAAAGCTCCAGAGGGTCATTTACCAGATGCCGAAGAGTCTCCAAAGCCGCTCTATCACCATCACCGACATAAGACCTGGACGTATTAGAAGGCTGCAAACCTTTTCGATGCACCTTCGATCGACGTTCAATTTGTGTCTTGAGCTCAGAAAAACTAATCTTGGTTGCGTCAGCTACTAAACCTAGATACTCAGATCTAACCAAGGGAGAAGGGTGTTCTATAAGAATATTCAGAGCTGTCTCCGCAACCTTCGCACGTTTCTCCGAGGTGTCCATATCAGAGTTCTCAAAGAGTCTCATTAGACGAAACCGCAAGTAAGGTTCGGCCTCGGCCACCATTTTGGGTAAGAGTTCAGGGTTGTCTTTAGCGACCTCAGCCGGATCCTTCCCAAAGGGGATCTTTGCAACGTAGATCTGGAGGTTGAAGCTCTGTTCAAACTTGTAAAGTCGTTCAGCAGCACTCTGACCAGCGCCATCCGCATCAAAAGATAGAACTATCCTCCTTGCAAAGTTCTTCAAACGTTCGAAGTGCTCATCTGACAGTGCCGTTCCACAGGTTGCAACCGCATTTTCAACTCCCGACTGCCAAAGACCAATTACATCTGTGTACCCTTCACATACGACGACTTCATCTAGTTGAACGATCTTCGCCCTTGCTGAATCTAAACCGTAAAGCACTCGTCTTTTGTGGTAGAGGTAGGTTTCAGGAGAGTTCTTATACTTCGGCAGATCGTAGCTACTTTTAGAAGCTAGCTCAGGAAGTATTCGACCTCCAAAAGCCACCACTCTACCGGTAGTATCCATGATCGGAAACATAATACGACCTCGAAAGTGGTCCCTGACCATGCTTCGATCATCGCTATATCCAAGCCCAACTTCTACATAGTCTTCCTTGTCCGCCCCGATCGCTTTACGCAACAGATCGGGCTCTTCGGGCGCCCATCCGACCTCGAAAGATCGGA
>JAJYHJ010000015.1 GCA_021784785.1 Actinomycetes bacterium | reverse complement strand
TCTCTAGTGTCGCAAGTTGTTGTGCTGTTTCAGGTTCTGTCTTACGTACAAATCTAAACGACGTTCTGCGTAGCTCGACTTTTGCCCCAAACTCATTTTCGAGTCTGTAAGTTAATACCTCGAACTGCATCTCTCCAACAGCGCCAAGCAGCGGAGTGGTGGGCTGGTTGTCATCGAGTAGGACTTGAATTACACCTTCACGTTCAAGCTGTTCGAGCCCCTTTTTAAACTGCTTGGTTCTCGAGGTGTCCGAAGAACGAATGTAGGCAAAGATCTCTGGGGCGAAGGAGATCAGATTGGGGAAGCGAACAGGATCATCCTGATACAGCGTGTCACCTATTCTTAGTTCACTAGCGTTTACTAGTCCAACTATATCCCCCGGGAACCCTTCATCAATGGTTGCACGATCTGATCCAAACATCGATGATGCGTACTTGGTAGCAAATGGCTTTCCTGTCTCGGCGTTAATTATAGTCATTCCTCGGGCAAATGCCCCTGAACATACTCTTATGAAGGCGACGTGATCGCGATGGTTGGGATTCATATTCGCTTGAATTTTAAAGACAAATCCTGAGAACGAAGATCCGATGAGCCTTAGATCACCTTTTGAGTCGGCGCGGGCCGAAGGTTGTGGGGCGAGATTAGCCACTGCGTCTAGGAGATGTCTAACCCCAAAGTTTGTCAACGCCGACCCAACGTAAAGAGGGCTACTCTTTCCTGCTAAGAATGTCGCCTGGTCGTGATGAGCGTCGACCTCGTCGAATAAAGAGCACTCCTCTTCGGCTCTTTCAACCTCTTCTTTAAAGAGGGACTTAGCGTCTTTTAGGGTCATCTTGTGTTCATCGCCTATATGGGCACCCCGCGCGGTGCGTTCATAGGTAATGAAACTAGAACTTTCGCGTTCGATGACCCCTCTAAAGTTACCTGGTATGCCTACAGGCCAAGTCATAGGAGTCGGTTGAAGTGAGATCATCTGCTCGATCTCGTCCAACAACTCCAAGGGATCGCGCCCCGGTCTATCGTACTTATTTAAAAATGTGATGATAGGAATGTTTTCCGCCCGACAGACCTCGAATAGCTTGAGCGTCTGTGGTTCGATTCCTTTTGCGACGTCGAGGACCATTATTGCAGCATCACATGCACTTAGTACTCGATAGGTATCTTCGGAAAAGTCTCGGTGTCCAGGGGTATCCAAGAGATTGTAGACTAAATCATTGTATTCAAACTGCAAAACGGTTGAGGAAACGGAGATTCCTCGTTGTTGTTCCATCGCCATCCAGTCAGATCTGGCTTGACGGCGACCTTGGCGAGCCTTGATACTACCTGCTTCTACCACGGCCCCGCTGAAGAGTAGGAACTTCTCCGTGAGTGTCGTCTTACCAGCATCAGGATGGCTAATAATTGCAAACGTGCGGCGTCGAGCAGCTTGTTGTTCAACGCTTTCTGTGGAGTAGAGCGGCAATGAGCTTTCAAGCTCCATATGATAAACCTCTTCATGTTATAGGTAGCTTTATGGGGTGGATCTCGACGAAACCTATTAGAGCAGCTAGCGTTGCGTAAATTGCATACGCCTCTGCTATATAGCATCTACGTTAGTTACTTGATGCGAGCTTCAGTCTAAAGTAGAGACTTGTAGCCCTTGGACGCTTGTGCTCGAAACTATCCGCCTAGGTTTGAGCATCTTCTTCAGCATCTTCGGGTTCCTCAGATCCAAGGATCTTCATAGCATCGGCGATCGACATATCCGCCGATGGAACTACGAGGTCAGACGCTGAGAGGTCCGCGTCGCTTAGTTCAGTACCAGAGCCCCGGATCAACTTTGTTAGTTGCTTCGTTAACTTGGTGAATGCAACCTCGTCGGATTGAGATATGGCGAGCTCCATGGCAGTGTCTAGCCCTTCCAATGCTGGCCGTATCGTTACAGGAACTTTATATCTACTCTCCCCTGCAATCCTAATCGTAATGGAGTTTGTTTCGTTTAGCTCAGCAGCGGGAGGCGGTGTAGCTGGTTGTGAAGATCCCTTCGTAGCGCTATCGTTGGGAAGTTGATTCGTGCCGTTATCAACCGCTGTGCTTTTGGTACCCTCAGTAAGCTCAGCTTTCATCTGCTCTAACTGTAAGTCGACACTATTTGTCATGGAACTTGCTGCTAAAGCAGCCTCAATATCGTCACCGCTACCGCCGAGAGAAGGGGAGTCCAAAACACCAGAGTCCGAAAGTTGAGATACCGCCGCGGCTCTGGCTTGCATCTCGTCCACCTTATCTTTTGCTCGATCCATCATAAGATTAACGTCTGTCATCTGTTCGGAGAGACCGCCAAGAGACTCCATCGCCTGTGTGGAAGCTTTAGCAGCGGTATACTGTGCCTTCATCGTGTCCCGTTGTGCTCTAAAGACTTCGATCTTGGATTGGAGTTTGCGGCCAGTCTCTTCAAGGGCTTGCTCTTGAGCTTGAAGTTGGTTAATCTGTGGATCTAACGCGACGATGTTTTTTTGAGCATCTTGGGCTCTTGTTAGGGCGAGCTTAGCTACGTCCTCTTGTCCTTGTTGAAGAGCCTGTCTTGCTTGTCCTTGGAGCTTATCGTACTGTGATTGAAGAGATGCTCTCTGAGCTTCGAGACGTTTTTGAGAGGTAAGGACATCTGCAATAGAACGCCGTACTTGTTGAAGGTTCTCTAGCATTTTTTCATACGAGAGGTCAAGCGCCTCTGTCGGATTCTCTACTTTGTTAAGTGCGGCGTTAGCTTTTTGTTGAAATACCTGTGACATCCGCTTGAAAATACTCATCTTTAACTCCTGGTTAGACCGTTCAAAACCCTCATCAACATACCACGCTAAATCTGCACGCTGTCTATCCCTATAAACTCTAGCGCATAAGTCCTACACGCGCTAGCCTGCATTTTTCCTCTTTATAAGTCTACTTAGTTGTTTCTATGCAAAAGCTATTAGATTTTGTCTTGTGACGTTCACGATGGATGACCGGAGGAAGCAGATCCGGGATAAAGTGCTCAAATTTGACTTTGCCTTGGCTGTAGTCTCAATAGGCATTGCTGCATTTGGTGTACTAATGGTATATTCCGCTACAAAAGATTCCATGGTTCAACAAGGTCTAAGCCAGTACTACTACTTAGAGAGACAGGCTCTCTACGTCGTTTTAGGGGTAGCGGTCATGATCCTTGTGGCGATGGTTGACTATAGACGGATCTCTTCCTTAGCGTATCTATTTTATGGGGGACTAATCGTTGGGTTAGTTGGCGTATATATACCACATATCGGCAAGACGGCGCTTGGCGCGCAGAGATGGTATCAACTGGGTCCTTTTCAACTTCAACCTTCTGAGTTTGCTTCAATAGTTATCGTAATTGCAATGGCCTACTACGTCGACAGCCTCGAAGGGCCAGTAACTTTGAAAAATCTAATCCAATTGCTGGCGATGGTCGGTATACCTATGGTGCTCATAATAAAACAGCCAGATATTGGCACTGGCCTAGTTGTTGGGGTAGCTGGAGCAGCTCTTTTGGCCGTCGATCGAACTCCGGGCCGTTACCTGCTCTTCCTTGCGTTCGGAGCGATTGTTGGAGTCTATCTAATCGTCCATCTTGGCGTTCTCCATAAGTTTCAGCTTGCGAGACTTACTTCATTTTTGAACCAGAATAAAAACCCTTTTGGAACCAACGGGTACAATCTAACTGAATCAAAGATCGCTATCGGATCTGGTGGATTTTGGGGTAAAGGGCTTTTCAAAGGTACGCAAACTAACTTATCCTACGTGCCTGAACAGCAAACAGATTTTATCTTCACTGCGGTTGGTGAACAGTTAGGTTTTGTGGGTTCTGCGTCATTGATAGCGGCTTTTGCATTTGTCTGCTACAGAATTTGGCGAGCGATGAGGCTCGCTAAAGATCCCTTAGGGCGTCTGATCGTCGCTGGAATTTTTGGACTTTTTGTCTACTCTATCTTTCAAAATGCAGGAATGACCGTAGGTATAATGCCAATAACTGGTATTCCTTTACCATTCATGTCCTACGGAGGGTCAGCTATGTTAACGTTTTTTGCGGCGATCGGACTGGTGTTAAATATCTCGATGAGACGTTCAGTCGGTTAGCTGTGACTACTTTGGGTTCAGGACATCTTGATGAAAACTCACACGAACCATCTCCTGGACTCACCGATTTGGGCGTTGACGCATTACGTGATCGGGATATGGACGGTATCTCATCTCCAGACGAAGCAGTTCCTGACTCGTCCTCAAAGCTTCTATCTGACTCTTTAGCTCGTTTGCGACAAGTGGGAGTTCAAGACGTTGGCGTAGCTCTTCCAGAGACGTTTGCTCGCCTTGTGCTGTTCGATCTGGATGATAAGTCGAACTCCTTTACTATTCCTATCTCTTTAGAGCAAGGTTCCCAAATAGCGGCGGCCCTACGAGGCTTAAAACCTCCAAGGCCGTTGTCACACCAGTTTTTTGCGTCGGTTCTCTTAGCGTTTGAGCTTCGAGTTGAGTATGTGGCAATAACAGAGATCCAAGGAGGTAACTACGTTGCAGAGGTGGCAGTCTCATCGGTTCAAGGACGCGTGAAGACCTTCGGCTCAAGAGCCTCTGATGCTGTGCTAATGGCGCTTGTGTCGGACTTGCCAGTGCCAATTCTTGCAGATATCTCATTTTTTAACAGGCCAATATAAGGTATTACTCGCAAGAGACTTGAGATTTTATGAATTCATGAGACACTGACCAAGTATTGGCGTTCAGCTCCGGGGAGAAGATGTATTGAGGGGATCCCATTTGTAGTTCAAAGCGTACCTCACGAAGGGCTGGAGTTGCGCTATATAAAAAGTTGTGGGCGGATATCCGACGATCTATATATCTCAAAGCGCAATGCCAACTCATAAGTGGTGTGCTGCCTCCCTGATGCCGCATCCCTCGAGGGTTTAGGTTGCCAGTTGCTTTTGAATTGGAGGTTGGGGCCCAAAGAGGAGAACCTCATTACCTTCGTGTGAAATTCGTGCTAGTACGGCTATGAGAACGTAGTTAGCGACCAGCGACGAGCCGCCATACGCGACAAAAGGTAGGGTTACTCCCGTAAGAGGAAGAATTCTTACTACGCCTGAGATTATGAAAAAGGTCTGTAACCCAAACGTTAAGGTGAAAGATGCTGCTACTAACGATGAGAACTGAGATCTTGCCCGCATCGCCGCTCTCAATCCAGCTCCGACGATTATCAAGAATGCAAATAGTATGGCCGTGGTGCCGAGTAGTCCAAGTTCTTCACCGATTGCCGCAAAGATAAAGTCTGAAGTAACGACTGGAATAACAGAGGGATGACCTTGCCCGAGTCCGGTTCCAGAGTAACCACCAGTTCCAAGAGCATACTGGGCTTGCACGATTTGGTACCCGATTCCCTGTGCGTACTTCCACGGATCAATCCAGATTGTAAAACGTTCGTTTACTTGAGCGAATAACTTTGATGCTACGAAAGCTCCAATGACGAAGAGCACCGATCCAAGGAGTAAAAAGGTTTTGTTGGCGGTAGCAAGCCACACCGTGACGATAAAGGTTGCGAAGATCAAAAGCGCAAAACCGACGTCACGTTCGGCTGCCATGAGCATCATCGCAATAGCCCATGCGGCCCCCAATGGGCCAAAACTTCGAAGTGAAGGCCCTATCGCCCGTAGATTTCTAAGTGACATACGTTTGAGAAGGTCACTTTTCTCCGTCAGGTAGGATGCAAAAAATAGAGCGAGCAGTAGCTTCGCCGCTTCTACTGGTTGAAATGATAAAGGTCCTAGATGTATCCACAGTCTCTCTCCGTTGATATTTTCTCCAATACCAGGAACGAGCGGGGAGAGAACCAGTCCAATTCCCAATATAACGAGAATATAGCGGAAACGGTCCAAGTTATCGGAGTTCTTGACGACTACGAGGGTAAGGATGTAAAGTCCCACCCCTAAGGTTGTCCAAAGGACCTGCAGATGAGCTTCAGTTGGATCGAGACGTTCGATCATTACGAACCCAATACCATTTAGTAATGTAGCAACAGGTAGGAATACCGGGTCTGCATCAGGTGCACTTATGCGGCTTGCTAGATGACCGAAGTAAGGTACTAAGACTACTGCGACTAAATATGGGTCGACGGTGGGAACGTAGCTTTGATTTAGCCCGTACTTCGCTAGGAAAAATGCGACAACTGTAGCGAGGTTTGCCAGAATGAGCAAACCAAGTTCAGTTCGTCGTTTTGGAAGAGTTACCTTCGTTTTAGCTCCGGATGGGGCCCTAGTGTGGCGCTCTTCAACCTGCGTCTTGCCTACCAACTATCTGTAACCTCACCGGGAAATTTCTCATTTGTGAACGAAACTTGTCTCATTAGCCATACTTTACTAGGTGTGGAGTTAGAAGTACTTGAAAAAATACATAGCTATGGTCCAAATCGTTTTATCAATCGAGAGCTATCATGGCTGGCTTTCGCGAATAGGTTGGTAGATCTTGTTGAGGATGACTCAGTTCCGCTACTGGAGAGGACGAAGTTTTTAGCGATCTTATTTCAAGGACTCGATGAGTTCTTTCAAGTTCGCGTAGCTGGCCTAAAGGACCAACTTGCGTCCAACAATAGATTGCGATCACCCGATGGACTAAAACCGCGTGAACAGCTGCAAGCGGTTAAAGGGGAGATGGATGACTTACTCGTACGGGTAGAGTCAATCTGGCCAATCCTTAGGACAAGCCTGATTCGAGAAAATATCTCAGTTGTGGAGTACTCTGAACTTACTCAGGATGAGGTATCGTATCTAAAAAAGCTTTTTGTTGAGGATATCTACCCAATACTTACACCTTTAGCGGTTGATCCGTCTCATCCATTTCCCTATATATCTAATCTCTCTTTGAATCTAGTTGTAAAGGTGTACGGTGGTCCTGAAGATGAACTTCGTATCGCTAGAGTAAAGGTGCCACCACTGGTGCCTCGCTTTATACAGCTGCTCGATTCAGGTAGATATATCGCACTCGAAGAGGTGATTAGTGCGCATGCGGAACTTTTATTTCCTGGAATGAGTATAGGTTCGCGTCACTACTTTCGTGTGACGCGAA
Organism: Actinomycetes bacterium; assembly: GCA_021784785.1. Taxonomy (GTDB): domain Bacteria; phylum Actinomycetota; class Acidimicrobiia; order Acidimicrobiales; family Acidimicrobiaceae; genus Ferrithrix. The sequence goes on along the minus strand of JAJYHJ010000015.1, from coordinate 54 downwards.
ACGCAGATATCATCCTTGAAGAAGGCGAAGCTGACGACCTGTTACTTCTCGTAG
>JAJYHJ010000094.1 GCA_021784785.1 Actinomycetes bacterium | reverse complement strand
ACCGAACGGTGCGAGGCGGGCATGAACCACTAAGGTTTGTATCTTTTCAGAGGATGCGTGATGGGTTGGAGGGATGGGATTCATCTAATGTTTTAGGTTCTTTCTGACGAACCAGAGCAGAAGCAGCATCCCGATAAGTCCGAAGATCGATAGTGTTCCTCCAGTTATGAGACCTGGCGGACTGTACGTATCGGTGATAGTGACATTACCAGCGGGAACAGAGATGGTCTGAAGGGCTTTGTAGTCACCTACGTTCGTGGTCCGGAGCGTGTCGTTACCGGCTCCTTTATACGTAGCGGCCCAGCCGTTGGTATAAGCTTGGCTCAGCACGGCGACGTAAGGGCGAGGCGAGTTAGAGGTGAAAGTGATAGTTCCATCGAGACTCTGATGGACACTTTTGACGCTGGCAAAGGGAGGAGTCTTTACCAAGGATTTATGTGGCTTTCGATAGGAGAATATGGAGAGCTGATTGGGACCTGGGCTGTAGGAGAAGAGTTTAGGGGTTACTACGTAGGCTAGCCATCCATTTACTTTGAAAAGGGATCCTCCCGAATCGACGACTATCGGAGCGTCCGGCGATCCATTTAGGGTAGGGAATGACCCGCACAGGTTTAAGTTGACCTCATAAGAAAGTGTGGGAGCTGTCGTAGTTTCGAAAAATACGTAGCGTCCCTCCGTTGATCTCTGTATAAGAGGCGACGTCCCTAATGGACCCGTGACGCTCGCGCTTGTGACACAAGATAGGTGTATAGAGTTAGGAACCTTTACTCCAATGTAGGTGACCTTGGTTGGAGATCCAAGGTAAATAGAGGAGTTAGCGGTAACCTTCTTTGAGCCTATAGCTACGTGGACCTTTTGTTTGGCATAAGTGACCGGGGGTTGTCCGTTTGTTGGGTTGAGCGGGGCTGGTTCTCGGGTAAGAAAATACTTGGAACCACTAATAACTCTCGAGACGTTGAGATAGTTCACGCCAAACGAGTCGATTACATATGGATTGAAGGACCCTTCGAGTTTCGAGTTTGTGACTTGGTTGAAGTTTTCGATTCCGAGAGATGCGTAGCCTTGAGCAGATAGTTGGCCCACCAGATAGTTAAGATCGGGAAGACCAACATTTAGTAGGGAGGAGTAGTAAAAAAGATAGGGGTCGAATATGACACTTCGCTCATTTGCTGGGAGTTTTGGGGTGTATCGGGTAAAGTCGGCGGTGTCGGCGTATGGACCATTTGAAGGAATCTGACCGTAGAGAGTCTGCACTCCGAAGGTAAGAAGCTGAAGTGCGCCTACCACTATGGATAGCTTTACGAGAAGAGCCTTATAGCTTTTCTTTGTGTGAATTGAAAAGACTAAAGAACTCAAGGAGACGAGCGTGAGTAACGTTTCAACTGACACCATGACCTTGAGGCTAAAGAGATGCGTAGGATAGGGAGACGGAACGTTTAGTAGCTGAAAGAGTGACGTTTGTGAGACTATAAGAAGCGTGGTCGTCGTGACTGCAAGTACTCCAAATACGATCGAGACCCAGGTGAGCACGGTGAAGTGTTCTTTTTGGAACGGTAACTTGGAACGGATTCTTTGAGATATCTTATCTAAGGAACTTCCAAATCCTAAAGTTAAGACGAGGTCCACTACAAACATGTTTCTCGACGGTAACCGTTGCAGGTTGTATAAAGGAACGTGCGCCATTATGTACTCAAACGGTGGAAGATAGGTCCCTAATGCCAGTATGAGAGCGACAGTGCCAGCCGCCAAAAGAGCTATGCGTATTGAACTTGAAATTGGAGTTAGTCTTTTGCTTAGAAGCGACGCAACGCCTACGACGCTTACTACCGGCGGTAGGTATGTAGATATCTCGGCCAAGTTGTAACTAGAAAAGTAACCCGTAACGCCAAAGGCGCTGTAGTTTCCTAAGAGAAACGGATTGATAAAGGTTGGTAGGTAGTAAGGACTGTAAGGTCCAGCTTCAAAGAAGTTGGCACTGTTTTTTGCTCTGTTGGAAAGAGTCTCAAATAGTAGTCCAGGGATCCATTGGATAGCAGAAAGCGAAAGTGCGATGATTCCTGCTAAAGCAAGAAGTGCTAACATTTGGAGTTTTTTTGGAGCTTTCAAAAAGAGTACTAAACTTACCGTACCGGCCATAATGAGGCCGTCGATCATTGCTTCAGGAGCGCCAGCCAGCACAGTGAATGCAAAGCTAGTACCAAAAAGGACCGCATTTCCTAAACGACCCTTGGTGGATGAAGCCTTGAAGAGTTTGAAGACAAAGTAAAGCATCCAGACCGAGCTCGCAATGCCTTCGATCATGTCGATGTGTACCGACTGCGATGCAAACTGGCCTGAGAAGGTAAATGCTAGGGCTGCTGCGGATGAGGCAAACTTGGAACCACCAAGGTGTCTTACGATCATGTAAACGCCAGATGAGGCTATAAAAAAAGTTAGCGCTAAATTGAGTGACATCGCTAATGGTGCAGAAAAGACGATAAAGAGCCATGTGAGTGGGAAAAATACGCCAGCATTAAAGCCTGCAAGGAGAGGCTCTCCGGCCCAGTTGAAGAGATCCCAAGATGGAAGGTGCCCGGCCGCAAATATGTTACCACTTAACGCTCGAAGTGGAAGATTTTGATTTAGGTTGTCTCCGTAAATAAGCGGATAACCGAACAAGAATGGCACTAGATAGATAAGTAGTTCGAGGAGGAGAATCCAGCTCAAGGGGTGATGAGCAATCTCTCTTATCCTCTTGAAAGTGCTAACCACGAATCAAGAAACGCTCTCTAATCCAAGTTGAAAACACTACTCGGGCGTAGTTCATGCCGTACTTTAGGTTGTTTCCCTTTTTGGACTTACCTGTATGTCTTTTAGACATTACAACAGGGTGTTCACTGATGCGAGCTTTTGCATAGATCGCTGAGATCAAAAGCTCTGATGACTGGTATTGTGGCTCTTGAAGTCTGATCTTGTTTAGAAGTTCAGACTTAAACACCCGTATTCCCGATGACGTATCGGTTACGTGGTACCTTGTCAGAAGTGAGATTAACTTTGCAAATACAACAACACCCAGATCTCTAATGGGGTCGCCGACCTCAGAGTGGCCCAAGACTCTTGATCCCTGAACAAAGTCCGCTGTGTCATCGGCCACCATCTTTACCATCACTTCGAGGTCTGTGGGATCCCACTGACCGTCGGCATCCACCACAGCAACGATTGGAATCTCAAAGCGAGATGCAATCTTATATCCGAGTCTTAGGGCTGCGCCTTGCCCACGATTTATCGGCGCATCGCATATCGAGAGGTCGAAGGTGCGGGCGACCTCCACAGTCCCATCTGTCGAACCGTCTGAGACGATTACGGTATGGGCTGGAAGATCCCCGATAAACGATGGGATCAAGTTAGCGACCTTAGCTATGTTTTTTTCTTCGTTGTAAGCCGGTATCAGGACGACAACTGAGACATGCTGAAGTCGATCTGAATAGGTAGATTCAAACCTTCTTATAGCTTCTTTGTCAATTGGATCAGTTCCTAAACGAGCCTCGGTGCTAACTGGTAGTGGAATCAACATCTTTATGGACGGCTCTCTTTTTGTACATCACTTGACCTAATATGTAGTTACATAAAATACTCATTACAGAGTAGCAACCGATCTTGGAGATTCCCTGTAAGAAATAATTACAAATTATTCTTTGAAATCACAACGGTGTAATTTTTATCGATATACAATATCTCGTGGGTAGTGTTCAAGACAACACTACCTGTAGTGATTGATCGGCGTATCAGTCTAAAGCGCAAACGCCTAGAGTGAACGATTGAAGCAGAACTTTGGAGGCAGTGGTGGCTATCGCCCCTGAGAGATTGACAGTAAGTTTCGGTAGATTTTTTACCAAGAGTGAAGAAGACCCGTATAAGAGCGTCGTTTGGGAACGACGAGATGCACGAATAACGAACTATAGAGATGGAAAAGTTGCCTTTGAGCAGTTGAGTGTTGAGGTTCCAAACACTTGGTCTTTGAATGCGACGAATATCTTGGCTCAAAAGTACTTTCGAGGAACGCAAGGTACGAGCGAGAGAGAAGGTTCTCTAAAACAAGTCGCTGATCGCATCGTAGACACCATTACAGAGTGGGGCGACAAGGACGGTTACTTCGTAGACGACGAGCAACGAGAGACTTTCCGTGCAGAACTGAAGTACCTCCTGATCCATCAGCGTGCTGCGTTCAACTCTCCAGTTTGGTTCAACATTGGCGTCAAAGGAGTTCCCCAGCAAGCATCAGCTTGTTTCATCCTCTCGGTGAACGACGATATGAATTCAATCCTGAACTGGTACAGAGAAGAAGGCATCATTTTCAAAGGTGGTTCTGGTGCTGGAGTGAATCTTTCCAAGATTCGCTCTTCAAAGGAACTACTCCAAGGCGGAGGTACTGCCTCTGGCCCAGTCTCATTTATGCGAGGGGCGGACTCTTCGGCAGGAACGATAAAGTCGGGTGGGAAGACTAGGCGAGCCGCGAAGATGGTCATATTAGATGTAGATCATCCTGATATTGAAGAGTTTATTTGGTGCAAGGCTATCGAAGAACGCAAAGCTCGTGTTCTTAGAGATGCTGGTTTTGATATGGATCTAGACGGCAAAGACTCGTTTTCTCTTCAGTATCAAAATGCAAACAACTCCGTGAGAGTCAAAGACGAGTTCATGGAAGCGGTGGCGCAAGACGGAGAATGGGAGCTAAAGGCAGTCACTGATGGTTCAGTGATAAAGAAGGTACGAGCACGAGATCTTATGCGTGAGATTGCCCAGGCAGCTTGGGAGTGCGCAGACCCTGGCGTGCAGTACGATACCACCATAAACAAGTGGCATACAGCGCCAAAGTGGGGAAGGATTAGTGGCTCGAACCCGTGTTCGGAGTATATGCACGTCGATAACAGTGCATGTAACCTAGCTAGTTTTAACCTTTTGAAGTATCTGAACAGTGATCACAGCTTTGATATTGAGGCGTTTGTCCACTCCGTGAAAGTAGTCTTTTTGGCTCAGGAGATTTTGGTAGGAAACGCAGACTATCCGACACCTGAGATCGGTGACAACTCAAGACGTTTTAGAGAGTTGGGTATAGGTTATGCGAATCTCGGCGCTTTGCTTATGGCTCAGGGGTTAGCCTATGACTCCGATGAAGGTCGAGCTTGGGCTGGCGCAATTACCGCTTTAATGACGGGTACTGCTTATGCAACCTCAACGGAGATGGCAGCTCGCATGGGAGCGTTCTCGGAGTATGAGAACAACAAAGATGCTATGCAAGGTGTGTTAACCATGCACAGAAGAGCAGTGGACTATATTGACTCGTCGTTAGTACCTTCCGACCTACTCGGAGCTGCGAGGGAGAGTTGGGATCGTGCTATTGGTGGTTGTTCAGTATTTGGAGTACGAAACTCCCAGGCTAGTGTACTTGCACCTACGGGCACTATAGGACTTTTGATGGACTGCGACACGACCGGAGTCGAGCCAGATCTTGGTCTTGTAAAGTACAAGAAACTCGTTGGCGGTGGCACTATGGCCTTTGTCAACCAAACCGTTCCCAGAGCCTTAGATGCTCTTGGGTACTCTCAAGAAGAGATAGCGGAGATAGTGAACTATATCGACAAAGAAAAGACTATTGTCGGCGCTCCAATGTTGAAGATAGAACATCTTCCAATCTTTGCGTGCTCTATGGGCGATAACGTTATTCACTACCTCGGTCATATAAAGATGATGGCTGCGGTGCAACCGTTTATATCCGGGGCGATCTCCAAGACAGTTAATATGCCTGAAGAGGCGAGTGTCGAGGATATTGAACAGCTTTATATTGATGCTTGGAGAATGGGGCTTAAGGCTGTAGCGATCTATCGAGACAACTGCAAGGTGGCACAACCACTGCAAAGCGCAAAAGGATCGACCACCAAGTTGCAACAGCCTTCGTTGTTGGAATCAACGGAACTTGAACGCAAGGTCGAGGAACTTGAGAAGGCTCTTCAGCTTCAAACTGTTGTTGTAAAACAGCCGATTCGAGAGAGGTTGCCACGTAAGAGAAGGTCGTCCACGTTTGCATTCCAGGTAGCGGACTGTGAAGGATACGTAACAGTTGGAGAGTATGACGACGGTAGACCAGGAGAGGTCTTCATGAAGGTCTCAAAACAGGGATCTACGTTGGCTGGAATAATGGATGCCTTCTCGATCTCGGTGAGCTTGGGTCTGCAACACGGAGTGCCGCTGTCGACTTTCGTTAGGAAGTTCACTAACATGCGATTTGAACCTGCTGGTATGACAGACGATCCAGATCTTCGCATCGCAAGTTCGCTCGTTGACTATATCTTTAGACGTCTAGCAGTTGACTATCTTCCATTTGACGAAAGGCAAGACCTGTCGATCCTTACTTCTGAGGAGAGGGCGCAGCTGACACTGTTTCCAACTGAAGAGATGGTTAAAGATGAGAAAGAGTCGGTACCGCCGTATGGATCTTCAGATGCTGCTCACCATAGTACGCGCGAGTCTCTGTCAGATCAACGTAAACTCATCTCAAGATCAGAGCAGCGAGACGCTCCTTATTGTTTTGAGTGCGGTAACGTGATGCAAAGATCGGGATCTTGTTATGTGTGTTCAAGCTGCGGAACGACAAGCGGGTGTTCGTAAAAAGAGCAACTCTTTGAGTGTCTTCCTGGTGATAGTTCTACCTATGGGTGATTTAGAAGACTCATCTTGTCTGGTAAATCCATCAGGAAAGATACCATTATTGAGCTGAATGCAATCGTAATATAGGCCGTATCTTTGACCAAGATGCAGGGGTTCTTCGGATTTAGGATGTTACTAATTCTATTCTGGCAGACCCCTGCGCCACTGTTATGCCGATATCGTCTAAAACAGTCGGCTAGGTCTGAAAGTTAACCCTTGGTTTTTCTGGCGAAAGCTGTTAGTTCAGTGTCAGGTGATCAAGAGCTTCTTCTGCCACTTCGATAACCACGCCCGTAATCAAGTGTACAACTTTGAGATCGTGGATCATCGCCTGGAGTTGGGCGTCTAGAAACCGGAGCAGTTCGTTCCGAAACGTACTAACCGTGCTTAGCTGACGAAGTACCGCGGTTCTTTCTCACAACTGTTGGAGATATTTCGCGTAGTCAAGATGATGATCGTTAGTGGAACATTTAGATGTAGCTCTGCGAGCAACGA
>JAJYHJ010000109.1 GCA_021784785.1 Actinomycetes bacterium | reverse complement strand
GCACCTACCACAAAAGGGAAGAATACAAACAGCTCTATTTGGAAGAGTTCATGTACCGATTCAACCGCAGACGTAGTCGATCATCGTTGGTCGATCGCCTATTGAACACCTGAGCACTCACCAAAGAACATCCCTTTATCTCGACTCGAAGCGTGAAACTGGGCATGGCTTGTGAGTCTTTATAAGTATGTATTCAGATAAGGCTCATAGGTAGATAAGGGAATTATGTACAACCTACGTATAAGGAGATTGGCGAATAAGAACTCAAGACTATAGCAACTGAAAACAAGCAACCATTTCAAGGAAGCGCATTGCTTTCGAATTTGTCAAAACGGTTACTTTGAAATGGTCTCTGTGATAGGTTTGAACTACTGATTAAGAGTTGCTGGGATCACTGTAAAGAGTTATTGAGCGCTCGGCCGAACGGCATGACAAGGCATATCGAGGGCATTCCCGGTGGCCAAAATAGGAGTGAACGATGATAGCTGTCGATGATCATTCTATCGTTGCATTTGGTATTGAGCCGTGCAGAGCTATCATGGTGGTGTGGGACGCCCGCGGGAGTTTACAACCTGGAAGTGTGTCTCGATGTCGCGCCATTCGACCTCGTCCGCAACATGCGCGGTGGTGATGATGATGACGACAACCTCTGCCCGACCTCCATGCTGCTTACTGAGATGGCACAGGTCGCCCATCACAGACGCCATCGATGGGAGGACAGAAGTGGACTACGGGTCGTTCGGGACTAGCCGTGGAGTCCCACGATGATTGACGAGGGCGGGACGTGCGCCCATGAGTTCCAAGTCGGTTGGACACTGCCGTGACCGAAGTGCACGTCGAGGTGGTGCGAGTCTACAATGATCCGGGTCGTAGACCAGGTGAGCACCGGGTGCTCGTGGATCGGCTGTGGCCCCGCGGGCTCACCAAAACCTCGATTGACTTGGACGTGTGGGAGAAGGACGTGGCCCCGAGCACCGAACTGCGGCGTTGGTACAGCCACGAGCCGAGCCGCTTCGCCGAGTTTGTTCGCCGCTATCGAGCCGAGCTCGTTGCCGAGCCCGCGGCATCGGTCGTCTCGAAGCTATCAGAGTTAGCTGTCAGTCGGGATCTCGTGCTGCTCACCGCGACCCGTGATGTCGAGCGCTCCGGTGCGGCCGTGCTGCAGAAGGTTATCGTCGGACTATGAACCAGGTAGGTCACCGTGAGTATGCATCGTTTCGAGGTCAAGGTCCATTTGCCGCTTCGGCATTATCTCACCGTGTGGATGCTTCGCCGCCTGGACGACACCGTCGATGCCTGGTGTTGCCCGCCACGTAATCTGATCACCAAGATGCTATAGTCAGTGATGACCTCTAGTGACAATGTAGTCATCTCTTAAGGAAAAACTATCATCAAATGATGTAAGTGACTAAATCATGTTCAATGAAAGAGTTGTCCTACAGAAGCCTTGCTGTGAGCCCTTTTCTAGGGCACGTGACCTTGGACATTGTCGGCGAGAAGAAACCTTTATTAGTCGTGATCAGTAAAGCGATAGATGGTGAATAGCCTCGGTTTTTTTTATGAATTCTTCTGAATGCAATAATAGGCTTACTCCGAGGGAGCGTCAATCGTCGGAGTGCAAAGGAAAATATGGACCGATCTATATACGATGCTAGAAAGGGACTCTAAGGTGTCTTGTGGTGGTCGGTAAGGCTCGACTAGCTAGACCCAAATGACTTCACGTAGATCAGGACCCTATCGGTTCGAAATAAGTCGTGAGATAGCTCGAACGGTTGTCCGTCGACGTCCTTGGTCGTTCGAGTTACGAAAAATAGCGGTGAACCTTCGCTCACTGAAAGTATCTGAGCCTCTGAAGGTTCGGCAGGCCTTACCTCGATGCGTTCTGTAGCTTCTAGTGGTTTTACGTTGTACTCTAAAGCTATCAGTTCGTAGATGGAACCTCCTAGGGGCCGATCTAAAAGTCCGGGGAACCGATCTGCTGGGAGTATCATATGTTCTAAGGAGATGGGCGCACCGTTACCCAAGCGGATTCGAGTGATCTCGAATATGTAGTCACCGATATCGATGGATAGTTGGTTAGCAACTATAGCGTCGGCTTCCGCTAAGGCTGTCCTAATTACTCGTGTACCGGCGACCATCCCTTGAGATTTGAGTAGTTGCGGTAACCCCACAATCGAGGAGAGGTCTCGCTCGAGCCGCTTATCGTTTAGGTAGGTGCCGCCGCTTCTTCCCTTTTCTCTTCTTATGGTACCAGACTCTTCAAGTATGGCTAACGCCCCACGAAGGAGATTGCGAGTAACTCCAAATCGTTGCGCTAACTCCCTTTCCGTGCCGATTTTTTTATCAGGGCCAATCTCGCCCGAAGCGATGATCTCTGAGAGCATCATGGCGATCTCCGTAGTGGTCTTCCATGGATGCCCTGTTTCATCTAGGTTGTTTAGTGGACTTTGATCTTGCTCTTGCATAGTCTGTAGTAACAATCGTACACAACAAGACTGTACTTGTCAGGTTCTTGTTGAAGCATTCGTAACTATGTTACGCTAAAACTTCGCTAGATCGTTTCGAAGATACCTATCCGCTAGTGATAATGTATCGTATGCAAAGGTCGGTGCGAGCTGCTGGCAGACAGTGACCTGCGGATGAGACTGTATCCATCCAAGTAGCAGAAGACGACGAAACATAATTAGAGACCAGATTGCGTTTTTGTCCTCGTCTGAAAGCAAACGCACGGATTCATAACCCTCCAACCATTTAACGACGATCTCTGGAACCTGTTCTTTATGCTCGAAAAAACTAACTGTCGTTGCGAGATCGTACAGGAACCAGCCGTATCCACAGTCGTCAAAGTCGATGAGGGTTGGATGACTGTCAGGTGTAGACCAAATTACATTTGATAACCTCATGTCGGCATGGATAAGGCCATAATTGTCTTTAGCCCTTCCATACCGAACAAGCGATGAACTGATCAGATCCTCCACAACTTTAAGATACTTCTTGTCGATGTCATCTAGTTGCGCCCACCAAGTTCCCCACCTTGGCGAACCTCCAAAACCATCGCATAAGTCCCAACTAAATCTAGTAAACCAGGATGGTTCTGACCATCCTAAAGTGTGTAGATGCAATTTTGCGGCAATGAGACCTAGGCTATAAAAGCGATCAGGTGAGTCCTCGTCGGTAAGTTCTACTCCTTGTACATAGCGAGTCACCACGCAGTAGCGTCTATTGCTCTCGCTAATCAGCACCTCCGTTAGATATCGATTCTGCTCGTTCCGGACAACCTTAGGTACCGAAAGCCCAGTGTCTTTGGCGATTGAGTTGATCCACGCGAGCTCTGAGAGGATCTCGATGCGACTGTGATAACCGGGTCTATGTACCCGTAGGGCATGAGTTGCAACCCCTGAGTTATCGTAGATCTTGAACGTAACGTTTTCGGAAACATTGATGAGTTCAAACTTGCTAGTTGAAAATTCAGGGAAAAATTGCAGTGCTAGTGATGCAGCTAGCCAACTTGTTTCAAGATGTTGTTGAGTCACAGTGTGTTTACTTGTAGGTACGCGTCTCTAAATAATACTTGATTTTAGCGAGTAGTTTGTCCAAAACCCATGTTCATTTATCGATGGTACAGCTTGTTTGCGATGCTGTCTCGACAAAGTGTGACAATTCGGAGCGGTTATGTTAACCAGTTACCTGTCCGAATGCTGATGGTGTACCGTCCCAACTAATCGGTACCACATGTATGGGCCATTGTGGGTCGTCCGCGACTACCATCATCCCTCCTCCAATGTACATGGCGACATGGTAGGGTAGCATGCCGAAGAATATTAGGTCGCCAGGTTGAAGTTGGGAGTAACTTATCCTTTGAGTATCTTCGTATTGCATTGCAGCGTTGTGGGGTAACGAGATGCCAGCCTGCTCGTACGCCCACATTACAAGGCCCGAGCAGTCAAATCCAACAGAGGGGCTCGCTCCGCCCCACACGTAGGGCTTTCCTTGCATGCTAAGTGCGGCATTTACCGCGATTTGCATGGCCTGATTGATAGAGGCACTTTGGGGTGGTGGGGTATAAGGTGTGGCGGAAGGCACTTGCGCTTGCGTTCCAACTGGTGCGGCCGCCTTTTGGGCGGCTTGTTCTTTTTGTTGTAAAGCTAAAGCCGCCTGAGCTGCTCTTTCTTTGGCTAACTGCTGTTGTTGTAGTTGCTGCTGGATCAACGTCGCTATCTGACCTTTAATTCCTGCCAGAAGGCTTTGATCCTGGGCGGTTGCAGTTTGAGCTTGCTGAGCTGCAGTTTGAGCTTGTGCGACTTGATTTTGAGCTTGTGCCTGGTCGGTGCCTAACTTGGTCTGCTCAATCGAAAGTTGAGCTGTCGCCTGTTGATAACTCGTTACGAGATCCTGTTGATTCATGGATATAGAAGCGAGGAAAGACTGCGACAATGTGGCTTGTGTAGCTGTTCCTTGGAGAACACTCATGATCGTGGAAGCAGCGCCCATATTCATATAGCTGTCTATTGCCTCTTGCGAGAGCTGTCCTTTTAATGCACCCACCTTCGCCTTTTGTTGAGCGATCTGCTGTTTCACTGTCGCAATGTTGTTGTTTATCTGCTGAAGTTGCGACTGTGCGTAATCGTACTTTTCGGCGTAGATAGCAATTTCGTTGTTTAGTTGATTGATTTGACTGGCGATAGTTGACGCTTGCGCCTGTAGCGAACCTAGACTTTGAGCTTGAGCAGGCTGTGACTGTGAAGTTTGTTGAATGAAGGGCGCCGCCACCATAAGCGCTGGCGCGATTACTCTAATAGCTCTTTTCATGTGCTGTCCACCTGTTCTCGATAGCTCGGGTCTTGCGGTCTGACGCATTTCTTGGAAGATCATACCAGAGTTGTTTTGAATATTATTCCCAGTTATACGGATTCTCTGTGGATAACTTTCAAAAAGTGGTAGGTGATGTGGTGGTTTACAAAGGATATTAAATTTTAAAGAACAACGATCAGCGGCATTAGGAGTCATGGTAACGCTTGTTTAGGGATGACTACGTAAAGTGACGAACGGGTCGTGTGGATAGGCAAAACTACGTCTTAGGACGTCCTTTGCGGTGAGGGGTTAAACTCTACCGGTGTTGGTGCTACGTGTCGAGTGATCCTAATTGCCCAGATGCACATTAAAGTGCAGTCAGGCTGCATATTACTAATGTGCTTAGCCGAATACGGTGTGGTAGTACTATGGCTATAAAGGTGTCATGGCTGTAAAGTTGCGTCAGGACTGCTTTGATCAATCACCGTCCGAGCCATCGTTCCTGAGGTTAGTCACGCACAAGTCAATTCGCGCTTCGTCCTTTAGTGTATCTGGAACTGGGCTAGACTTGCATAGAGAGGCACCGTTCTTCTAAAAGTGTTCGCGCTTATTTTGAGACTACGGTTACAGAATCGAATCATAAGGTAGAAGGCAGGTCGAGTGTGCGACATCTAAATGAAATAAATTTCTCGACAAGACTTATGCCGCGACAGCCGTGTTTGACTAGTACTCAAGTAATAAGGCAATGCTGCAGACACTAAAGACCAAAGTATATCGCTAATGGTTAATTCAACTCCCAAAGACCAAGTTCTACTTGGAATCACGCTCTCAAGAAGTTCTTGCGAGTGCCCGAACTAGTGCGCGATGATCTACACGATTATCGAGATGGCTTCTCGTGTCAGCTCAAGTGGAAAACGTCTAACCATGACCAAGAGTTTCCACTATGGGTTCATCACTCCACTAATCCGATGTCAACTCAGAACAACGCCGAATAATCGCCGAAGGAGTTCCCTGGTTGGAAAGTACGCCCAGCATTGCCACCGAAAATTCTTCCCTAAATGGCTCAATCAAAGGTCAAAAGAGGCGTCTCTCGTCTGATCGTTCGTTGCTCAGAAAGCCCCACCTATGATAACCCCACTTTGGGCATGGATTGCCACCCTTGCTAGTATAGGAGTATTACTGGGGATCGATCTCGCACTTCATCGACGCGACAGACCTCGAGGTCTTGGACTCGCGGTGATCGAAAGTGCATTGTGGATCGCGGTCTCTATCATCTTCGGAATCATCCTCGCAGTCGCGGAAGGTCGGCATGCATCTACTCAATACTTCGTCGGCTATCTTCTCGAAAAATCCCTCAGTGTTGATAATATCTTTACCTTCGCGCTCCTGTTTCGATCCTTCGGGATTCCTCTTCAACATCAGCGGAAAGTACTTTACTGGGGCGTGATCAGTGCGTTAATTCTACGCGGTGCCTTCGTAGCCGCCGGAGCTGCTCTCGCGAACAACGTCAGCTGGTCATTTTATCTGTTCGGAACTATAGTGCTCATAGCTGGTGTTCGTATGGCGGTGGGCAACACGGAAATAGATGTAAAAAACGGCCTAATGATCCGTAGTCTCCGAAGGTTCATTCCGCTATCGACAACCAGTGTTAGCAAGTTTTTTGTCCAAGAGAACAAAAAACATAAGGCAACCCCGCTACTGTTCGCACTGCTTGCCATCGAAATCGCTGACCTCATTTTCGCTATGGATTCAATACCAGCTGTTTTTGGTGTCACCACTAATGTGTATATTGTCTTTACCTCCAACGCATTCGCTGTACTTGGGCTACGTTCACTCTATTTTGTGCTCGCGGAGGCTATCGAGCGTTTCACCTATCTCTCCAAAGGACTTGCCGTTCTTCTTGTATTCATCGGAGCAAAGATGCTTATGCAATCCGTAGTGCATATCTCGACCAATGTAAATCTGCTTGTCATCGTCGCCGTCTTAGGGATAACAGCGCTCATCAGCTTACGCCAGAGTAACCAACATAAACAACAAACACCACCTGAGGAGGACTGAGCAGGCAGCCCGTTACAGCGACATATTGTTAATCAGTTACTATTGGCGCCCTTGCAAATTGACACAGAGATAGCGTGAGATGAGGCAAGAGTTGAAGACTGAAATCCTGCGGATTTCAGGGCGCAATATGTCTGCGGCAGCAAAAGAGCCTTTGTCTGGGCATACGCTTCGCAGGCGGGTGAGAGATGAGGCAATCCTGACAGAAGTTATATCGCTCTAAGTATCGTTGCGTCCATGCTTCCTGAACCACTTATCCGGCTTCGGATGGTCAACGCTCTAACTGGGTTGCTTGTTCCTCCAAGGTCTTCGACCGTACGTACTATGGAACTATATTCT
>JAJYHJ010000129.1 GCA_021784785.1 Actinomycetes bacterium | reverse complement strand
CCAATCCATAGCAGGTGAATCAAGAGGGTCCCCAAAGATGCCCGGAGGCACCATGGCTCTCATTGTATCAAGCAATTCGTGCGTTGTAGAAGATGAATTAAGTAAAGGCAACCCCTAATCACAACACCCGTAAAACCCCTTACACTTTAGTCGAATCCAGCCCCACCTTAACTTGAAAGACAATAATAAACACTTTAGGCACATAAATGGCACATCTGGTTCTAATAACAATATGGTCGTTCCATCAGCGACCTGCCGCAGGTCGTCAGAGTAGTTGTGCTAAGACTCATTCTTGTAAGTAACGTACCTTCTGATTGCGATGAGAGACCAGATGGCCTCAACAGCGCCGAATGGCCACGCGCCAGAGATGAATCCATACGCACTCGAAAGTAAACAGCCCAGCGCAAACAAAGCTATGAAGACTCTGCCGCGCTTTTCAAAAGCGTACATAAGCATCATAAAAGAGAGGGCTACTATTCCGTAGATGGTTACATACACAAAAATAGACTACCTGGAGAAAGAGTCGCGCCTCCATCCACATGAAAGCTCAACTTACATCACCGAGCCATACGACTGTCGGCGAAAACCCACGAGGATACCAACCCGGTGCATAATGAATCGGTCACAGATCGCCTTCTTGTGCCCGCGGATCCGTCAAACGTAGTAGCGTGTGTAATCCGGCTCCGAGAGCGCCAACACACTTTGCATTAACCTCAACCGAGACAGATAGATCTCTTTAGCGAGGTCGAATTGGGGACATCAAGTGAGATAGATCTAGATCAATGTGGATCGGTCAACGCGATCAGTAACTAAATGGTCAGCGGTGGATAGTCGGTGCCTAACACATTAAAACCGTGCCCGGCACTTCCGATAACACTAATGAAAAGCCGATTCACTTTTATTAACCCACTATCTTCGAGTAGCCTAAGAACACGATTCACCGACTGCCTAGTCACCCCTAAGAGCTCAGCCAAGTCTTCCTGTGTATAGCCGACAACCGCCCGTTTTTCTTGGCTGCCAAATCTCTTTGTCTCCTCTAAGGATACTAAAAGCTGAAATAATCGCACACTAAGCTGTTCTGTAGTGCTGCTTACAATAAGGTTTCGGTTTGTTCGCACCCTACGTGCAAGCTGCCTCAGAATTGAATCTCGCACCAACGGAGACGAGTCCATAAGGTCATTTAAACCTTTGTGAGGTATTACGAGGGCTACCACATTTTGCTGCGACTCAGCACATACGTCATGGACGTAACTTCTATTCCATTGATCCGCTAAGCCAAAAAACTCTCCACCACTCACAAACCAATGTGTCACACGTCGACCATTGTTGCCAATACTATAGATACGCACTTTCCCCGATAGAAGGAAAAACACCGCCTCAACTTGATCTCCCCTAACATAGATCTGCGACCCCTTGGTGTAGTGTCTCAGTCTGATACGATCAGAGACCTGCGAGCGAGCGATAATCTGTACCACTTCGACCGCTTCATTCCCAGCGCTAGATACATGTGCAGCCGCGTCGGTCCACCTACTGTCATAGCTAGCGTCGCGCTTCGCCACCCGTCCCGACCCTAAGTTCCCATAGCAACGTTAGTGAAACTATGATATGGGCAGAACAACGATTCTTTAGTCACTAAGCAACACCCTCAAACCGAACTGTCCAGATACGTTACGCAACTTATAAAGTGCGCTTTCTTCCAATCGTCTTATCCGCTCCTGACTCAAGCCAAAGGACCAAGACACTTCCGATACACTTGCAGCTCGAGTGCCTCCATCCAAGCCGTATCGTAGACAAATTACACTTCTTTCTAGATCCGTAAGGGCTGATAGGGCTTTTAGAATTGAGATACGAATATCGATCTCGTCTTCTTGAAACTTCCATCGCTCGATCTCAGTTAACAGCCCCTGGCAGGCACTTTTGTGAAACAAAAGTCTCTTTCGGTACGCATCAGCCGAGTACATGCCACAAGTGGTAGTGCCGTTACGATCGTCTCGCTCAGGTCTAGAAACGTTCGCCTCAACTTGCCGATTCCAAAAACTTTCACCAACTTTGTCGAGGATGTGAGACTCCTCGTTCCCCTGATGTCGTACAGCGGAACTCGCTACGCGACTTACCCCTGTGGTCCCTTGGATATCACTCTCCCGTGCATATGCCGCAGTTAAGATAGCCTTTCTTATCCACCAATATGCGAAGCTTGATACCTGCACTCCTCTACAAGGATCGAACCGATCCACTGCTTGGATCAATCCGACAACTCCCTCTTGGATGATGTCTACCGCGTCTGCCCTGCCGAGAACCCCACAACGGCGAGCTATCCCTCGAACCAGTGGTAGATAACGAAGAATGAGCTCTGCACGCATCTCCTGCTCATCTTGAACTTGGTCATTGAAATCTTTGGCGACGATGTCATCGACTTCGTAGCTCTCCTTCTCCTTCATCTTCAATCAGATTGCACCCCCAAACACAACATACCAAACCTTGTCGATCGAACCTGTAGTCGTTGTTCTACTCTGTTTCGCACCTTATCTTCACCGACACCCGACGTCCTCTTTTGATATAAGGTCAAGGCGAGCGCTGTCTTATGATTAATCATCCCATAAGAAACACCATATAGTTACTGCAGTGACCTCCACCCGACATCTATGTCCCAAGAGGTGGAAAGTCACTGCAAGGTCACGGTATCTCTAGCTCGAACTCCGACCCAATCAACTCTTCTAGCCGCCATGGCATGTTTACGCTACTCCATTGTTTCAATATCCAAC
The DNA here is from genome assembly GCA_021784785.1 of Actinomycetes bacterium. Classification (GTDB taxonomy): domain Bacteria; phylum Actinomycetota; class Acidimicrobiia; order Acidimicrobiales; family Acidimicrobiaceae; genus Ferrithrix. The sequence goes on along the minus strand of JAJYHJ010000129.1, from coordinate 4,532 downwards.
CAGTCGAAGAAAGTCAGGTGCGCAGCGACGCGCAACAGGTAGGGTTCACTCACTCAACACCTCGACACTCACCGTATCAAGTGCACACCCACAGGCGACCAGATAGGGAAACCCACGATGGCATACCAGGGCACTACAACCACAACACTAAATAAGATGGCGATTCCCAACGAGACAGCGCCGGCCTTCGCATAGTCCCTAATACTGAACGTCTCTGTACCATACGCTATCACAGCAGCGGATATCTGCGTGGGTAATACGTATGCAAAGGTGTCGATATTGGCAACAAGCAGTGTGAAGGCTATCGGATTGACCCCAAGCTTCGCACCCAAAGGAACTAAAATTGGCGCTATTAGAGCTATCGCCGCTACGTTCGACAGCATACCCAGGCGCAATACCTCAGTCGCCACCATAATCGCGATCAAAATTACGTACCACTTTTGCCCTGCGACCAAAGGCGCAAACTGGCTAGCAAGGAACTTTCCAAGTCCGCTACTAGACATAGCCAAAGTCATCGAGAGCGCTCCGCCAAGGAGCAAAAAGGCGTTCCACATCGTGTTCTCGAGCACTTCTTTCCACGAATATGGAATTAATCCAGGTAGCATGAGTAAAAACACTCCAAATAGGCCAATAAAACCAGGCTTTACCGAGTGAATTACAGCCCATCCCACCGCTACTGCCGCAAAGACTACGATAATGATCGCTTGCGGATAATTTACAGACCGTCCGCGTCTATTGTCTTGCTCATCTTCGTTACTCACGCCTGTCACTGCATCTGTAGATACCAAAGCTTTTAAATCAAATCGTGCTTTACCCGTCTTGAACATCCAAGCCATCCAAAGCATCGTTGGAATAAACATGAGCAGATACACCCAGTTCATCTCCGCCCACATCCCATACCCTATACTTACACCAGTATCTTTCCCAATGATGCTGGTTATAATCAAGTTAGGGAGTCCGGAGGTGAGTAACAGCAATCCGGAGATCATAGGTGCATACACCAGCCCCTGGATGACCAAACCTTTCATCGCCTTTTTGCTCGTCGCGCTTTTATCGAGAAACTCCTCCATACCTCGAACAACAGGCAAAAGGGCAGCAGATCGAGAGACAGCACCCGGAACAATAAGTGCAAGCACACAGTTAGTGACATACATAGCGACGCTTGCACCCGTCACCGTGCGCACACGCAACTTTCGCAAAATAAACAGCGCCAACTTCTTATCTAGTCCCGATAACCGCATTACAGCGGCAAAGATAAAAGCTGACAGCGCAAGAAATACTGCCTGTTGCGTAAAGCCAGCTAGCGCATTTGCCACACCGTGCAATGCTCCAGAGACAAGTAGCATCGCTGGAATCGTAATACCAGTTACGCCGCTAGGAACCGCCTCAGTAACCCACAAGATGGAGGCCCATACTACAACAGCTAGTGTCGCACGACCTGCATCTGTAAAACCATGATGATATGCGGGTAATCCCCATCTGATAGCCGAGAACAGTATCCAAGCAGCTAGCAGCCCTATGTATCGTCTAGCGCATTTTTGCTTCCCACCTGACCCTCCGACAACGTACTCCAAAAACGAAGTCCGTTTTGGAGTAAGGTCCAACTGTTCTTCTATCATTGTTTCGACACTCATTAATTCCCCCCTAAATTACAAGCAAAATATTGCATCTAAAGCCAGTGAATGACTGTCAACGCACTCAAAAGTATGACCCAATCCTTCGTCAGCTCTTGGCCCAATCAACAAATAACGGACTCGTCCATACCTCGTGACCATTGCCGTGGCGTGCTCTCATGTACACTGCAGAACTTCCATTACCTTTTGGTTTAATTGAAAACGAGCCCTCTAGACGTCTAGGCAAAGCTGCGTCGGTCACCCTTTCCACCGATATGAACAGACCAACGCCACCGAGTTCCTTCCGAACGCTACCTTTTTCAATTAACTCTTCCCCCGAGACCACAAGCGAGAACTCTGGTTCATCGGAAAAGTTAGAGATCTCTCCACTTACTTCTACGACTGCCTTTTTAAGATCCCTGAGAGACAAGAGAGCTCCGTTACTTGAACCGTAGGTCTCTCCCACCCATTCAATCTCATCTGCTTGCGTTCTTCTTAAGTACTTCTCTGGATGTTCAAACGCCCATGGCTCAACTCTATCGATGCGGCTATGGCGAACACGGGCCGTCCCTCGCCACGAAGCCCAGCGATATCGATCTTTTACCCGTGCTCCTCCCCAACGTATCCTTATCAAAGAGTTCGACAGTCCCACCGTCTCATGGAGGTTTTCCGTCCAAACTAAGCCGTTACCGTCGTAGCAGGACACCTCTTCCCACCCACAATGTCCACCGAGCAAAAGATATGAGACGGCCAACTCTGAAGCATCAGGAGTTATATCGTCACCCATGACTGACTCACCAGACCACAAGAGAGCCACGAGCTTCTCTCCTGTCGTAGCCCAGGTGTGACGCTGTCTTAGCGCTTGACCGACCGACGAGCGTGAGTTCTCTGGAGCAAGCAAACCACACATTCCTCCACTCGCTCCGAAAATGTTCGCGCCTGGTCTACCGCCACCAGGTCGTCCTCGATGTTCATCGCTCGCGCCGCTGGCTCCAAGACGGAGTCCTCGTCGCATGGCATCCTCGAAAAACCAGTCGTCAGGGCCATAAGTTGAGTGTACTTCGATGAGACGTTCAAGCTCCGGATGATGCCAATCAAGAACCGCTCTTCTACCCCCAACGTGCGGAATCAATAAGTACCGCTCAGGGTGGGCCTCATAAGCGTCGTAGAGCATCGTAATGGGCCAATGTTGAGGGTCGGGTTTTTTTGATCCCAAGCCTTCATGCCACTCCAAACATCTCGCCAAGGTGGTATCGTCTCCGATAAAGACCACATTATGGTCACCGCCCACTCCGGGGGTTCCGCACCATTCCACTCCCGGGAAGCAGATAAACTCGTTCTTGACCGTAACTTCTTCCGTAAGATCAACTACGCTTTGCCACCGTTCGTCAGTAATTTGAAAGTCGTTTGCCGTGTAACCCATGAAGTCGAGTCCACCAATATACCTCGCATAATCAAAGTTATATGCATTGTCGTTCGTTCCAACCGTATCGTTTGAGTGGACATGTAGGTCACCAAAGAGTGCCCGTGCAGTAGGGAATGAACTTGATACCTCTACGTAACATGGCTCTGCGCGTAGACTTCCATCAGCAGTTGAAGCGTCTATTCGGATTTCTCCTTCAGTGTCAAATGGAATTCGAACAGTACTTGCAGCCCATCCACTGTCTGGCAACTCGACCACTATCTTAGACGAGTCGGAGTCACTCATTGTGAGTACGACCTCCTTGCCGTCCTCTATCGGCACGTTACCCCATTTGTCCTCCGTATGAACATGTATCGCACACGGCTCACCTGGATTAACTACTCTTGACGAACTCACCAACAAGTGTTCTGCTTTACCCGGCAAGATGTCAAACTTCACCTCATCAGCTAACGCCATACGGGAGGTTCCCAGTGGGTCTACCCATAGTCGAAAAGTAAACCCCTGTTCAACAAATGTCTGTACTCGGGTACCCGGACAACCTGCCCTTCGATCGCCAAGCCTGAAAATCAAATGATCCCCCGGTCTCAAATATCCGTCGACAAGGTCAACGATAAGGGCCTTTTGGAAAGGTCTCTCTCCACCTTTTTCGTCATACCGACAACCCAACCGATGGAGGGTAGATGAACTCTCGGGGAATGCATGACCTAGGAGCGAGCCGGTCACATACTCAACAGAACAGTAGTCTCTCGCAGAGGGATCTTCGGTCTGCCATTCCCAATCGGAATAAAACTTCATACAGAGCTTCACCCATCCACTGTCGGCCATTCCCGAGGCACCTACCTCGTAGTCGAGAATCAGTTCTTCCGTTTCGCCCGCGACCAGATCACCCCAGTTGCAAGATAAACGGCCGAGAAACGGAATTCCACGAACTTCCTCTGTAATCTCAGAACGTTTCGCACTGTCTAACAGAACGTTAGTGCGCTGATGTACTTGGGCATGGACTGGAAACAACTCCGATCCCCGCTCAACCAATGCGTTTTCTGACGCCTGCGCGCCATCATTATCATCACAATTATTCACACTTACCCCCTTGAAGACTGAACAGAAAACTTCAATCAGATAAGTTATGGAAAGTTGTCATAAAGTTCTTTGTAACACAGGTGACATATCAGGAAAAACTTCCCTTCGGTAGGGTCGACTATGTCACTTTTTGTTAGCCTTTCGGCGGGTAACGATCATTTCAACCACTATGCATGTTCAAAACAGTCGCTAGGGTCCCCGTGCAAGTACACACCGCACGTACCCTTAGTATGGTGGTCCTTCATACAAGATAGCGCTGAGCGCCTCAGCGGATAGGTAGCAGATCTGGTGACCAGTGGGTTCTCTAGTCTGTAAGCTTTGTTACTAGAAGTAGTGCAACCGCTAAAGCAAACTATGTAAGTAGGTGAACGATCGATCTGTTGGTGTATATCCTCAACTGACCATAGTTCGAAAGC
>JAJYHJ010000014.1 GCA_021784785.1 Actinomycetes bacterium | reverse complement strand
CCGAAGCTAGCAAACTCATCCACCAGTACTCATTTATCAGTACCAGACCAGTCGGTTGCGGTGGCGTGATGGAAGCGATGCCAGGTAACTCCAACCAAACGGCGAGGCCAGAAGCCCCGTCCGTGAGAGCGGGGAGGTTCACACGAGTTCTGTCTATCTTTGGGATCAGAGGGTTGAGGGTTCGAGTTCCTACGAGTGGGCTTTATAAGAACAGGTGGAGAAATACTTATAGCGTTACCCTTCAAACTTGGATGTCCCTCTCAGAGCGTGAGTCCGAATCATACCTTCAAAATCTAGGGCTGGAGTCCTAAAATTTGCCCAAATCGCTGACCGTAGTCTGAGTTCTTGGTTACGGTCATGAATTGGGGCTAAGGATCCCATCTGAGGACTCTCTCCAGGTGCCTAGCCTATTGCCACCGTTACATTTCCTCTGGCATTGGCAAGTTTTCGTAAGTTATGATAGACTGGTGCGGCATTCACCCAGTCTCGGCTCCCGATAGTCCTCGTAGGCGTAGGTGACGGGCTTTCGGTTTGACCTTCATCTGTCCAAAGACTGGTTCAACGATAACTCTGCGTCTCGCATAGTCGATACGTCCAGGTTTCGTTCGAAGGGAACGGGCCATACGCTCTCTTCTGGTTGCATTCTTTGGGATCCTCCCTCGTGGAGAGTCACTCACGCATTCGTTGTGCTTAATGTGTCCAGTTGTGACGAGAGCGTTGATGTCTGAGGCGGCAATATGGGTAAGGTCCTTCTTCAAGCAGTAGCCAGCGTCGACCAAGAACAGCTGCGGAGAACGGGTGATGTTGGCTACTTTGAGACTTTTCTTAGTCGCCTCGATCATAGGGATGAGTTCGTTGATGTCTTCGGCAGCTTGAGTTACTTTGGTTGCCACGATTACGTGAGACTCCTCATCAGCTACAGCCTCTGGGTGTTGTAGGCGAAGTAGAATCCATCGTTAGTCTTCATCATCTGAGAATCGGGATCAGTGAAGCTGTATTGGGCCTTGGGGTTGGGTTGAACTCAGGTTGGTCCTATGCCGGAAGGTGGCGCAAGGGTGCAGCTTATTAACTGCGCCTTGTGCCAATCACACTTGTTGTCGACGTATGGCCGAAGGCTATCAACGCTGGCGTTTATCTAGCTGCCAATACGACTCATATCAGACTTACGGCGGGATGTATTATGTACTTGGGAGATCTTCTCTCCTTGCGAGTTGTTTAGATATCTTAATGGTTTGGTGATACGGCATGGGTTCAGATGTCGTTTTAGCAGGTAATTATGTTGCCAAAGGAAGATCCACTCGAGCCTGCGTGACGTTGTCTTGGCTCAGGGTGACAATACGTCTTAGTCTTTGCATAGGAACACTCGACGATGACAGTGATCGATCGTTAGATACGCTCGCCGGGACTCGCAAATTGGGTATGGGCTATGGTGGCAACACCGGATAACGGCAAATATGCATATGCCGACCTGCTCTTGTGCAGAGAGGTCGGCATATTAAACAAGTTCAAGTTCTACTTTGACTAAAATGGTGCCGCTACTTTACTTGGCTGGGCCGAACACTATACATGAGTTGTGTCCGCCAAATCCGAATGAGTTTGAGATTATATAACCAGTCTCGAACTTACGTGGTTCGTCAACTACTAGGTCTAGCTTCATCTCATCTTCGATATCTTTGGTGTTGGCCGTCGCAGGGATAAGACCGTTTTCATATGTGAGTGCAACGGCAATAGCCTCAAGGGCTCCTGCAGATCCAAGAGCATGCCCTAAAGTCCCTTTTACGGAGGTCACTGGTGGGCACCGATCTCCAAAGAGTGAGTAGATTGCCTGAGACTCTGAGAGGTCGTTTAATGGAGTAGAAGTTCCATGTGCATTTATATGTGTTATCTGATCTGGTGTAATTCCAGCGTCATCTAGAGCGAGGCGCATGCACGCTTCAGCACCTTTCCCACCAGGTAGTGGAGCTGTGATGTGATGTGCGTCTTCGTTTGATGCAGTTCCCTCGATCAAAGCGTAGATATGTGCACCACGACTAATAGCGTGCTCATACTCCTCAAGCACTAAGACGCCCGCTCCTTCTGCTTGTACAAAACCGTCTCGATTCTTGTCAAATGGCCGCGAGATTCCACATGAGCTGATCGCGGTCATGTTTGTGAATCCAGCGGTAGCAGCCGGAGTGATAGCAGCTTCTTGGCCCCCAGCCACCATCGCGTCGCATCGACCAGTGGCAATTAGGTGAGCCGCGTTTGCGATTGCATGATTGGAAGAAGCGCATGCAGTAGACGTTGTTTCGCACGGTCCTCGAAGTGCAAACCGCATGGCGATCGATGCGGCTCCAGCGTTTGTCATCAGGAGCGGGACAAGAAAGGGTGTGACACGATTATAACCGCGTTGCTGCGCGAGGATAATTTGGGTCTCGAGACTCTCTAATCCCCCTACTCCAGTGCCCATGAAGACACCGACTTTTTCAGAGGGAAGGTTTAGCGGACCTGCGTCTTGCATAGCTAGATCAGCGGCAGCTACGCCAAATTGGTTAAATCTGTCATAACGCCGGAGCTCTTTTGGATTCAGCCATGGAGAAGGGTCAAAGTTTTCCACGCGCTTTACTCCGGCGGGCGAAGGTTTGAACAGACCTTTCCAAAACTCGTCCTTACCGATACCTACTACGGATACAGCTCCCAACCCCACAACCGCGACCTTGCGAGTCGCCCTTAATCCGCCGTCAGGGTGATTACTGTCCCATGTGAGGCGCATTAGAGTTTCCCGTAGACAAGGTCGAATGCCTTTCCTACGGTATCAACGCCTTCGAGATCTGACTCTGGAACACTGACGGAGAACTCGTCTTCCAGTGCCATGACGAGTTCTACGAGGTCGAGGCTGTCGATCTCAAGGTCTTCGGCAAATGTAGCTTCAGGAACCACTTTCTCAGGTTCTACGTGTAGAACCTTTACCGCGCAGTCCTTGAACTTACTGAAGGCCTCTTCTCTGTCCATGCTCATTTCCTTTCTCTTGCACATACAGTGCTTCAATAGTATAAAGATTTATTTTCGTCGGCTTGCTCTACATTCCCATTGCCAATCCACCATCAATTGGTATTACGGCTCCGGTTATATAGCTTGCATCGTCGGATAGCAAGTAACCGACCAACGATGCTACCTCCTCGGGCCGACCGACTCGACCTGAGGGAATATTTTGAGTGATCGAACTAGCTCTTTGTTCCCCTGCCGCACGAAATATCTCCGTGTCAATCGCCCCGGGTGCTACGACATTTATGGTAATATTACGACTTCCAATCTCTCGTACTAGAGATCTAGCCATCCCTATGAGCCCTGCTTTGGATGCAGCATAGTTAAACTGACCAGGGGAGCCCATAAGGGCGACGACAGAAGATATGTAGACGATTCGTCCAAAGCGTTCCTTAAGCATGGCTGGCAAAACGGATTTTGTCAGCCTGTAGGCTGAGTATAGATTAGTTTGAATGACGTCATCGAAGTCACCGTCGCTCATTCTAAGTAGCAAAGTATCCTTAGTCATCCCTGCGTTGGCGACCAAGTGATTTATAGGTCCAAACTCTTTTGTTGCCTCAGAACATGCTAGTTCCAACTCTGTTTTATTGGTTACGTCGCATCTATAGGTGCGAAGGCTTGGGTGTTCCTTAAAAGACGGATCAGGTTCGGTGTTGCGGAAGGTTGCGGTGACTAAGTACCCATTTCCGAGCAGCCTTTCCACGATGGCTCTCCCGATGCCCTTAGTACCGCCAGTGACAAAAGCGTGTTTTTTGGATAGTGGTTGTTCAGCCAAGTGAATCGGCGTCCCATCTCATGACCGCTGATGCCCAGGTCATTCCGGCCCCAAAACCGCTGAAGAGAACTAACTCACCCCGCTGGACCATGCCCTTTTTAACAGCCTCGTGAAGTGCCAATGGAACAGATCCAGATGAGGTGTTGCCGGTAGTGTCTAAAACAATTGCGGTTTTTGCCATATCGATCCCGAGACGTTGGTTTGCGGCTTCGATGATTCGTATGTTGGCTTGATGTGGAACAACGAGTGAGATGTCCTCGGGAGTTACGTTGGCCATCTGCAGTGCTTTTCTTGCAGAATCTACCATGGCACGTACGGCTCTTTTAAATACCTCTCGCCCTTCCATCTGCATATAGCCACCGTGATCACAGTACAAGATGGGCTGTGCTGATCCGTCAATACCTAGATCCCATCCGAGTAAAGAGGAATCTTCGGCTGCTTCCATGACGACAGCGCCAGCCCCATCAGCGAAAAGTACTGCAGTGGATCGGTCGTTCTGGTCCGTTATTCTTGATAGGGTATCTGAACCTATGACTAAGACTCGTCGTTGTCCTGTCACTATAAGAGAGTTGGCTACAACCAAGGCGTATACGTATCCTGCGCATGCGGCGTTTATGTCCATGGCTCCACCGATGATCCCTATCCTGTCTGAGACGACAGCTGATGTGGCTGGCACGGTTTGATCTGGCGTCGTGGTTGATAGGATTAAGAAATCTATATCCGAAGGCGATAGTCCGGCGGACTTGATCGCACCCATTCCCGCTTCAATTGCCAGCTCCGAGGTGGTTCCCCCCATGCGCCTCTCTCGAATTCCTGTTCGCTCAGTGATCCATGCATCTGACGTATCGAGCTTCTTTTCGAAGTCTGCGTTAGTTACCACGTTGTCAGGCAATGCACTGCCAATACCTACTACTTTTGACCCAGGTCGCGTACTCATCTAACTCTCCTCGCTCTGCAGCCATGCTATGGGTTGCCCTTTGGTTACCCTCTCCCCATCAAGGGCAATCATTCCCTGAAGTCGTCCAGCGAAAGGGGATCGAACGGCCTTTGACCCTATTGTTCCTATACGTTGCCCTACTGCTATCGGCGAACCTGACCCCATATCTATGAGTGAAGTTTCAGGCGCAAATACTCCTGCGCAGTCGGCAACGACTAATCTTTCAGACGAGTAAAAGCGCTCTCCATGGTGATATGTTGCCCACTCGTGCAGCGGCCCTTGGTCTGCCACCTGCTCAATTAAGAGTTCTAGGTCTTCGGGTTTGGCAACTGATAGTGCAGTAACATCGGGCATCGATCGCTTGAACAACCCCGTTAGAACGCCTCCTGGGCCTACTTCGATGACAATTTTTGGAGAACTCTTTTTAAGAACTTCCATACTTTGTTTCCATAGTACGGGGGAGCAGAGCTGTTCGAGTAGCAACGTTGGCCACTCAGAGGCGCGTGAGTGTTCGTGAGCATCTACGTTTGATACTACAGGTATGTCAGAATCGTAAAATCTTGTAGCTCCAAGAGCTTTTTTTAGCCTTGGCTGCGCTGATTTAATTAGGGGAGTGTGGAAACCTCCGCCAACAGGAAGTTTGATCACTCGTTTTACACCGAATTCTTTGGCGAGTGACGTTAACCGGTCGACAGCGTCTATCGTTCCAGCTACTACGGTTTGACCATCGGAGTTATAGTTTGCAATATATATGCCGTCTCCGGTAGTCGTACACAGTGCGTCGATCGTCTCATCGGAAGCGCCAAGTACCGCTGCCATGGCACCTGGATTTTCTTCCGCGGCAAGTTGCATAGCCTCTCCGCGTTCTGCGACAAGTTTCACAGCAGCATCAAATGTCATTGCGCCTGCGCCAACCAGCGCTGAGTACTCTCCCAAAGAGTGTCCAGCACATAACTGTGGTGAAATTCCAAGGCGCTCTATAGAGTCGAGGGCGATCATGGACATTAAGAAAGTCGATATCTGAGTATTTCTAGTCATGGATAGTTCGGTAGAGTCGGCACTCAGAAGGAGCTGACCGAGGTCGCGATTAGCGACTTGAGATGCTTCTTCGACTAACTCCCATGACGGATGATCGGTCCACGCTTCACCCATTTTTTCACGCTGAGAACCTTGCCCAGGAAATACAAAACAGATCAACTTCGGCTCCCTCCCCAAGAACTGTCAGTCACTATATATGACTGTTCCTGTTATGTCCACTGACTATGGCGAAATTTAACATGACTTACCATTAGTTAGACTCCCGAAACGCCAATTTGGTTACAGTTTAATTTTAAAGGCTTTTCTAGGACTGATAATCGTTGTATGGAACGCCGAGTTTGCGGTCTCTGGTTGTATGATTTTCTTAGATGCCCGGGTGGTGGAACGGTAGACACGGAGGCCTCAAAAGCCTTTGCTCGAAAGGGCGTGCGGGTTCGAGTCCCGCCCCGGGTACGATTTGTTCCACGATATCATATGCCCTCAAGTCTTGTGATGCTTCACCGATAAAGCAGGTAAAGCTGACTGCACCTTCTCTTAATGGATGGAACTCTATAGCTTCGTTAGGTTAGAGCTGGTCTCTGCAGTCAACTGATAAAGTCTGTGGAGGTGCGGGTTTGGAAAGCTTCGAACTTGAGGACGGCTCAAGAGTGAAACTTTATTTGGACCGAGTGGCATTTGACGGGGAAGTAAATGTACGTGAATCCGGCGTGATCGACCTTTCTGGAAATCAAGCTGCTCTTGTTGTTGTGGGCGAGGTTGTATTTGCCAACGAGCGTGCGATATTTGCGCGTTTGCGTGACTTGCCGAGAAAGGGAATATTTGGTCTACAGGCACGCCTGATATACGCAACGTTCTCGGAGAGCTATGAACGTCAAGTCGTTGTCGAACCCGCTTCAGATCTTGGAGTATCTGCCTGCGCTCTCAGAGTCCTTTCTCCTTGGCAACGTTTAAATAGAAGAGCATACGTACGAGTGCCGGTGGAGTTTTCAGTGAGACTCAACGCGAGAGACAACGGGCAAACTATGTCATTGTTGTACCGCGTAAAGGACATGTCTAATTCTGGTATCGGAGTGTTAGTACAGGGTGAACATGCGCTGGTCCCGGGAATGGAGATGCGATTGGAGCTCCACCTTTCCGATGGCTTGCTCGAAGTTGAGGCTACTGTTGCGTCAGTACGAGATGGTATTGTTGGATTTCAATTCACAAACCTTCGACCAGAGGCGGAGAGGCGCGTTGGTCGCACTGTATTTCACGCTCAAGTGGCGCGTAAACGCCTGTTAGTCGAGTAGGTAGCGGGACTTTGCGAGGTGCTTTTTGACCAGTTGTAAGGCATTATTGGAACGACGAAACGGACGAGCCTTCCTTTGAACCAACGGGAGTGCAATCCCCTTCCGTAAGGGAGAGGTCAAGCGAACTCGTTCTTTCTTGGTCTCCCTGATTTACGTCTAGGGAGTTTCTGGTTTTCTATGTACTTCTTCACCGTCTCTAATGGTGCTCCACCACAAGAGATGACTGCATATGAGGGCGACCAGAAGTG
>JAJYHJ010000151.1 GCA_021784785.1 Actinomycetes bacterium | reverse complement strand
ATACCAACTTTCTCCCAATATTTCATAATCTCAGGATCATTCACATGATCAAAGGGCCACTCAACGACCCAATGAACTGAACCTAGAACCACATCGAAAGGATACTGCCGGATAAGTTGATCAACGGCGTCCATCGAGTCCTCATAGTAATCCACCTCAAGACCAAGCACTATCGGAAGTCCAGCGTCTTTAGCCTCAAGGACCACGGAGACATATTCATCGAGATCAGCTCTAGCATGATCCAGCCAGTACTCTTCCATCAATGTTCTCATAGGAGACTCAGGATAACGCCTAAAGTAGCCGCCAAGCAGCTTCGCTGTCTGGCGAAACCTAAAAAAATGCTCGGTTATGGCGATCTGGTCAACTCCCTGCTCTTGAGCTTTATCACAGTATCTGGCCAGTTCTTCAACGGAAGGGGTCCGATCTCTCGTGCCGTGAGGCCATAGATGTAAATGGTAGTCAATCACATAACCATCGTAGAGGCTAGCGGTACGGAGACATATTGAGAGCCAACTTTATCAGGCTATCTATAGAAGCTACATCCCCCTCTTGTTGAGTCGAAGTATACACTAACGAGTCGTCTAATGGCAGACGGCTAATTTGAATCTCCTCCATTACTTTTTGGTTCTTGAGCCCTTCGTAAGAGTTGGCCATCTCTATTAGAACACGCGACGCCAGTTGGCTCATTGAGGCGATCTCAACCTCTCTCTCAGGAGAAGCGAAACCAATGGCATCGAGAGTTTTTATCAGTACGTCCTGAGACTCATCCGACAACCGGTTCGCAAGTTCATCGGAGCCTCTCGAGAATATCATCTCTGGCAGCGATCGATTCATTACTGCGGCTAAGAGATTAAAGTTGCGACGCGTTACCTCAGAGATGAAGTAGATCGCCTCAGTGGTTGGGATCTCTTCCGGTATCGTTACGACCACAAATCCAGCCTTATCCGAAGACACCAAAGCCGTCACCAGTCGCGCGCGTGCTACAAATCCCTCGTAAAGTTGCTGGAAGTCGAAAAAGAACTCAGATATATCTTCAACAAACGCAGATCCCAAAATTCTCTCAGCTACCAGATAAAACGGCCTAAATGCAGAAGCCACAAGCTTTGACTTTCGTGGAATCGTCAGCCACCTAAGCAGTTTAGAGGCAAAAAACTCCTCCATATTTTTAGGAGCATCCAAGAAGTCGATAGCGTTTCTCGACGGTGGAGTATCTACGACGATTACGTCGTACTCGCCCCGCTCATAAAACTCGTATAGAGCCTCTATTGCGATATAGTCATGACTTTGTACAAATCTAGTACTTATCGACTCGTAGATGGGGTTAGAGACAATTTTGCGAACCGTTTCACTATCTGGAGAGTATCGTACTACCATCTCGTCCCAGGACGCTTTCATATCCACCATTGCCGCGAACAGCTTGCCGCGCGCTCCTGGTATCTCCACCTCTTGAGGTAAGTGCGTAAGTTCGTCTATGCCCATCGCACTCGCTAAGCGTTTTGCAGGGTCAATTGTTAGAACTAGAACCTTCTTAGGCGTCTGGGTCGCCAGTGCCACACCTAGAGCTGCCGAAGTAGTAGTTTTCCCGACACCTCCAGCACCGCCAATCAGGATGATCTCAAGATCTGAAAGGAGCGACACCAACGACGACTCGTTTGTTCTCACGCCAACTCAACCTCTATCGTTTCAGCAACCTCCCGCACAAGCCCAATACCCACTGACACTCCTGGTACCATAGGTACCTCAATCATCGAGATCGACTCCCCGAGAGCATCTTTGAACTTCGTCACGTTCTCCTGATTGGATCTTGCCAAAGACTCCCACAGCAAGGTCGCGTCAAGCAAACCCTTTACCGCACCGCCTAACTCCCTCTCTAAGGTGTCTCTCAAGGATCCATGGCTCATGTCTGTAAAAAACACCTCTTCAGTATCGGAGAAGATCTTCGGAATGATTTTGTTAATGACACCCAGAGTGAGCCTTACTTGAGTCTCCGAACGTATTCGCTGGGCAAGCTCCACCGCTTCTTCTACGGGGGTCTCCTCTGCAGTTGAAACCAGGCATATTCCGCTTTGATCGGGATCTTTCAAAATATCGATCATCCACTTTGTTTGGTCTTTTACTAAGCCTACACCAAAGAGTTCATTGACTCCTTGAGGGGAAGCCAGTTGAGATACAACGTGACCCGTAGCAGATGAATCAGCTATCACGATGTCGTAGTTTGACTGCCTAACGTCATAGCAAAGCTTTCCCACAACTAAGATCTCCCGAACACCTGGAGCCGCGTTAGAGACAAAGTCAAAAGCTTTTGCAAGTGGACCGACTCGAGTTGGGATAGGAACCCTTAGGTAAATTCGAAGATACTCCGACAGGGCTCTTTCTGTATCCATCTCCATGACGTAGAGACCTTTTTGAACTTCAATTGGCTCGAATCCAACCCGCTTCACGCCGAAGTACCGACCTATCTCACCCTTAGGTTCTACCTCGCACAAAAGCACCTTCTTTCCCTTTTGAACCGCCAAGAGGGCTAAAGCTGTCGCTATCGTCGTCTTTCCCACGCCACCTTTACCAGTGACGAAGATAAGTCTTTTGGAAAGAACTTCTTCAAGTTCGTTATTGAATCGGGTCAAATCGTTCAACGCCTTATCTTTGAACCTTAACCAGTTTCGCAGCTGTCGCCGTGAAACTGGTTAAGGAAGAGCGAACCCCACTCGGCGCTCAGCCTTGTTCGGTCCTATCTCTATGTAAGCGATCTTTTGAACTGGAATTCCCACCTTTCGCCCCTTTCGGTCCACGAGCCACATCATTGGCAAGTTCGAAGTCATCGCGTCAGCAACCAATTTCTCGATCGCTTCTTGAGTCACGCTGTCCTCCGCCTCGATATCAATCTCACGTGCTGACTCAGAGATTCCAACTCTTATATCCAACTACTTCTCCTTTATCGAATATCTATAGTCACGCTAGCTGCCACTGATCACATTAGACACAGCACAATATAAAGTGGTGGACTCAATTAAATTTAAATATAGACCTCAATGCTTGAGGATGTCTGATCGCCAACAGCAAGTGACCTGTGAACAAAACTGCCACTATAAAAGCCATCAAGTCATGGACAAAGGTCGCACCCTGTCTCATTGAAATCGAAAGTGGAATATATGATGCCATTACAACTCCGCTAATCAAAAGAACTATCAAGGTAGCAAGTAACGCATTGGCCATTAACTTTTGCCCGCCGTTAAACCGGTTCGACCTCTCAAGAGGTACGCCAAAGAGACTTGCTCTATCAGCTGGACTCCACTGCGATAGCTGCTTATAGACAGATGCTAACCTTGGGTGGGCCTTTAAGTTACTTAGTGACAACAAGAACGGCACTAGTATAAAAAGACCGCTATAGACATGAACATATGCCACAAGAGCTCGGTCTCCAACTATCGCTTCAAGGGAGCCTACGTATAGGACAGCTCCAGATAAAAGTAGTACAACAAAGAGGACCAAAGTGGTTAGATGCACTACCTTGAAGGTTATGGGAAGTGAAGTCCTTGAACTAACGTCAGCTTGAGCCAACTACAAAACACCTCCAAGTGAACCGTTAGATGACGTCCACGCATCGACGGGGTATCCTTGCTGCTCCCAGTAACCAGGCGTGGGAGTTCTTACCGCTCGTATCTCCGAAAGCCACTTTATGGACTTATATCCATACATCGGCGGTACGTAAAGCCTTACAGGACCTCCGTGAGCTTGAGTAAGCGGAGAGCCGTACATATCGGTCGCTACCAACACCCCTGTACGTTCCAGCTGATCAAGAGTCAGCGACTCAGTGTAGACACCATCATAAGAGTAGAACTCCAGAGCCTTTGCCTCACCTTTCAGTCCAACTTCTTTCACGAGATACTCTAGTGAAACTCCACTCCAAGGAACATCGGTAACGACCCAGCCCGTTACACACTGAAAGTTATGCTGCAACTGCTGTCGGGGTAAGTCCAAAATATCTTGATAGGAAAGTTCTAACTCCTTTTCGAATAGACCTTTCAACTTCAACTTATAGGCGGACGTAGATATCGAAGGGAAGCCACCTGTAACGGTGTATATTCGAAAGCGATCACCTCCGGGAAGGTACCGAGCGAGCCCGCCTCCCAAAGATGGAGCTATGGAAGATGCAGCACCTTGAAGATCTTTTCCAAGAATCACTCCGCCAACACTAAAAACTACAGCACCAAGTACAAACCGACGAGTCAACGGTCGTGTCTTATATTTATGTGACTCATCCATAACATCAAGTCTAAGCGAATAGAAATCCCATTGAAATTGGCAGTGCTAGCGAATCTTAAGCTCCGACCTATAGCGTCTTGGTGGTCCAATTTCAACAATCTTTTTGGCTATTTCACTAAATGTCCTCGACGATGCTGAACTGGGATCCGATATTGAGATCGGAATTCCTATGTCACCTCCGTCTCTAAGAGCGATCTCAATAGGAATCTTTCCCAAAAGAGGAACGTCTAACTCTGAAGCTAGCTGCTCTCCTCCCCCTTTACCGAAGATCTCGTACGTCTCTCCCGTCGGAGTAAGAAAATGAGACATATTTTCAATCACACCCCTAATTGGGATCTTCATTTTCTTCGCGGCATATGCGGATCGTTGTGCCACCCTCTCTGCGGCAGGTTGAGGCGTTGTAACTACATACATCTCTGACTTTGGAACCATCTCTCCAAGAGAAAGTGCAACGTCTCCCGTCCCTGGAGGCATATCTATGAGGATAAAGTCGTAGTTGCGCCAATAGACATCAACCAAAAACTGCTCCAGGGCCTTGTGGAGCATCGGCCCCCTCCATACAACAGGAGTATCTTCTGTGAGGAAAAAACCCATTGACATACAGTGAACTCCATTGGCCAATGGAGGAACGATAAAACTACCTAACACCATTGGAGGTTGATTAATTCCGAGCATCTTGGGAACCGAAAACCCGTACACATCCGCATCGAGTACTCCGACCTTTTTACCCAATTGCGCTAGAGCCACCGCAAGGTTAACCGCCGTGGAGGACTTTCCTACTCCGCCTTTGCCTGATGAAATACCAAGAACTCGAGTCTTGGAGTCAGCTACCGAAAAGATAGGCTTTCGCTGCTCAAGGTTGCTCATCTCCTCTTCGGTAAGGGCCTCACGCATGTGATTACCCACTAACTCAAGTTCATCTTCGTCAAGTGGAGTCATCGAGACTCGGACTTTATCCTTGGACCCGGAGTCGGTAAGGGCCTGTTCGACTCTCTGCCTTAGCTCCTCTTGCAGTTCGTAAGGCTCCGACAATAATCCAATCTCTAAAGCAAGCTTGCCCCAACCACTCTTTGCGTACCGCACCAGACCTAATGTGACTATATCCAGCCCTGTATAAGGTTCAATAACCTTGGAGAGTACTGACTCTAACTCTGGATCTAAACGCTGTGCCACTATACACCTCAAACTCTTATGGGCTAATACTCTCACATCTGTTACCAGATCACTAAACTAACACTGTGAGAGTAATCAAGTCCTCTAATAAGATAAAGGCTAGCGAGATAACCACTGCTACGCAGAAGGAAAACTTGACCTATCTCACGGAAGCCTCTAGCGAGATAGCACGAGATATCGGTCAAATTACGGATGCGTTTGGCGACCCGACCCGCCGAGGCATCTACCTTATGGTAAGGGAGTGTGAAGGCTCTAGTGCAACAGAGGTTGCAGAAAGGTTCTCACTCCATCCAAATGTAGCAAGGCATCATCTAGATAAGTTAGTAACGTGGGGATACCTAGAGAGCTACTCAGAGAAGCTAGATACGAGAGCTGGTCGACCGACAAAGAAGTACAAGGCTTCCTCTAAGGTTCCACTGCTTGAGAGAGAGCGTCGGCAGTTCGAACTACTTTCGATGTTACTATCTAAAACGCTTGATGCGCTACCACTCAACGTAGCCGAACAGATAGCTTATGAGGTGGGAGAGACTTACGGAGTTTCCATCGCGTCATCACTACCAGATCAAGAGGCTCTAAAGGATCCGAAGTATGTAGTGACGGCCATCGCTGACGCTCTCTCAGTGCACGGATTCACATCTCGCACCATCGACAGCACTAAAGATCTCATGATCATAAATGAAGTCTGCCCTTTTGGAACAGTCGCAATCGAACATCCGGTACTATGTGCCGTTGAACGAGGAATCGTAGCTGGTCTTCTCTCGCGATCTCAAGCGTCCAAGCGTTCATTAAAGGTAAACTCTAGGGCTTTAGGCGATCTCGACTGCTCCGTAGTCATTTAACGGTTCAAGGCAATCTCTTTGCCTTAGGGAACGAAGATTCTCAAGTTCGTTAAGGGTCGCGGAACTGCCAATGCTCATTTGCCGCCCTTGGCGCTTCAATCTCAACTGCCACTATGCCTAACGGTCTTTCGAGACTCAACCGTCGTTTTCTGAATCGGGCTTCCTTGGACGACAGTGCTAGATCGCACAACTTTGAGTAGGAAAACGCTCGGTAGACACGTTGTGGGCTACGATAACATCTTGATCATCAGAGGTGTTGCAGGTCCTATGGATCCGATATACGGATCATTAGTTCAGTTCGACTTCGCTCCTAATCTTCACTATATCGCTGTTCCAACCACGGATCTCCATAAGCGTGATAACCATTTCGTTCCCAAAAACCAAGTTCATCGCTGGAGATGAACTCAATGCCGCGGAGCCACTTTGTCGATTTCCAAAAATAAAGCTTAGGGAATACGAATCGAGCGGGAAAACCATGTTCCGGTTCGAGTGGTCCTCCCTCGTAGAAAAGAGCAATGAGCGCCTCTGAGTTTTCTAAGTCACTGAGGGGAATGTTGGTACTATATCCAAACTCTCCGTGAAACATTACCGTACGAGCCCTTGGGGACGGTCTTGCCATCTCAAGTACCCTAGCAAATGAGACCCCCCTCCAATGTGTATCAAACTTAGACCACTTGGTAACACAGTGAATATCCGCCACGAACTCGTCTTGTGCCAGCCTTTCAAGATCGCCGTAACTAAAGGTAAGCTCCTGGTCCACAAGACCAAACACCCTTAAATCCCAACTGTCAAGGTCCTTGTAGAGCGCTACGCTACCAGCTTGAAGCACAGGGAAGCGTTCAGTAAGATACTGACCAGGTGGTAGGCGGTCTGGTGAATAACCCTTCTTCTCCAACTCGCGTCTATTTCGCTCAAAAAAGCCCATAACGAAACCCTACCTGAACTCCGTTACATCCAACCTAATACCAGTGGTATCACTTGTCTTTAATGGCGACTCCACTTGGGGTGACAGATGAGCGGTGGATGGAATTAGCGTCGAAGTCGGCCTCCATTTCACAAGATCG
>JAJYHJ010000166.1 GCA_021784785.1 Actinomycetes bacterium | reverse complement strand
GTATTCAAATACCCAACTATCCCGGTGACCATTTTCACTACGTCTTTGCAAAGATTCTCATGGCGGGGAGGGCAAATGGACTGCAAGTTATAGATGGGCCGTATCTAAGGGTGAGAGACTCAGAAGGTCTAGTGGATTACTGCAAACGCACTTCAATATTAGGGTTTGATGGCAAATGGGCTCTTACTCCAGATCAAGTGACTCTTATAAATGCAATGTACTCTCCTACGCAAGAGCAGTTCGACAAGGCTTGGGACATTCTCGACACATACAAAGCAGCTACCGTTGAGCAGGGCAAGGGTGCTGTAATGTTTGGCGATGAGATGATCGACGAGGCAAGTAGAAAGATGGCGACCAAGTTTGTATTCAGGGGCGAGCGAGCTGGGTTGAAGCGAAGCGTTAATAAACTTTAACACCTTGTTGGTCTGCTAGATGTACGGTAGCTTTCAATCGGCATTATTGTATAAAAACCTGTAACTTCACGTTTGATGCTTTATAACAAGTGCTGACGTCGAATCTGTTGCTCAATCATGGTCCAACGTGGGATCTTTAGGTAGCGCAAATCTAGTCATTTTGTGGGAGTTGAACGCGAGCGCGGGCGTTTAACGAGGCTTCCAATAGTTGGCCTTGGAGTTCGTGAACCGCTAAAACTGGCAACGTTTCTTTAAGCGAGCTTTTTAACGCCTTCACCCAAGACAAGAACTATAGCGCCAACGGCTAGCATGGCAACGTAGAACGTCGTTGCTGGCCCACTTGTTGCTTTGAGTACTGCAGCAGTGATCTGAGCCCAGCTAAAGGCGACTTGAGGCAGTATGTACGTGGGTATGAACCAAAACAGTATGGCATCAATGATGGATATTCCGATTAGCCAAAGTCCAACTTTTCGAAGCACCGCTCCGGGGCTTGGATGAATAATCAAAGATAGTATAAGCATAAGCGCGGCGATCGCTGTAAAGAGTTTCTCTAATTTGTTGGCCTGCTTTGCGTAAGTGCCCAGGTTAGGAAGGGCGGACCCAGGAATTTTGATAGCTAGTCCTTGTTGTGCTACGGTTTGAGCGACTTGAGCGGAGTAAGGGGCTACTTGTGCAGCGATTTCCTGTGAAAACGCTGGACCTCCAAGAACGATCGGCCCCGAATCCGCTCCAGTTAGGTGACCTTGTGCTGTGTTCATAGTGCTTTGAAACTCAGCGTCAACTTGTGGATTTGCTAACGCTTTAGCAATTATCTGATCTAATGCTGCTTGACTAATGACTGCGGTGCCACCGAAAAGCGGAATTAGAGCAGTTCCTAGCGCTCCCGCCATTGCAGAGCGCACGGCTGGACTCTGGACGAGTTGAGTCGTCGCTTGACCAAGTCGTCCCGGTTGAAGGAGTGATAGCTGAGTAAGATGTATAAAGGTGGCTCCCCATCCGAATAAAAGACCTATGGTCAATATTAAACTACCCAAGGTTTTGCGCATAGTTCCTCGCGTGTTACTTGGCCTTTTGCTAGGCTATCTCATTTAGACTATCGGCACCTTGACCAAGAAGGCTTAGTGAACGCCAAAAAGTTTTTACCCTGTGTCGCTAACTGGCTACGCTAGCCCTAGGTAACGTCTAAAAGCTTCTTTGCGATCACCTTTAAGGCAAGGGTCTCGTCTGCTCCCTCAAATATCGAAAGTACCCTAGCGTCTACGAAGAGCCGACTAACCGTATACTCTTCGGCGTAACCCATTCCGCCATGGATCTGCATCGCTTCTCTCGTAACCCATTCCGCAGCCTTGCATACGTAGGCCTTGACCATGGATGCTTCGAGTACACCCTCTCCTTTCGCCATCATAGATCCTACATCGTAAGATAGTTGTCTCGCTGCTTGTATATGCGCCGCCATTCTACCGAGTTTGACTCGTGTAAGTTGATAGTCGAAGATGTACTGCCCAAAGACCTTTCTTTGCTTTGCGTATGTTAGAGCTAGTTCGTAAGCAGCTTGCATTACACCGACTGCTCGGGCCGCAGTTTGGATTCTTCCGTTTCCGAACCCCTCCATTTGAAAGTAAAAGCCTTTACCCAAACCTTCGTCTCCTCCGACGAGACTTTCGTCTGGAACCCACCAGTTCTGTATGGAGACTTCGTATGAATGCATACCTCGATATCCAAGCGTATCGATCGCACGTCCTTCTATCTTTCCGACAACTCCGTTGGTTGAGGAGTGGTGACTTTCGAAGGAAAACTCATGACCGGAGAATCGTTCCTTCTCGATCACGAAAAGAGATAGCCCTCGATGTGTTTTTGATCTATCAGGGTCAGTGCGGGCAAGCAACATTAGTACGTCAGCCCTACCAGCGAAGGTGCACCAAGTCTTGACACCATTGATGAGCCATCCAGCACCTTCGCTGGTTGCCGAGGTTGTGATATTAGCGACATCTGACCCAAAGTCAGGTTCGGTGACGGCTACGGCGTTCATGATCTCACCTGAGGCAAGCCTGGGTAGCCATCTTTTTTTTTGTTCCTCAGTGCCACCTCGAAGTAGTGCCCGGGCGAGGATCTCGGGACGCGTGATAAGAGACCCTCCAATTCCAAGGGATCCACGGGAGAGTTCTTCGGTCGCGACAACCATTGCTAAGTAGTCGTTACCACCTCCAGAAGCGAATCCGCCATACTCTTCGGGGATTGATAAGCCAAATGCACCCATCTCTCCCAGTTCGGAGATGATTCCTTCTGGAACATCAAGGTTGTGACGGTGTACGTCGTCTGCGATCGGTAAGAGCCGTTGTTCGGCAAACCGTCGGAAAGTGTCTTGGAGGAGTTCAAACTCACCGTCAAGACCTCGATCACCCGGTGTATCTGCTATCGACGCTAGGAAACTTGGTGCGCGATATTTAGATAGGAATTGGTGCAGGGTGTCATATTCATAGGCATCGATAGCGAAGACGTACTCTCGACCAAGTGAACTCGATACGATTTGGTGTGCTACGTCCCCAACGTATGCTTGGGTAAGTCTGAGATGCAGAGATCCCTTTCTCGCATAGTTGAGAGCGCTGTTGGCAGCCTGAACCGATGAGGCGATGTGAGCGAGGTCGTAAGCTATTGCTTGATCGTTGTCTAATGAGAGATGCTCTTTGAAGTTTCTGATCGATCTATCGACAAAGGATGCACATATAGAGACGACTCCTTCAAGCTCTGCTATATCTGAACTGTCCATTGCCTTAGTTTAACATAAAGCTGCGTATTGCTACTTGTCAGCGATAAGGAGCAACTTTACTTGCGTCTACCAACAACTGTTACGAGTGGCGGTAGAACCACAGTTGCATCTTTGGGGATGGGATGTTCTGTCATGTGGAAGAGGTAGTCCACTTCAGGTCCAGATCCATAACCGACCGGCGCCTCTGCCCACATATCTGTTAGAATAACCCCAGCGTCAGCGAGCAGCTTTGGAACCATGATGCCGATATCAGGCCACTTGATCATCGGTGCGTCAGTGCTGAGAGCGTGATCGTTGATTCGTCCAGCTGACGTAATGGGTTCTTGGGCGACGATCCACCCGCCCTGCCTTACGCCGTCAATCATTTTAGCGACAGCCACTTTCGGCGAATCGACCCCTAAGAGTAAAAATCGTGCGAAGACGAGATCTACCTTCTCTGGTAGGCCGAGCTCTTCTACTGCTTGAGTGACAGAGACCACCTGAGAGAAAAGGCTAGCTTTGGAAGCGATTTCATTCCGCCGTAATGGATCGATGTCAACTGCGTAAACACGTCCGGTTCGGCCCACTTGGGCTGCGAGGGCTACTGAAACATCTCCGTTTCCAGCTCCTAGGTCTGCCACTTTCCATCCCGGACCGAGACCTATCCGTTGCAATGCAGTTATGAGTGGTCTACGATAAACATCATCTCTTAATTCGTAAAGGTCAGTTAATGTCACAGATGTACGCTAGCTTGGAGGATTGTGAAAGCAACCATACTTCTATGTGATTCAGCCTTAGTAGCTGAAGGGAAACTGTTCGTTCTCGGCGGAGGGTGGTCCCTTACAGGACCCGGTTTAGCTCCGATGGCTATAGCTCTGAAACTCGATGTGGCTTGGGGAGAGACCCAGGACATGCATCACTGGGAACTTTTCCTGGTAGATCAAGACGGTAGCGCTGTGGTTTTTGAAACACCGGAAGGTCCACAGCCAGTCGAGGTCCGAGGAGACTTTCAAGTAGGGACCCCTCAGGGTGTTCCATTAGGAGCAGATATTCCAGTAAATATAGCTGTCAACCTTGGTCCACTTCCGCTACCGCCAGGTGGCAGGTATACGTGGAGACTTAGTGTCGACGGCGAGATGAATGAAAGTTGGGAAGCTTCCTTTTCAACTCGGATGGCTGAAGAGGGCCAAGTTTAGGGTAACTTTGTGACGACATATGACAGGCCATTTGGTCGCGCTCTTGAGGATTTTATTGTTGGTGACGTCTACAAACATTGGCCTGGAAAGACGATAACGGAGTACGACGATCATCTCTTTTGTATGATTACGATGAATCACCATCCTTTGCATACAAACTCTTACTTCGCAGAGCATGAAAGTGTTCATGGCAAAAATGTGGTCGTTGGAAATCTAGTGTACTCCTTAGTTCTCGGGATGAGTGTTCCTGATGTATCAGGTGCGGCAATCGCGAACTTGGAGATTGAGTCCCTGATTCATAGAAACCCAGTGTTTCACGGTGATACGGTTTATGCAGAGACACGAGTGTTAGAGGTTGTTGAGTCCCGATCAAAACATGATCGCGGAATAGTGAAAGTTGAGACGAAGGGTTTCAACCAAGAAGGGGTTGAGGTTTGTTACTTTCGTAGGAAAGTTATGGTGTATAAAAGGGATTTTATGCCGCCGCGACAGCGACCGTACAACGAGGATGCCTGGAGTAGTTAGCGTACTATTTTGACGGGTCTTTATTCTAAAAAGGAAAGTTCTAAAGTTTGTATTAGCAGAGTCGATCTAACTAACGCAAACGGATTAGAGTTGGCGCAGGTTTGACTCCCCCGGGCCTTGCGCCACCTCATCCGAAGCGTGGCTAGGCTCCCGATATATCGGGAGTCTTTGGTACTTTTAGGTAGCTACTTACCTCTGGCGGCAACACTCCTAAAGGTTCACCTATCCACCTGTCGATACTTACGTGTGAGTTCATTAGAGACGTTAGACGGTTGGTTAGCTGAGTTGCTGAAGCGTGGAGGTTCTGACCTGCACCTAAAGGCCCAGGCAGTTCCTAGGATAAGGGTAAATGGAGACTTGGTCTTATTGAGAGCGGAGCTCGTCACACCTGATGAGACGATGTCGATAGCTCGCTATGCGATGGGTGAAGAGATGTGGGCGGGTTTTGTCCGTCGCCATGAAGCGGACTTTGCCTACCGGAGGACTGGACTTGGTCGCTTTCGTGTGAACGCATTCTTACAACGCGGCTCAGTATCGATGGTGTTTAGAGCTGTTAGCATGAATCCACCTACTGTCAAAGAGTTGGGTTTACCGGAGTCGATAAGCAAGATTGCAGAAGAACATCGTGGATTGGTGCTCGTTACCGGACCGACTGGTTCCGGGAAATCGTCGACTTTGGCAGCCATGGTCAATCATATTAACTCTACTCGAGATGCCCACATCGTAACTATTGAGGATCCTCTTGAAACCTTACACCAGGATAAAAGATCGATAGTCAACCAACGAGAGATTGGCTTTGATACCCAGGACTATGCGACGGCTATGCGAGCGGCTATGAGGCAGGATCCGGACGTGATTTTGGTGGGAGAGATGCGAGATCTTGAGACGGTTACGGCTGCAATCCAGGCTGCTGAGACCGGACACTTGGTGCTTTCGACTTTACACACGACAGGGGCGGCGGAGACAATAATACGAGTGGTGGACTTCTTCCCTCCGCATCTCCAACAGCAGATTAGAGTTTCGCTAGCTGGAACTCTTAAGGGGATTATCTGTCAGAGGTTAGTGAAGACAAAAGATGGAACGTCACGAGTTCCTGCTCTTGAAATTATGATTGCGAACGGTCGTACGATGCAATGCGTAGTAGATCCAATGAAGACCTATGACCTCAGAGAGATCATCAAAGAAGGGTCTTTTTACGGAATGACAACTTTTGACCAGTCTCTTCGTGATCTTTATAAATCAGGAACTATCTCGTTAGAAGACGCTCTTGATAATGCAACAAATGCTCATGATCTCAAGCTTTCGATAGGCGAGATCACCGAGTTGGCATCGCTGTGACTGTAGTCACCGATGGTAAGAATTTGAAGCTTTGCTTTGTGTAACTTCTACTAGAGATGTTATCACTTAAGTTCTACGGAGTTCGCGGATCATTCCCTTCCCCCAGTCTGGATACCTCGTATTTCGGAGGGAATACCTCATGTGTGGCTGTTGTCAATAATGACGCGACTCGGCGTGAGGCATTACTGTTAGATGTTGGCAGCGGAGCGATTCACGCCTCTGAAGAACTTGTGGAAAAAGGTGTGAGAAGATTTCATATATTCCTATCACACCTGCATTGGGACCATGTTCAAGGCTTTCCTTTTATGAGCCTTCTTGATCGGGCAGACTGCGAGATAGATATCTATGCTTCGAGCGAGTACGCCCCCTTGGAACAGCTCTTTTCTACTGCTATGTCACCTCCTTTGTTTCCGGTGGTTCTAAAACAAAGGAGCGCCACTATACGTTTTGTTGAGACTGCAAAATCGGTTGATCTGGGAAATATGCAAATTCGAGTTCATCCCATCGAGATATCTCATAGCGATCCGGTACTTGGATACAGAATCGATTCAGGAAGTGCGTCGATTGCTTACCTTACCGACCACCAGTGTGGCCATGACTTTGGACACGTTCCGGCGGAACTTGTGTCTTGGGCTCAAGGAGTGAATACTCTAATTCACGACGCTCAGTACACAAAGACCGAGTTTTTGGAAAAATCAAACTGGGGTCACTCGACCTACGAGTTTGCCGTTAAGGTAGCGGAACTCGCTCGAGTAAAACGACTTATCTTTTTCCATCATGACCCTAAGCGCTCGGACGATGAACTTCGTTCGATACTCAAACTATGGGAGAGCGAACCATTAGCTTTTAAAGTTTTGGCTGCTAAAGAGGGAGAAGAGTTGTGCGTTGTTTGAGGAGACCTACTCAGGACTTGGATAGGGACTGAACATTGGCACAGAAACCGTGTTTCTAGAGCGATCGTTCGTGTCAGCTATTAGAACAAGGGATACTTGAAGTCCTCTCGTCACTGTATGTTGGCGGCGTCGAGCGTGACACCCTCCCAGCCCTTACGGATGGGGCTTCCCACGCCTGCGTAAACAGGTATAGGTAGTTGACGCTTCACTTAGGTCGCTGTGCTTGGTAGTGTGCGATATCCCTCCACGTCCTGTGACCGCAT
>JAJYHJ010000026.1:31562-32861 GCA_021784785.1 Actinomycetes bacterium | reverse complement strand
GAACGACCCTCAGACGAGTGAGAATGAAGCCCAAGGGAAGAACCTTGAGAACGGTGCATCTGGCGAGTAGACTCACTATTTATCATTCAGATGCAACGGTCTCGCATCACGATCCACTGTCCAGCGTTAGGTTGTACAGAAATACGGGTCGCCCCCGTTGCGACCGCAGCCTCTTCCGCTTTGACTAGATCCGTCACAGCCAAATCTAGATGAACGTGCTTTGGAACCGTATCATCAGGCCACGTAGGTGCCCTATAGGAGTCAACTTTAAACATCGATAGCCAGATACCTTCTACCTCGATAGCGGCAAAACCATCAGTCTCATAGGGGACTTCTACACCTAGTAGACGGGCATAGAACCGGGCGGGTTCCCTTGCATCAGCGCAGTCAAGCGATACCGAACCAAGCCTTACTGCCGCAGTCATTATGACCTTCTCAAAAGCGTACCAGACAACGCTAAATCCAAACTTGCACAACCACACTTTACATCTAAAAACGACAGAACTAACTTTACTTAGAGATAAGTAACCGCTACTTTAAGTGATTGTTACTTACAACACTCACAAGACGTCGATCAAGATTCTCCCTTTAGTTGATCCGGCCCTCTATCATCTGCACGGTACGAAGAAGTCGTTCCTCGGAGTTTGGTGGACCTACAATTTGGACAGATATTGACACTTCACCACCCACCTGAGACCATCCTTGACCTTCATCTCCGTTATTGAGCGAAGCGACAATAGTACCTATCTCCGATGATACAAACGTAATTGGGAGAGGAAACGATACTGCTGGAAGACCAAGAACATTGAAAGGGAGAGTGTTAATGTTCAATCGTTGCGAGTAGGCGTTCCTTCGAGATGGAATTGGAAACGGAATCGTCGCCAATACTAATACCGCGTCTAGTTCACTTAGAAGATTTGCGAACCGTTCACGCTGGTCATACAGGTACACGAGTGCGTCCCGATATCTTACTTCAGAGATCAACGAAGACTCTTCAAGTCGATGCCGGACCCAAGGATCCATTCTATGAGCATCTCTGAGAACCATCCAGTCATTTCGATAGGCCTCAAATCCCATCACATCGCCACCAGCTTCGTTGAGATATCGATGTTCTTGAAAGTCATGGTCCACGACACGAAGCTCTCCGCAGGCAGCAAGACACGTATCTAGTGCACCTTCTATTCGATTTGACGGAGAGGTCCTCACTCGAAGAACCGTCGAAAACGGTTGGTACGTTGCTAGGTTAAAGTTGGAATGCTCCATTACATTTAAACCAAGCGCAAGATCTTCAACGCTTTT
>JAJYHJ010000026.1:0-31552 GCA_021784785.1 Actinomycetes bacterium | reverse complement strand
CCACCGTGTCGAGCGTCTGCGAAAGTGGCCACACGCCATCTTTTGGAACTCTCCCTGTCGAGGTCTTCAGACCGTAGATACCGCAGCAACAAGCTGGAATGCGTATAGAACCGCCGGTATCGCTACCCAATCCCACTTTAACGTCTCCAACCGCGACAGCAACCGCTGAACCGGAGGATGATCCACCAGGTATTAGGTCAGGATATAAAGGGTTTGTAGGTGTCCCAAAAAAGGGGTTCACCCCTTGAGCTGCATACGCTAGTTCGGTAGTGATAGACTTTCCTACCACAACAGCCCCTGCCGCCTTTGCGTTTGAAACAACAGTCGCGTCTGTGTCTGCCACCTTATTCCAAGAGGTCACCACTCGTGAACCTGCGCCTGTAACCTCTCCTTCAATGTCAAATAGGTCTTTCACTGCGATTGACAACTCCGAGAAGTTCAGATCTTCTTCGGACACATATCTCTTTACCCACCACTTTGACAAAGTAACTCCTTTATGAAGACGCAGTTAGCTGCGAAGTGCCTTGCAAGTTTCCCGCACTAGTCATAGCGGAGAGAGCTTGCGTGTCTCCCTTGAGGTAAGCGTTGAGAAAGTCAACACTGACCGCCACTACGGCTTCTTCATAAGGATTGTAAGCAGTATAAGGCTCAAGATGCGTAGCTCCGATAAGGTTCAAGTAGTACTTAGGCGAAGGTGCGGCCGCGTAGATCGCCGACGAGTCTTGGGGTGGATTAATGGTATCGGCAGACCCTTGCGTCACAAGCATTGGTAAGGCCGGTGTCGAAAAATACGTATTAGGAAAGCCAGGATACTCTGCCCCGGAAAGTACGAGTGCCGCCTTGAGGGGGCTATAAGTACAGCAAGTATTGTACGCTAGCGCCAAGGTGGCATCAGCACCGTCACTTTGCCCTGCCGCAGCGACCTCGGACATATTAATGCCATGGAATAGAAACGAAGAGCTTGACGAGTTCAGTTGTCCAACATAAGTTATAGCAGCTGCCATGTCTCCGGGTTCGTTGGCTAGGTCGTCTTCGTACTCGTCAGCCAGCGCCGTGTCGTTTAGGTTGACACCATAGTGTTGAAGTCCTGCCGAAGAAGTCAACGGAAATACCGGGGCCGCTACGACATAACCTGCGTTCACCCATGCAGTAATGAGAGGGTAGTACTGAGCCGGCATCGTGTCAAACCCGATACCGAAAACTATCAAAGGATACCCTTGGGAACTGTTCGGCTTCAAAAACGGAGCATTCAAAACGGGAGCAGAGGAGTTTTGTTGAGATGGGTAGTAGATCTCTAACGTATACGTTCTTGTACTGCAACCAAAGCCAGGAGGGCACATCAACTTGTTCGGTTCGGTAACTGTGGTGTTTATATACCCTGAACCAACGATGGCCGCTGGAGCCTGAGTCGTAGACGTTGTCGTCGTAGGAGCCTTTTCTACTACTTTGGTGCTCGATGTAGTTGTAGACGTAGTTTTGGAAGTAGACGGGTTGCCTTTCGAGCCTCCGCCAAATATAAAAAATGATCCTCCAATCAATACTACCAATAGGAGCACCGCAGCAGTTAAATTACCTTTGTGCAAATTTTAGCCCCGTCTCCCATCCTCTTAGCCGCGTTAGCTTTAGCAGCTGGAAATAAAACGTCATGATGCATCATAACAGTTATGTCTTTCGTGACAAGTTAGAGGATACTAAGGAAAATTCACATGTATGAAAGTTCAACCGTCTAGGCTACTTGAGATGCAAAAGGGCCTGAGTTCACTTGGAACCAAAGTACAAGAGATAGTCTGGACCAAAAGAGCGCAAAGCTGGGAAGACACGCCAAATCCAGGACTCGATAAGGTTGTACAAAGGGTCGTAGACCTAGCAAACGAGTCCCCTTATGAACAGATAATCGATCTAGGATGTGGCTCGGGTCAGCTCGCCCTTCCTCTAGCGATACACGCGAAGAAGGTCATCGCTGTGGATATAGCACCAACAATGCTTCAGATCCTAGAGAACAAAGCTGCCAAGGAAGGCGTCACAAACATCGAGACGCTCTGCTCATCACTTGAAGCTCTAGAGATCACACCTTCGACCCTCGATCTTGCTGTCAGCAACTACGTGCTTCACCACCTCTCAGATCAGCAAAAACAAGAAGCGCTAAAGAAAGCTCACACATGGATAAAACCAGGTGGAAGAGTCATCATAGGTGACATGATGTTTGGGCGGGGCACCACCAGTGAGGACAGAAAGATCATCTACTCGAAAGTGCAAAAACTCGCCAAACTCGGACCTGGGGGCTGGTGGCGAATCGCAAAGAATGTAGTCAGATTCACCTTGAGAGTTCAAGAGAAACCGGTGTCAGTGGAGACCTGGCGTAAGTACCTCACAGAAGCTGGTTTCGTGTCAATAGTCTTTGAAAACGTTGTTGGTGAAGGGTATGTCGTTACAGCCAAGAAACAGCTAGACAGCTAACGGAAGTAAACGTGTCGAACATGACTCCCAATCCCCTACCTCGATGGTTTACAGAGAATGAAGAAGGACATTCACAACGATTTGTTGAACACTTCCGAGATCTACGAATAAAAGGTACCGACATCGAAGGAGAAGCTAGGCTTCTTGACGCCATAGTTGCACCTCATTCGCTAATACTTGACGCTGGATGTGGAGCTGGACGGATTGCTGGCGCCTTACATCGAAGAGGCCATCGAGTCTTTGGAGTCGACATCGATCCGATCTTAATTGAGGCAGCGAAGATAGACTATCCGGGTCCGACTTGGATTCAAGCTGACCTATACGACCTTGACCTTGACTCTTTTGGTCTCAAGGAGAAATTCGACGCTTGCATACTTGCTGGGAACGTAATGCCCTACATAGCCGTAGGCACTGGAGCGCAAGTTCTTTCTAACGTGGCTAAACATCTTCGCAACGATGCGCCAGTCGTCGTGGGATTTAGTCAAGCTCGAGGTTATTCCTTGAAAGATTTCGATCACGACCTATCAATAGCGAATTTAGAGATGGACTTACGCTTTAGCAGTTGGGATCTACGACCTTGGACTCCCGACTCTGACTATTCGGTCACGATAGCCAGAACCCGCTAATGCCTAGAGCTGAGATAGCCAGAAAGTTCCGAGTCTTGATAAACGTACGTTGACTGCACTGTACATGTAAAAGCACGTAACACCATAGATGGGTTTAACTCAGTCCTAGCTTCTTAGTAAGTCCAATGAGCATCAGCACCGTTCGAGCATATAACGATCCGAGCTAATTGGCTTATAACTAAAGCGCACGGGTTCGGCTGACACTGTGGCCACAACCAGAAAGGTCACCGCCACAGCATTTTCAACTTGAGGAGTACGCAACCAAATTTAGATCGGAAGGATTGGTTTGTTGAATATTACCGTGGGAATCGCAACAGTAGCACAAGCATTAGGAATGTCCACGACTCCACTAACGCGGCCTTCAATTGGGACCGCGCTAAGGAGCATGTACGCCTGCTCTCCACTGTAACCGGAGTTTTTTATGCATTCAAATAGCGCACTAACAGTTCCGATGTAGCCCTGCCGAGAGAAGTCGTCATGCAATTGCATTTAGGTTGCCTATCTAACCTAAGCAACGGGTGGTGAGAGTCGCTCGCCGTTTTCCAGCGCGGTTATCTGGTCAATCCTTCTTTGGTGCCTACCTCCTTCATAGTTAGCCTCCAAAAAGCTATCTACTATCGATAGAGCCAGCTCGACACCGAGTAGACGGGCTCCAAGAGAGAGTACATTTGCGTTGTTATGCTGTCTAGCGAGCCTAGCACTCAGTTCATTAAAACAGAGTGCCGCACGAACTCCCGGAACCTTGTTTGCAACGATCTGCTCACCTTGTCCCGAACCTCCAAAGACGATAGCAAGATCGGCGGTACCCGTAGAAACCGCCTCAGCTGCTGGCGCACAGTACAGTGGATAGTCGGTTGAATCGGTAGTGAATGTACCAAAGTCTAAAACTTTATACCCCTTGCTCGCTAGATGTTCCTTCACCACTACCTTCAAAGGAAAGCCAGCGTGATCACAGCCCAACGAGATAGTCCTAAGATCTGAACTTACTTCGCTACTCACAGGTAGTTCCCACCTCCGATGGTACCTTCAACTTTACTTTGGGGAAGTCCCCGTGATCTCATATCTTCAAGCTGACCTCTCGCCGCCATCTGCTGGGCAAACAACGTAGCTTGTATACCATGGAATAGGCCCTCGAGCCATCCGACCAGTTGAGCTTGGGCTATCCTTAGCTCTGCCTCAGAGGGTACTTCATTGGGACCAAAAGGTAGCGAGAAGGTTTTGAGCTCGTCAACCAGATCATCGGACATCACTTCAGATAGTTGAGAGATCGAGGTATCATAGATCTCCTTTAGCCGTGCCCTAGAGGCTTCATCTAAGTTGGAGGCCTTCACCTCATCCAAAAGCGTCTTGATCATCGAGCCAATACGCAAGACCTTCGAAGGAGAGGTCACGGTATCACGTTCGCGCTCCTCAGAGCCCTCGGCCGTCTCGGGCACGACAACCTCTGGAGCACCATTTTCCTGCTCAGTCATATAGATCCTCTCCACAACTCAAATCTTAAAGTTCGCGACACTATCCTATCGGAAGGTAGCACTATATGGCACTTCATAACCTGACAGAGATAGAACTACTTCGGACAAGTATAGGATGACCAGATAAGCGCGACGAAAGGGGCTATCAGCTAAACGTTGCCAAAACCCCAAAACCCCACTAGACCATCGGCACTGCTAATCAGTCGCCACTTAGCAGATCCTTGGAAGAGGGTCTCCGGTCAGCATATCTAAGGTTCGATGCGCACCAAATTGAGTTCTGCATACAACGACAGGAAGAGGTGACTCTTTAATCTCGCCTATAAGAGCCGCTCTTTCACCCAGTCGATGTTCTCTAACGAGGCTCAACGCGTCTTGTGCAATCTTAGGGTCCAACACAGCAACCAACTTACCTTCATTGGCAATGTGAAAAGGATCAAGGCCTAAGATCTCACAAGCCCCTCGAACAGCGTCGGACACCGGTACTGCTGCTTCATCGATCCCTATCTCGGCTTTTACGTCAAACGCGAGCTCATTAAGAGTGCTTGCGAGTCCGCCTCGAGTGGGGTCTCGCATCCATCGCACCCCATCTCCAAACTCGCTCACAAGGACATCTACCAACGGCCAGAGATTAGCTGTATCGGAAGACAGGTACTCTGAGGAAAAGTCTAGATCCCCCCGAGCCATAAGAATCGTAACTCCATGGTCTCCGAGGGTGCCAGATACCAGTACCTTATCTCCAGGCCTCACACGATGAGACGACAGTAAAGCCTTTGGATGCCTTGTTCCAATGCCCGTAGTCGTCACAAAGACACCGTCTCCAGATCCATGTTCAACGACCTTCGTGTCCCCAGCAACTACCCTAACGCCAGCGCTCTCGGATGCAGACGCGATCTTTTCAAGTTGAAGCTGAAGCTCCTTGGACTCGGTCCCGGCCTCTATAATCAGTGCCAGCGTCAACACCTCAGGTCGCGCACCAGATACGGACAGGTCGTTCAGCGTTCCATTAACCGCGAGTTCTCCCAAGGTACCACCTGGGAACACGCTCGGATTAACCACAAATGAGTCCGTCGTTATGAAGATCTCCGAGTTTGTAATATTAAAGGAGTCCTCCAACGTAGGAGGACTTCCATGACTTGAAAGAATCGGAGATATCAAGCCATCCATTAGCTTCCTTGAAGCCTTACCGCCAGCACCGTGAGCCATCAATATCTCTTTATCAGAGAACCAAGTATCCACTTAATTCGCTCCAGTTCTTGAGTTCGCCGAAAGTCTGTGTACATAGGTGTAGTAGGCACTGCAAGCCCCTTCTGACGAGACCATCAGCGCACCAACTGGGTACTCTGGAGTACAGGCTGCGCCGAGCAAGGGGCAGTCTTCAGGTTTCTTCATGCCTATAAGAACCTCTCCACAGATTGCTCCCTCGGGTTCAGGTGAAGATATGCTTTTGACGTTAAAGCGTAGTTCGGCGTCGTAACTACTGTAAGCGTCTCTGATCTTAAGCGCCGAAGAATCGATATAGCCGAGCCCTCTCCATTCGAAGCTCGGACGCTCTTCAAAGACCTCTTCCATAGCGGCTAAAGCTGCAAGGTTACCTTCTTGTCTCACGGCCCTCACGTATTGATTCTCAACCAGCGCCTTACCGTCATCTATGAGGCGTACTAGCCACAAAATCGACTCTAAAATATCTGTAGGTTCAAAACCAGATACTACGATTGGACGAGAGAACTCGTCCGCTACAAAGTCATAAGGTCCGAGACCTATAACCGTTGAAACGTGTCCTGGACCTATAAACCCGTCGATATCAAAACACTCGTTCTCCATAATTGAACGAAGAGGCGGTCCTACAGTCACGTGATTACAAAACACCGAGAAGTTCGAGACTCCCAGAGCACTTGCATGTTTGATGGTAAGAGCCGTAGATGGAGCTGTTGTCTCAAAACCGATGGCAAAGAACACGACCTCTTTGTCAGGGTTGTCAATAGCGATCTTAAGCGCATCGGTCGGTGAATACACCATTCGAATATCAGCGCCTCGTGCTTTTACCTCAAATGGGCTCTGTTTCGAGCCAGGAACCCGCATGACGTCTCCAAAAGCGGTAAATATGACGTCGTTCGTCTGTACCAAATCTAACGCTTCGTCCACCTTGCCCAAAGGCAAAACGCAAACTGGGCATCCAGGACCGTGTATGAGTTCTATATTCTCAGGGAGTAGCTCATGGATGCCAAATCTATAGATGCTGTGGGTATGGCCACCACATATCTCCATGAGCCTATAGCTCCTATCTTTTACCGCCCTTTTAATCTGACTGCTCAGCTCCAAAATCAGATCTGGGCTGCGGTACTCATCAACAAAGCGCATTTGGACCCCTCTTCGAAGTGTAAAATACGGTCACTTCGTCCAAGGTCACAATAGCAAACCACACAGGTAACGCAAGGGTATGGATAGCCTAATTACGTAAAGCTAATCCCATATCTGAATGATATCTAAAGAGATTAATCCGACATACGAAATATTGGTACTATTACGGACATGGCGATCACCCGTGTCCGAATGATAGATACGACCCGTACTGAAAATCCCGTTCCAGCCCGAGGGCGTAGCCGGGGTATTCCACCAGCGTTGGAACGTTTTGAAGTCAAAAAGACTCGCGTCATCCACGAAGCTGCTCAGGTAATGAGCCAGCTCTTTGGAGAACACAGTATCGTAGTTGGCGGACAAGACGCTGCCAACTTCTGTCTCACCTACCATGCAGCTACCCTAAAAGAGATAAGTTTTGGATACTTCGACTATAGAGTTCGAGTCGAGTTGCGCAACTTGAGTGCCGATAGCTACTACCTCTTCATGCCTACCAGCGGTTCGGGAAGGTTCCAACAGGGCAGTTGCGAACATAAGACCTCCACCATCGGAGCTTTCATCGCAAACCCCAAGACGCTTTTCAATCTCAAACTTGAGTCGGACTCGCCGCATCTCTTTTTACGATTCTCACCAAAGCTTGTCGAGCATCAAGTCTCAAAGGTACTTGGTCGAACGCTCAAGGACTCTGTACATTTTGAGTGCTCTTTCGATCTTTCAAAGGCATGTTCTTGGAGATGGCATACGGCCGTTCAACTACTTCATGAGGAGCTTTACTCTCAAGACAGTCTCAGTCATAATCCACTACGCATCGATGCCCTTGAGGAGTATCTAGCCGCAACCTTGCTTCTACTTCAGGACTCTAACTACTCCACCTACCTCCAACCTGTCGGCATTGAGAGAAGTAGCCGTACTCTGAGGCTAGCTATCAAATACATGCAAGAGAATCTTTGTGAAGAGATAACGCTAGAAGAGATCGCCAACGATATCGGTATAAGTCAGCGAAGCATCCAAAAAGCCTTTCGAGACGAACTCCACTCTTCGCCCATGACGTACCTACGAGACCTCAGGCTAGATCGCATACAACTTGAGATCCTCTCAAGTCCCGATAGAGCAGTAAAGATTGGCTCAATCGCTCGCAAGTGGGGAGTAAACCACTACGGACGGTTCGCAAAAGCGTATAAGGACCGTTTCGGAGAGTCGCCCTCTGAGACCTTAGATCGCCTCAGCTGAAGCACTACCGTCACTCTTGTTTCTCTGCTTGAGAGTTCAGGAACTGTATCGATCATTCGGATATCGGATGACTGCACTTGAATACGATTCGTAGTTCGACTTACTCTTACGTAATGTGGACATCGAAACCCAAACGGCTTTGATCTGAATCGATATTGTTATGTGTAGTCAAGCCACCAAAACCATTGTTGGAGGCAGATAAACCAAAGAGGTTAAGGGGGGAGTTGTGGCGACATACGCAGACTCAAACGTACGTCCCGATGATATCGAACGTCTGGTGGATAAACTTAGCGACCCTGCAACGGCGGAGTACGCACTAGGAATAGTGGAGAACCTAGAAGCACTTTATGTTCTAACAGTCTCTTTAAATGAATTTCTAAAACGAGGCGACGTGATCGTGTCGTCGCTCTCCGAGGGTGTCGGTGAGTTACGAAGTGCAACCGCAGAGACCGGTAAAAGTTACTCCATCACGCTCGAAGAGCTCTTCGAGCTCTTTCGCAGTCTAGGCGACAAAAGTGCTGCCTTAGGGGCGCTCCTTAGAAATCAGCTACTCGAAGAGCACTTCATATCTGGCGTAAGCGTCTTGACTAAGTCTTTGGCCCAGGCTCATCAAAAAACAAAGACCCTAAAGACGCAGACCAAAGGACTGGGTTCACTAATTCGAAGTATAAGAGATCCAGACGTGCAACGTGGACTTGACTTTGCTATCGAACTTTTACGTTCTTTGGGCAGAAACAACGTCGAGCAGTAGATGCATGAAGCCTCATTGGCAAGAGCCGTAGTAAACACAGTGATGGACGCACTAAAAGACAAGGGGCTAAAAGATCAAAGAGTCACATCCATAACACTTAGAATCGGCGACCTAGCACAGGTAGATCTAGAGTCTTTAGAGTTTGCGTTCTCCTTTGCCACCTTAGAAACCGAACTAGAGAGTTGTCGTCTCATGTTCACCAGCAAAGACGCCGTGGTGCGCTGCATGGACTGCAAGAGACAAAGCTCCTACAGCACCGAATACTTCTATCGTTGTAAAGTTTGCGGCGGCCCTTGCGAACTAGTAAGTGGCAAGGAGTTCGACGTAATCTCCCTTGAGCTAGAGAGCAGCGGAGTTCAATGAAACAACTAATCGAACTTGAAGATCACATACTAAATAAGGCAAACTCGGAAGCGTTGCGACTTAGAGAGACCTTGGCAAGCGCAGGAACCTTAGTCGTAAACGTTATGTCCTCACCTGGAAGCGGAAAGACTGAGATGATATCAGCTCTTTCGAATGAACTTCGTTCATGTGGGGACACAGTCGCCGTTTTAGTTGGAGACTGCGCGACCGATCATGACGCAAAGCGCCTTGCGCCACATGTCGACTGGGTAGAACAGATAGTTACAAAAGGAATCTGCCACTTAGAACCTCGGATGCTTGTGCCATATCTACCCGAACTTCTTGAGCTAACTCCAAAGTATCTCTTTATCGAAAACGTTGGCAACTTGGTATGTCCAGTCGATTTCGATCTCGGCGAGTCGGTAAGGATCTCACTTTTATCTACAACAGAGGGAGAAGACAAGCCCGCGAAGTACCCTGATCTGTTTAGATCTTGCGATATCACCGTCATTTCCAAAGTGGACCTTGCGGAGGTAGTTGAGTTTTCAGAGCGTAAAGCTCAAAACTTCCTGGACCAAGTAGCTCCCAAAACAAGAACCATAAAAGTTTCCGCCCGCACCAAAGAGGGAGTTCCAGAGCTCGCCCAGGCGATAAGGGAGGTGGCACAAAGATCGAGGGGGGATGAGATATCGATCACTGAGTCGTGACTTTTGGCAAACGGTAAGCAACAGGTCCAAACGACTCGATCTCCTTGCAACGGCTAAGCCCTAAAGCAAAGAGAACACGAAATTACAACATATAAGTACTTTTAGAGTTGAAAGGAGAGAACAGATGGCATCTGTTCTATGGCTTCAAGGGGGAGCGTGTTCTGGCAACACTATGTCTTTCTTGAACGCTGAAGAGCCAAGTGTGGTAGATCTAATCGTCGACTTTGGGATGGATCTCCTTTGGCATCCATCGCTTGGGGTAGAGCTTGGAGCAAATGCGCAGAAGATATTCTGGGACTGCGCGAAAGGTGACACACCACTCGACATCTTCGTTTTTGAAGGGACTGTCATGGAAGGTCCGAACGGCTCTGGTCGTTTCGACGTATTTGCAGATAGACCTATGAAAGATTGGGTAAACGACCTTGCTGCACAAGCTGGCGTTGTAGTCGCCATTGGAGACTGCGCTTGCTGGGGCGGCATACCTGCAACGGAACCCAATCCCACAGCGTCAACAGGGCTTCAGTTTCACAAAAGGGCCAAGGGTGGCTTTTTGGGTAACAACTTCAGATCCAAGATGGGACTACCGGTAATCAATATTCCGGGTTGTCCCGCACACCCTGACTGGATTACACAGATAATCGTTGCCTTGGCCTCTGGACGAGCTGGAGATTTAGCACTTGATGAGCTCCATCGCCCCCAGACCTTCTTCAAAAGCTTTACGCAAACTGGTTGCACGCGCGTACAGTTTTTTGAGTACAAGCAGTCAACGATGACCTTTGGCGAGGGAACTCGAACAGGCTGTCTGTTCTACGAGTTTGGTTGCAGAGGTCCAATGACCCACTCACCATGCAATCGCATCCTATGGAACCGTCAGTCTTCAAAGACTCGAGCTGGCATGCCATGCACCGGTTGCACTGAACCGGAGTTTCCTTTCTTCGATCTCGCACCTGGCACCGTATTTAAGACTCAAAAAGTCTCAGGAGTTGTGCCCAAAGAGGTACCAGACGGAAGTGACCATCTCACCTACATGGCTCACGCACTCGCAGCACGGGTCGCTGCACCTCAATGGTCCAAAGAGGACATGTTCGTCGTTTAAAAGGCACAAGGAGAAAGATAACAGTAATGAGTACAGTTGACTTGCACGTAAGTCCACTAGGTCGAGTTGAAGGCGATCTAGACGTAAGGGTAACGATAAAAGACGGAGTGGTAAGCTCCGCTTGGACTGAGGCCGCGATGTTTCGAGGATTCGAGATCATCCTAAAGGGGAAAGACCCTCAGGCCGGTCTCATTGTAACGCCAAGAATCTGCGGTATCTGCGGAGGTAGCCACCTATACAAAGCGGCCTACGCACTAGATACTGCATGGGGAACTACCATGCCTCCAAATGCGACCCTGGTGCGTAACATCGGTCAGGCTTGCGAAACATTGCAGAGCATTCCCCGATACTTTTACGCACTTTTTGCTATCGACCTCACCAACAAAAAATACGCTTCGTCACCACTTTACGAAGAGGCTGTAAGACGATTCGCTCCCTACGTTGGCACTAGCTATCAAAAAGGTGTGATAGTTTCGAATAAACCCGTTGAGGTCTACGCAATCTTCGGCGGACAGTGGCCACACTCTAGTTTTATGGTTCCTGGCGGAGTTATGTGCGGGCCAACCTTAGCCGATGTCACCAGATCACTAGCAATCCTTGAGTACTTCAAAAGAGAGTGGCTAGAGGAGACCTGGTTAGGCTGCTCTATCGATAGGTGGCTGGAGAACAAAACTTGGGAGGACATACTTGCGTGGGTTGACGAGAATGAAAGTCACTACAACAGTGACTGCGGGTTCTTCATCCGATTCTGCATGGATGTAGGGCTCGACACCTACGGTCAAGGTGTAGGCAACTACTTAGCTGTGGGCACTTATTTCGATCCCGAACTATACAAGAACCCAACGATCCAAGGGAGAAATGCCGCGCTAATTGGTAGATCAGGAGTCTATGCAAACGGACAATTCTCAGAGTTCGACCAGGCCAGAGTCAGCGAGGACACCACACACTCGTTCTACGAAGGAAGTAGAGCGCTTCATCCCTTCGAAGGCGAGACTGTACCTATCGATCCCGAAAAAGGCAGGAAGATGGACAAGTATTCCTGGGCGAAATCTCCTAGGTACGAGGTTGAAGGTCTGGGGAACATCCCTTTGGAAGCCGGTCCTCTTGCAAGGCGAATAGCAGCTGCAGGTCCAAACCCCGCAGCCCATCAGGACAACGATCCGCTGTTCCTAGACATCTTGAACAAGATCGGTCCCTCCGTCATGGTTCGCCAACTCGCAAGAATGCATGAAGGACCAAAGTACTTCAAATGGGTCAAAGAGTGGCTGGCACAGATCAATCTTCACGAAAGCTTCTACAACAAGCCCGAGGAGCTTCCCGAGGGGAAGGGGTTTGGTGGTACCGAAGCAGCACGAGGTTCTCTATGCGACTGGATTGTGATACAAGACGGCAAAATCGCTAACTACCAGGTAGTTACGCCAACCGCTTGGAACATTGGACCAAGAGATGCCGGCGGTACTCTCGGCCCAATCGAACAAGCGTTAGTAGGGTCTCCAATTAAAGATGTTGAAGATCCTGTGGAGCTAGGACATGTTGCTCGAAGCTTCGATTCTTGCTTGGTATGTACAGTTCACGCGTATGACGAACGGACAGGGAAAGAGTTGTCACGGTTCGTCGTAAATGGAATCGTATAACGAGGTGCAAGAGTCCCCATTTGACTACACGACCACAACGGACTCCCAAACAGTCGTGATCGGCTGTGGGAACGTCTTACGTGGAGATGATGCTCTGGGTCCGATTCTCATTCGACAACTCTTTGACGAAGGATTTGCGAATAGAGTCACCGTAGTCGATGGAGGTACGGCCGGCATGGACGTAGCTTTCAAGATGAGAGGCGCCAAGAAAGTCGTGTTGGTCGACGCTTTCTTGGACGGCTCCACTCCCGGAACCATCTATCAGGTTCCGGGGGCCCAACTTGAGACACTTCCAGATCCATCCACCTTTCAGAGTCACAGCTTTCGCTGGGATCATTCTCTAGCCTTTGCACGTTGGTTGCTCAGCGAAGATGAGTATCCAAAAGACGTTACGGTGTTTTTGGTTTCGGTCTCATCAACAGCCCTTGGAGCCGAGCTATCTGAAGAGATTAGGGCGGCGCTACCTAGGCTCAAGACGTTGGTCGTCTCTGCTACTGGGCTTGGAGTTCCGATAGAGATAGTGATCTCTCCTATGGGTGTTCTAAGAATCGCTAGCAAGAACGTGAGGTTCACTCTACCTGAGACCGTAGGGGTCCGTCTCAACGAGGGTGTTATAGAGATCTACTTTTTAGACAACAAGGGCGCTGGTAGACCCACCAAGATACTTTCGCCCGACGGCACACGGGGTGTAGACGTAACAGATCTCTTCGACAACTTAGGCGAAGAGATTCTCCTACAAGGCGTCTTCGATCGCGAAGTCCAAACCCTTTTGGTTCCTGTAGGAAAAGCAGATGCCTGGGTCGCTGGCGATCGCGCTTGAAACGTCCGACATCCAAGAGAGAGGCCTTTGGACACTTTACGCACACGTATTTTACGAAGACGAAGTGGTTGTCAAAAAGATTTCCACCCACACCAACCAAAGATACGCGGAAGTCGCATCGAGATGCATTCTCCGAACGGCAAACAGGTGAAGTTATACGGGCAGAAAGAGGTTGAGATATCCATGATAGATAGCACTATCGATGTTCTACCTATAAATACGGACCTAGCGTTAGATCACCTAGGAGTCGGTCCCCTTCCACTAAGCCTCTTAGTATTTCCAAAAGAGCTAGGAGAAGAGACCGCCCTAGCTTTACAAAAAGGGGTCAAACCGCCTAGCAACTGTAACCCTAGGTTCATCGGCTTAATCGCAAAAGGACAGGTTGACGAAGCTATTCAGGAGCTAAGGAATCTCGAGTCCGAGCCATGGGTGAAGTACGATCTTAGCGTGCTGACGGGCGAGAGTCCTTTAGATACTGGACAGACATACCAGCAAGAACTCCTAATACTTAGCGAGCTTGCAAGTTTCACGCTGGGGAAAACAGACACTCTAAGTCCACAAATATTTGAAGCTATGAAACGAGAACAGGTACCGGCGCTTAGGGCTTTGTGCGGCTTTTCGCTCCTAGCGCTCTCCAGTGAGAGCAACGACCTAGCTCTAAGACTTGATGTTCTGAATGAATTGAACGAACTGATAACTGAACCACTGACTCCCCTCTCAGCTCTCATCCAAAGAACCGTCCTCACTTACCATCGGGACCTAAAACTCACGCCAAAAGACGCGGTAGCTGGATATCGTGAGGCTCTTAGTGTATTAGAAAAGACCGATCTGTCGCAAGACGTAGGATCTATATATCTAGAGTTAGCATCTGTGTTCCACGAACTTGGGGCAACAAATCCAGGTTATATCCAAGAAGCGGTACGCTCATACCAATGCGCTACCAAGTACTTCTCCAAAGAGACAGAACCTGAAATCTTCGGATCCATACAGATAGATCTTGCCGTCTGCTTCTTAGCGATGCCTATGTCAGGGGCTTCAGACACGCTTAGATACGCTGTCGCGATCTCTAGTTTGAGAGAGGCCTCCAAGATATTTCAAAAGGATAGCTACCCTCCTCAGTGGCTTACCACTCAGTTGAATCTAGCCAATGCACTCGTCTATGCCCCATCTTCGCACGTAGTAGAGAATCTCATTGAAGCGGTCTCTATCTACTCTGAACTGGTGAAAAGTATTGACATCGGTCACAATCCTATGGGATACGCCCACGT
Organism: Actinomycetes bacterium; assembly: GCA_021784785.1. Taxonomy (GTDB): domain Bacteria; phylum Actinomycetota; class Acidimicrobiia; order Acidimicrobiales; family Acidimicrobiaceae; genus Ferrithrix. The sequence goes on along the minus strand of JAJYHJ010000026.1, from coordinate 16,794 downwards.
AATGTTCAACTGGGGCAACGCTCTTTCTCACCTTGGTGACTTCAAAGAGGCTAGGTCAAGACTCCATGAAGCACGGAGAGTCTTCGAAGAGTTTCAAAGCTACGACGATGTCAAGGCTGTTAGAGATCTCTTGGATGAGATAGAAAGGCACACCATGAGGGAGGTGGCAGATGGAGCGATACGAACAGATACTGATGGATGAGGTATTTAGAGCCGCGGCAAGTAGATACCTTGAGACCGTTGAAGAGCGTTTTGGCACTGGAACACTCAACGCTGTTTTGACCGAAGGTGACCCTAAGGAACTCTTGTTCAGAGAACAGTACCTAAAGGTATTGACACAAGAGTTAGATCTCACCGACGCAGCCGGCACTCTAGCTATCTGTGGATATCTCGGATCCGTTACGGTAAGCGTCGACCAAGGGACGAAAATTGTAGAAGATTTCGTCAAAGACATCGCATGGAAAGCACTTCTGAAAGCCTTTGAAGTGCAGCTTCGTCAAATCCTACAAAGATACGAGATCACTGGGAGACTTTAATGCAAGACATAGGTTTCAAAGGTTCATGGGAAGACCTTGAAGAAGAACTAGCGAGCTTAGATCAAAGCGTTCGAGCTCTCGACGCTTTAGACGACGACTCGAGGAAGCTCGCGTTAGAGGCGAAAGAGGCACTAGAAGGATTCTATACAAAAGTCCTTCGCCAAGTAGTCGTACGTCTTCGGGACACTCCACAAGGAGAGGCTCTAAGGGAGGCGCTCTTGCAGGATCCATTCGTCGCTACAGGTCTTTCGATCTGCGGACTACTGCAGCCAACACAAGCGCAAAAAATCGTTACTCTCTTGGAGTACATACGTCCACAACTTCGGCTCCAAGGAGGAGACGTTGAGATTCTGGCACTTGATGAGGACACCTTGACGCTCCAGACCACGGGCTCACTATCTGGATGTGGTGGAGTCGAGATACAAAAAGAGATAGCTCAGGTCGTCCACGACCAGATACATTCAGACCTAAAAGTAGTTTTTGAAGAGCAAGTCGTCTCAGACGCTACAGAGGGTACTCCAATTGTCCTTGGCAGGTTCCAAGAGGTTGCCCAACTAGCGGACCTACCCGAGTCCAAGCCAACTCCTATAACCCTTGGCTCACAGAGACTACTCCTCATAAAGCTCGGAGACGAGGTCTCCTGCTTCAAAGACAGCTGTGCTCACCAGGGCCTGCCACTTGGCACGGCAGAGGTATGTGATCAGGTAATTACGTGTCGATGGCATGGGTTCCGTTTCGATGCTGTAAGTGGTGAAGGTCTAAGTATTCCCGGTGTCGACTTAGAAAGAGTGCCTGTACTAGTAAGGTCTGGATCCGTTATGGTAAGGGAAAGATGATGAGACCTATCAAGGTCTTCGGAGGTGACTCTCCCGGGGGTCTCCGCCTACCACCAGCAAAAGCCTCGCGATCAAACTTGTACGGCCCGAGGGGTGTTACTATTCATGGAGACGACCTCATAGTCTGTGACACAGGGAATCACAGAGTACTTATCTTCAAGAGCTTTTTAGACTCTAATCACTTAGAAGCAGACATAGTCATAGGTCAAAAGGACTTCGACTCCGAACACCACTCCTCTCCAAACTTTGAGTCCGGGCTGTTCATGCCTACTCAAGCTAGTATCATCGATCAATACCTTGTAGTTGCGGACTCGTGGCACCACAGAGTAACGGCCTTTGAGTACAGTTCTGAAGGTAGAGTGTCACGAGAAGCGGCATGGGTTATCGGACAAAAAGATCTAGAGAGTGTAGATGCCAACCAGGGATACGACACTCCATCTGGATCATCCCTCTACTGGCCTTTTGGGTTCGCACTCCTAGGTGACACTTTTTACGTGGCTGACACAGGAAATCGACGTGTCCTCGTATGGCCCAAATCTCCTATACCTACGTTCGAACCAGCAGAAACGGTCATAGGTCAAAATGATGTCTTCCAACGTGAAGAGAATCGAGGTGGATTGGCCGGAGATACTTTTCGGTGGCCTCACTCTATAGATGGAGACAGAGATATGGTGTTCGTTGCTGACGCTGGAAACCATCGAGTCTTGGGATTTAGTCACGCCGAATTGAATGAACCTGCTCGCGTAATAGTCGGTCAAAATGGGCCCTTCGAAAACTCAGAGTGGCCTTACGGCCCCCAAGGGCCTACGCGCCTCAGATTTCCATACGGACTCAGCGTAGATCAGGGACGACTAGCCGTCGCCGATACCGCTAACAATAGAGTCCTGATATATAAAGCCTTACCATCGGGTTACGGTGCCGCCGCTGACTACGTTTTAGGTCAAAAGGACTTCGAACAAAACGGTGAGAACCTTTGGAAAAGTATTACGCCAGAGACCTTGTGCTGGCCCTATAGCGTAGACATGGTCGGCGATCTCCTCGCAGTTGCAGACACCGGAAACAACAGAGTCGTTATTTGGAAAGTGGAGGTATGAGATAGAGATGTGTCTTGGAGTTCCTGGTCTTATTAAGGAGTTAGATCCCTCCGGCGTTGTCCTCATGGGCAAGGTGGACTTCGCTGGAGTGACTCGGCAGGTCTGTTTTTCATCCCTGCCTGAGGTAAAAGTTGGAGAGTACGTACTAGTTCACGTAGGTTTTGCTCTTACAAAACTCGAAGAAAAAACGGCTCTGGAGACCTTAGATCTCTTCAAGGGCATGGGTGTCTTACAGGACGAACTCGGGGTCGGTAGCCTAGAAGGTTCTTTGGATACGAAGTGAGAGTCTTATCGGTTGTACTTTAACAACGCAATAGCGGCTTGTCCAGCAGCGATATTTTCGTCGTTACAACTAAGTTTAGTGTTATAAAGAGCATCAAAGGGCAGACGCTCGTCAATAAGTCTTCGCAGTAAAAGGTTCTGAAACACTCCACCCGAGAAGCAGAGGGCCTTGGCATCGTAGGTAGCCATTAGTTCGTTGATCGCATCTACCAGTGCACATGCAAAGGAGAAGTGAAAGTCTAAAGCCGCTTGAGTACAAGCGAGCCCTTTTGAGACTTCGTAACAAAGGTTCTCAAGGTACTCCTTGTACATTATCTCACGTCCTTCATACCTCAACAAGGCGCTTCTTCGTGGTAGGTACCCATTCTCTAAGGCCGAAACAGCAAGACTTTCTAGCCAAATCGCGGCTTGTCCTTCATAGGTAATCGACCGAAAGTATCCGCATATAGCTGCAGCTGCGTCAAAGAGTCGTCCGGTCGATGTAGTGGGATGGGTTGAACTTCTTTTAGCGATCTCAACCATCTTCACGCACTCCGAGATCTCATGAGCATCGACAAAGTGTCGCCACGCATCTTCATCTACATAACCAGAGAGGCATTGCAACGGAAATCTCGCAGCGGCGTCACCGCCCACTAAAGTCGAGTACTCAAGATGAGCCACCCGCACTAGCTCGTCGCTCAAACTACCAACGAAAAACTCTCCACCCCATATAGCTCCGTCATCGCCATATCCGGTTCCATCTAGGGCCACGCCTAAGACGTTAATGTCCAAGACTCCATTTTCAGCGAGGACTGAAGCGATGTGCGCCTGATGGTGTTGGACTTCAACCAAACACCTTGCCCCGTAACTCTTCAAGTACTCAACCCCAAGATGATGCGACCGATAGTCGGGGTGCATATCCGTAGCCACTACCAGGGAGGTCGGTTCAAGTTCAAAGAGATCGATGAGATCCGCTACGCTACGTCGGTGTTCGTTTTGAACGGAAAGGTAAGAGAGATCTCCGAGGTAACCAGTAACAACTAAACTTCCTTGAACCAGGAGTCCCACTGTAGACTTAATGTCAGCTCCACAAGCTATCACCGGAACATCTACTTTAGGCAACTGTGCGACTTTAGATGGAGTATAACCTCGAGATCTTCGAAAAAACACAGAGCGTCCGCGTTCATCGACTGCGACAACGGAGTCGTCAAGGCGCCGTGCGATTGGACGTTGACCTACTAAAACTGCGTCCGCGATATCTATGAAGGCATCAAGGGCCACGTCGTCAGTGTATACCATAGGTTCGGAGGATCTATTCCCACTTGTCATTACCAAAAGCTTCGGTGCTCCGAAGTGGAACAGCAGATGATGGATCGGCGCATATGGCAGCATGACTCCTAGTCTCCTACTGTCTGGAGCAACGTAACGAAGAGAGTTCTTAGCACGCAACAAGACGACTGGAGCTGCAGCAGATTGAAGCAAGTGTCTCTCGTCATCCGCAATATATACGAAATCTTCGAGAGTAACTAGGTCTCTAGCCATCAGAGCAAAGGGCTTTTCCTTACGAAACTTCCTACTCCTAAGGGTCTCGACCACAGACGGACTCAGAGCATCACAGGCTAAGAGATATCCACCTATGCCTTTTATCGCAACGATCTGCCCATCTCGGAGCTTCCTTGCAGAGTTTTCTAACGCATCAGTACCTTGAGCAATCTCTGAAAATACCTGATCATCACGTTCGTAAAGGACAAACTTTGGCCCACAGCTCGGGCAAGCTATTGGTTCCGCATGGAAACGCCTATCCGATGTATCAGTATACTCCCTGGTGCATTTTTCACAAAGAGCCCAACTGCGCATAGTTGTGTTTTGTCGATCGTAAGGGAGACCTTCAACTACAGAAAAGCGGGGGCCACAGTTTGTACAGTTAATATAAGGATATAGATACCTGCGATCACCGTCAGCAAAGAGCTCCGAAAGGCACGAGTCACAGAGTTTTAGGTCTATGGGAATCTCCGCTGTTTTGGCCCCAATTTGTGTCGAGTCAACGATAAAAAAACCCAATACGCCCTCATCTACAGCGTTTGTTGTCACAACCTGGTCGATGCGCGAGTTAGGTGGTGGGTTGGAGAGCAACGCCCTCTGTATCGACTCAGTCGCTAAGGTTCCATCTAAGAAGATCTCCACTCCTGAACCATCATTTCTGACCCATCCATTTAGACCCAACTCCTGTGCATTTCGACATACAAATGGGCGAAACCCAACCCCTTGAACGACTCCGGTTACTCTCAAGAGCGTTGCCACCTTCAAAATCCTTCCGACGCAGCATCGATCAGTACTCGTTGATCCAGTTACCTAATACATCGGCCTCATTCTTCACGTGAAGGAGAAACTGGGCGAGACAACTCAACGGTAGACGCAACTACTTTATCATATTTCACACTAAATCGTCAGCACAGGGTAGCTTCATGAGGAACCGCAAGACCAACTTCGCCATATAGATGCGTTATCGAGCGCAAGCCAAACACATACCACGTTGATGTCACTATGACGCCTTCAACTAAACTTTAAGACCTGAGCTCGATATACAGATCTGTTCTTGTTTACCTAATTCGAAAGACAAATTCAACCGTAGCGAACTCCGTAGGTCTAGACTCCTTGCTCAAGGGATCGACGATAGATTCAGAGGTGACGACTCACATTAATCAGGAGATCTACCAGCCACCACACTATGCTAGAAGATGTAATGTCACGCGCCATAGATGTACACGAGGCTGGTCCCAGCTGTGACAGGACTTTTTGATAGTGAGAGCGACCTGTCGGTGCCGCCACTAGCCCAAAGGGCCCGTCCGCAACGCTTATCTGAGTTCTTCGGACTTGAAAGACTCCTCAAACAACACGCATCGCTCAATGTAGCACTCTATGACAATCGCGCCTTCCATATTGTTTTATACGGACCTCCCGGAGTGGGAAAGACGACTCTAGCCCGCCTTATTGCCAGACAAAGGGAGGAGGACGTGGTGGAATTCAGCGCCACAACGGCATCTACAAAAGATATCAAAGAGCTTCACCTAAAGGCAAAAACTATGGTTAGGCAAGGATATAGGCCTCCTTTATGCTTCGTAGACGAGATACACCGATTCACAAAAGTACAGCAAGACGCATTACTTGCACCTCTTGAAGAAGGTACAATCAGCTTTATTGGTGCTTCCACAGAGAACCCATACGTCTCTTTGACTCCCGCTCTTCTTTCTCGTCTTCGCTGCATCGAACTTACCCCGCTCAAAGATGATGAGCTTTATAAACTCATCAAAAGAGCGTCTGACTTCGAGCACGTCAACCTATCTGACACCTTTGTAGACAAGGTGATTAAACTCTGTGGCGGAGATGCTCGCGCAGCGATCGGTGCAGTGGAAGAGGCAGCTTCTGCTCGCAGGAAAAGGGAAGATCTTACCGCCGATGAACCGGCCCAGTTGGACGAGAGTGACATCGACACAGAGATCGTCGTCTTAGGAGGCGGACGAAGTAAGTCCTCTCACTACGAGCTGACGTCGGCTCTTATAAAAAGTATGCGCGCGTCAGACTTGGAGTCCTCGCTCTACTATCTTGCACGCCTGCTAATTGAAAACGAGGACCCGAGATTTATAGCCCGACGTCTGGCAGTGTTTGCCAGCGAAGACATAGGGCCAATCAACAATCAGGCATTGGCTGTCGCGAATGCTACATACTCACTCATTGAAAAAGTTGGAATGCCTGAGGGTAGGTACCACCTTACACACTGCGTAATGTATTTGAGTAGCTCACCTAAGTCAACGCAGGTAAAGCAGTACCTCAAAGAAGCACTTGATCGAGCGACAAGAACTCGAAGTGAGCCTGTTCCCAATCATTTAAGAGGATCTATAACGGAGATTGAAGACAGATATCGGCAATAACTCGAACTTCGATCCTGATGCTACGTTCAAAGTAGTACTCCAGCGTTCATAACACGACGCTCCTATCTCCAAAGACAGACTATCTTTGGCAAAACAGATCGTATTCCAAAGCATTTTCACACATCGTCGTAAGGAGTTCGCCCTCTTAGATCATTAGGTAACGTAACTCAAAAGAGGAACCTCGATCTCATCTGCAGTGAGTGCCCCATGTCTGGACACTAGTTCAAAGGGTCCTGTATCAAAAGGGTCATAGAAAGCAACCTTTTGAGTTGCGACCAATGCGACATCGCCAAGGCGCAACGCCACCTCCGGTTGCATCGTCGGACCAAGTACATGCATGTCAAGAAGCTCTTCTCGCGTCAAAACTTTACACTGGTCTCCATAGTACTTCTCGCATAGGTTAGCGACTTCGTCGGTCATCCCAACTTTTAGATGCAGCCATCGAAAGCGGCCCTCTCCGCTCTGGTAGAGAACCTTCGATAAAATATCTGACTGTAGATGCACAGGTGGATCCAAGACTTCAACTTGGCCATGGTCGGCAGTGATAACCAATGCCGAATTACGACTTAGAGTCCTTTTCAGGTTTCCTACAAGATAGTCGATAAACTCTAGCTCAAGGTCGTAGTGAGCTCCTAGCCCAAACTCATGTGCAGTAGTGTCTAGACCTTCGTAGTAGAGGTATATAAAGCGTTCTTTGTCCCTCTGTAGGTCGGTTACTGCCGAGGATATACCCGACAATGTACGCCAATACCTAGTTCGCACGTTTCGAAGATGAGCTTTGGTAAAGCCCGTATTATCGAAGATGGCCTTTGTAACGACCATAGGACGAAGCCCAAAAAATGGCTCATGAGGTTGAAGAACCTTGGGCTCTGGAACCTTTACTGAGCAGTCGCGATCAGTAGCCCACTTCAAAGTGTTCATGATCGCAGCAGATCCGATCCTCATGCGGTAGCCGACAAGTCCATGTTTTGAAGGAGGGAGTCCCGTTGTTAGGGAGGTTAATGCGCACGCTGTCGTTGTGGGAGCGACTGAATGTACCATCCCTTGTGTCATGGAGGCAAGATTAGGAAGACGCTCTAGCCTTTGCTGCAACTGACGAAAGCCGAGTCCATCTAGAACCAACAAAACAACAGAGTCAACTCCGTCGACCTCACTAGGTAACACAGAGTAAAAGCCCTTTCCTTCGGCGCCTTCTCGCTTCATCGCTTCCTCTAGCTTTAAAACGGACGTCGCTGGCGAACTTGAACTCTTAGCTAAAGTAAAATAGATAGAAGGAACGATGTTCGTAACACATCTACCTTGGTAGTCGGGAACTATAAAGTCATCTGGCAACGCATATCCTTTGTCCAACCAAGCCCAACTCCCAAATCGCCAAGTACACCATTTTATAGGCTAACAAGCGCCAGCAAGATTAGCAACCCTAACTGTCACTTATAACTGAGCGCAGATAACTACGATATAGTTGTGAGAGTTTCGACGCGCGGCGACTATGCATCTAGAGCACTTCTTTCGTTAGCTCTTCATGGCTCAGGCGCTGGCCCTACATCAGTAGCGGATCTAGCAAAGAGAACCGGACTACCTCAGCCCTACCTTGAGCAGATCCTCCTCGCTCTCAAAGGTGCCGGGGTTGTCAGATCTAAGCGTGGAGTTGGAGGCGGTTACGTCCTAGCTAGAAGCCCTGAAGACATTACGATAGCTCAGATCGTAAGTGCCGTCGATGGTCCTATCGTCGCGGGCGACTTCGGCGAACCTCACGAAGACGGGGCGTGTGATCACGAAGGCCAGTGTGTGCTTCTTGCACTATGGGCGGAGGTAGGTGCACATATGCGCGCTCACCTAAGCTCGTACACCCTTGCCGACATGGTGACCCGTGCGCGAGGCGGCACCCCACCCACAAAGACAGACCCACTTCTCAAAGAACATGACGGGGTGTACTTTATATGACAGATCCACCTAACTACCCGAAACATTGGGAGACTGACATAGTCGCAAACGATGGAGGAACCCTCTTCCTAAGACCCATTAAACCCTCAGACGCTGACGACATCCGCAAACTTCATGGGAGGTTGTCAGAGGAGACGGTATATTTCCGCTTTTTTACCCCTCTTCCCACACTATCCGATTCCTTACTTCATCGATTTGTCAACGTAGACTACGTCGATCGAACAGCGCTAGTGGCCGTACTCGGAGATCTCATCGTCGCCGTTGCTCGCTATGATCGACTCCCTGGATCTTCTGAGGCTGAGGTCGCATTCTTGGTGGACGATGTCCATCAGGGTCGAGGTCTGGCCACCGTCATGTTGGAGTATCTTGTAGCAGTCGCCAAAGAATGCGGTATCACTCGCTTCGTCGCCGACACACTACCGGATAACACTAAGATGTTAAAGGTCTTTCATGATGCCGGATTTAGAGATCATCGACACTTCCAAGATGGAGTTGTAAGGGTAAGTTTTGAGCTCTCGCCCACACCTCAGTCGATCGAAGCGATGCAACAACGAGAACGAGTAAGTGTCTCTAGATCCGTCGCAAAGCTTCTAGCACCTCAGACGGTGGCGGTCGTTGGAGCTTCACGTACCGCAGGAAGCGTCGGTAATATCGTTTTTCGAAACATTTTGGAGTCTAACTACCAAGGCACAGTCTTTCCCGTCAATCCTCATGCCAAGGCAGTAAATGGAGTAAAGGCGTACGCTACCTTACAAGATGTCCCCGAGAACGTAGATATGGCTGTCGTTGTGGTAGCGGCCGAAAACATCGAATCCGTAATACTGGATGCGGCCGAGAAACACGTAGGCGCCTTAGTAGTCATATCCGCTGGGTTCTCCGAGTTGAGTGAGGAGGGGGCTCGTCTTGAACAACGCTTAGTAAGATTGGCTCGAAGAAACGGAATGAGGGTCGTGGGACCCGCTTCTATGGGGGTTGCCTCTATGGAAGAGTCAATCACGCTGAACGCTACCCTTTCGCCTTTAGCTCCTATTCCAGGTAGTGCCGCCTTACACTCCCAGTCAGGAGCACTTTCGTTGGCCATCTTAGAGGAGGCGAGGCGACGAGGTCTTGGCATCTCCTCGTTTGTCTCGTCCGGCAATAAAGCAGACATCTCAGGAAACGACCTCTTGCACTACTGGGAAGACGACCCAGCCACCGGAGTTATCCTCCTTTACATAGAGGACTTCGGTAATCCTAGAACCTTTGCCAGAGTAGCGAAACGGGTGAGTTACAAAAAACCCATTTTGGCCGTGAAGTCTAAGCGAACCTCCTCAACCACTAGATTTGTGCCCTCTCGATCGTCGAAACCATGGACTCCGCAGCTTCCAAACGACCTTGCAGTCGATGCACTTTTCGAACGAACCGGCGTTATTCGAGTAGACACCTTGGAGCAACTCTTTGAGCACGCGGTGGCTTTGGCCAATCAACCTCTACCAACGGGTAGGAACGTTGCCATAATCTCGAACACAGGAGGACCCGCCCCACTTTGTGCCGACGCTTGCGTAGCGGTAGGACTCGAGGTGCCTAAACTCTCCACCGAACTCAGCAATACTCTAACAAAGCGCTTGCCAAAGGACTGCCATGTCGCAAACCCAATCGAACTCTCCGCTTCAACTCTGCCAAGCGATTTTGGGATGGTACTAGACAACGTTCTTAGAGACGACTCAATCGACGCCGCAATAGTTCTTTACGTTCCTACGGTCGTCGGTACACCGGACGCTCCATCGACTCTAGCTCGTCCATTAGTTGATGGTCGACTGCGTGGAACTCCGGAGATAGCCCTCGACTTCGCTGCTGCTGTCGCCTCCGAGATAGCTCTTGCTGCTAGGCAGGACTGGACCACCGACCCAAAGCCTGTTCTCGCCAACTTCTTGGCCCTACCTGGCGTTCCAACAGCCCTACGGGGAGCTAAGAGACCGATCCCCTCCTACGCTTTTCCTGAGGCTGCAGCTATGGCTCTTGGAAGGATGGCCGACTACTACAGCTGGACCCAAAGACCCGTCGGTGAACCATTTAGAGTCTATGAACCCGAATTCCAAGTAGCCAAAGACTTTGTCATTAAAGCGCTCGCACCGATAAGAGTAAGTGACGAGATTAACTTCTTAGATCTGCCCGAAGACAAGGTCCAAGAACTCCTAGCTAAGTTCCATATACGCGCCACCAGCGCTCACAACGAACAGATAGCACAGCCGCAGGGATTAAGGCTACGAATAGAGGTCTTCCATGATCTACAGTTCGGCGTATTCGTCGATGTCCATCTCGATAGCGACGTCATGGAACTTACAGATCAAAGGTCCCTTCGCTACATGCCTCAGACCACCCAAGAAATTAAAGAGGTCATGGCCTCTATGCCCGGATATCGTTCGCTACTTTCGAGACGAAGGTACCTTGAAGAGGACTTCCAGATTATAGAAGATACGATTAAGTGGCTCTCTGTCATGACCGATAATATCTTTGAGATCTCATATATGTCGCTACTCGTCGAGCTAGTCCGAGGTGAGGACCCTGTAGTATTGAGCGGTCCTATCACCTTGGCTACCTGGTCGCCAGAGGCGTACTTCGTAACAAGGGCACTTCGCAAACCTTAATATTAGGAACCTGTCCTATCGTTGATCGAGCCCTGAGAGAAAGAAGCCAGGCGACATGGAACCTCTGCATTTTCGTCAATGCTATAGGCGGCGCATACCCGATGATACCCATCTGCAATCACCAGTGGAACACCCGTCATTGCGTCTCCTCTGACAAGTAAAATCGGTGAGAGTTCTACACTGGCCTTGATCTTCTCTAGATCGGAGGCGACATGCCTATTTGAGCTAGGTAACTCGGCTAATCCCGAGGCTCGAAGAATATCCTTAGCATGCTTAAACTCCGTTGACACGCGCTTCATCTGAGCGACGACCTCATCTATCTGTTTTTCACCAACCAACAGCGCTAGGTAGTCTTTTGCAGCCGGAAAGTCGTGTTCATCGGGATCATGCTTCCAAATCGGCTCCCGCAGTTTCTTTTCATGCTCTTTGTGCTTGGTCACTATCTCTTCCCTTCGTCTTCCTTTTCGTCCGATTTTCGTGTCGGCACCGCAAGATCTTCGTTGCGAACCTGCCTCACCAATATCGGTTCTAAACTGCCCTGAGCAGCTCTAGAAGCTATTAGGTCCCCACCTGGTCCACGTAGTATCCACGCTGACCCTACTGCCGCGAGAGATCCCAAGGTAGGACCGACCAAAAAGACAATGATATCTCGAAAGTTACCTGCAACAATAGCTGGGCCAAGTGATCGAAATGGATTCATGGACGCTCCCGTTACCGGAGATTCCCATAGACCAGCTAAAACGATATATCCTCCCACAGCAAAAGCCGACAGCGCACCGACGTTTTGGGCTCCGGACGCCGTCCCTAAGATGGTAGAAACCAGACCAAAAGTCAGAATCGTCTCAAGAGCTATACCTTGAGCGACACCCGTATGAGCCATGACCTCAGTCATACCAAAACTTCCCGTCTTTCCTAAAATTGCCCAAAGAGTTAGCGGCGCTAAGGTCGCTCCCGCTATCTGCGCAAGAAGGTATCCTGGGACCCTTCTCCAAGGAAACTCCTTCCGAAGAGCGAACGCCAATGTAACGACGGGGTTTAGATGCGCTCCCGAAACTGTACCCATGAACAAAATGATCGCCGCAACCATAAGACCAGGGGCGGTAACGGCAGCGGCCCTTCCTATAGCTCCCCGAGCATATCCATCTACCATCACCGGCCCAATAGCCGCTATAAGCAAGAGGTAGGTCCCCATCATCTCGGAGAATAGACGTCGCCATTCTCTGGAGTGGTCTTTGAACTCTTTTATCCATGACGGTTCAATAGCGACCAATGAAGTAGCATCTTTTGCAGGGACGCTTCCTGTTTGCAACAACTTAGATTCTTCCATCGCGACTCTCCATCCACACGTTCCAAGAACTAATGCGCTACTGATACAGAGTACTTCTTCTAGAAATTTATCACCGGGATAGTTTCTTTTCCTGTAGTCGACCACATCCATCAAAGGATGAGTTATAGTCCTCAGTAAGTCATTTAGGTCGGTCGTCGACGGACTTTATCAATGTCACAGCTCGTAGAGGTCGTGAATCACATGACTGCTTCCATCTACAGCTACCTCAAAAACAGTGTTGTTGGGCAGCTCAAGCCAGTCCTTTTGGTTCCATCCACTTGAAGCAACCACAATGCCGTTCTCAAGGTTTTGATAACGGACTTTGTAGTAGTCCTTGGGAAACCCTTTAGGTATCTCCTCGTCGTTGTAGGCGGAGACAACATAAAGAGTCCTTGGAGTGAGAATCATGGCATTGAGACTAGAGTATGTGCAACTCTCGACTAACTTCCGTATGGTTGAGACAAGCACGTCCAAAGGATCATCTTCGAATCCAGAACTCAATATAGCCCCAAAGTAGGCCTCGGAGTCTGTCGACCCATGAATCATATCATGGCGCCGAGAGTCAATGTAACTTTCTAGTACATCTAACGAAGGGATTGAACCGTTATGACAAAACGCTATATCTGAATCGAGAAAGGGATGTGTATTTTCCAAGGTCACGCTTAGGTTCATAGTTGCCCAACGATAGTGCAAGATAGCGGCGTTTGAGAGGGTCTTAGTGACAGTGTCGTGGTACAAAGGGTCGTTTTCGGCCGCAACTGGTGCTTTTTTTACCTTCACAAACCCATCCTCAAGCCACGCAAGACCCCACCCGTCTCCATGCTGAACCTTTGATAGACATTCAAACGAAGGGTAGGAGTCTCCCAATAGCGTCGGGATTGTCGTCGCGGACTTTGTAACATATCCGAGCATTCTGCACATCTGCGTCTCCATTTCATAAAAACCCAAACCATAACGAGTTAGGAGGCTAGGTACACGCTATCGTCGTCACGATTCAATTTCATCTATATATTTAAATATTAGAAACTTTTCACCAACGTACAAGATCAATCTGGGCTCGGAACTTTAACGCTTTGAAAACCATCTCTAAGAGCCTGTCGGGAAAAATATAGCAGTACAATAGCTAAAAGACGGTTCTTAGGGTATGCAACTGTTCTAGACCACAACGACGGCATCCAAATCTACAGGTCCTTCGAAAACATAGCGTTGTACTCATGGTGATCTAACCGATGAGGAGTGGAATCTCATCTCTGATCTCTTTCCTATCCATAGAGGAGACGGTTCCATGGATCGTGCACCAAAGCAAGAACCTATGCAACTTCGACGTGAGATGGCAGATCTGGATAAAGACAATACGTTCTTAGGGAAAGCAGCCACGTACTTCGTCGTCAAGTAACCAAACAAGAAAGCTTTGCGTTGATGTAAGTGGAGTTGAGCTAACTTCGAGATCTCAAAGATGGTCAAGCTACTTGAGGTCTGTTGAGATAGGTACTACCAGTAGTTACAGAGAAGAGATAGTCCATCAGAAGCTCAGGTACGCATATTGAACCTCAAGGAGAGAGTTCTCGTCATTCACAAAGAGTCGGTGGAATATTCAACAGCTACTCCCAACAACGATGACCTCAAGAAAATGGTACCCCATGCCTTGACAACGCCCTCGTAGGGGGGGGGTACGGTTGAGGCGGTGCCATTGTGACACCAAAAAAGAGTTCGGCGACAGGAGTTTGCGAGTTACCGGCAGCAATATGTTGGGGGGGGTAATCATGAAATTGAGATCGGCAGTTAGGAGCGTTGGGCTCGCCACTGCGGTGCTGTCGTTTGGAGCTATGGCAGTAGGGTTGACATCGACTGTGGCATTTGCGAGCACGCAAAATGTAGTAAGTGTAAAAGCCCCACAACAACTCCGGCACGGGCGCTCAATCATCAAGAAGTAGTGCGTTTGATTGACCAGACCAACAGCTTCAACAACGCAGTTGCTAGCCCTTACTTGATATGTGCTCCCGGAGGAACGTGTGGAAGTATAACCTATATGGAGCATTACAGCTACGATCCAACAATCGGCAGATATATTTACATCCAGGCAAGTGGCAACGGTCAAGGACAGCTAATAGGAGATTGTGTCGTGGGAATTGTTGGTGGTGCAATAATGACCTACATAAGCGGTGGTTTCGCTGATATTTTCTATGGTGGAGCAGCGAGTGCGTGGATCGAAGCATCTTGTGGTATCTCGATTGAGCAGAGCTGGGTTACCAATTGGTAGTTATTTTATAGTTGTAGCTCTGCGACCCCTTGTATATGTATATGACTGGTTGTAGGTGTTTGTTGCGCTTCAAGTTGACGGTTTATCATTTGCGGTACATGCCGGGTAAAGGTGGAGAAGTGATCTATGGTTATGCTATCTTGGGAAGGAAGATCCGCTGTGAAGTCTGCCTCAAGTAACCGAGCGGATGTCATGTGGCTACTTCTCCTCGTCATGTGGATGCCAGGATTGTTTTTGAGACCTATTGTCCTTATCGTTGGCTATGAATTCAGGAGCATGCCACTTGTGCATGCCATGCAGTGGATAGGGACAACTTACATTCTTGTTGCTTTGGGTGTGCTTATTGCCATAGCCGTTGCCGCAAACGTAATGCCCCAAAGCGTGAAGCCCATAGCAAGGGTACTAACTCTACCCTCCGTGAGGATTCGACTTGAGCAGGACGGTAAAGATAGAACAGAGCCATCTCGAAAGGTTACACGACTGGGAGCAATGTCAAAGTACGTGCTACTCGTTACAACAATAGCTGGGTTGCTCGTCATTGTAAGTGGCATTGCATCGGTTCACGTTCCGGTCGCTGAAAAGCATACAAGTGAGGTAGATCTTATACTGTTGGTGGTTTTGTTTGTCGTTGGGAAAACCATTCTAAGAGTCCGCTCGCGAAGAGCTTCTGCCGCAGATAGCACCCAAGGCAATGCAAGGTGACGATTGCCACTTAGATGAGAAGGAGTTGACAAATGGAAACAATATATCGATCGTATGATACGTTAATTGAAACGGAAGTCGCTGAGAGGGAACTGAAACATTTTGTACCATCAAATAGTCCGCCTTCATCAAAGCCACGAGTGGAACGCTTAGGAACAAACTCAGTTAAGCCATGGCTAGGTGTCAGCATCGCTGGTATTGTCATAGCTATCTTAGGTTGGACACCTGTAGCTATACTGCTAGGAACGGGTGCTATTATCGCATCCTCCTTGCTGTCGGTATGGGAGAAATCGGAACAGTCGCTGCCCTGGGCAGACTTCATTTTGGCTTCTATCTCTACTGCAATCTGCGACTCTGTTATTGCCTTTGTGCTCGCAAGTGCACTAGTAGACACCTTCGCAATCAGCTCAGATGTGTCGCTTTTTATTGCGGGACTAGTGCTTGCGACTGTAAGTCATCTTGTTGTGGTCGTCGAAGGGTTACTGGTTAAGCCATAGTACGCTATGTCGGGCGACAAATCCTTACTCCCAGAATCTATAACAGGACGACCTTAAAGGTTGGCCAGTCAGATACAATGACTTGGCCGATGTCTCGTCTGGCGAATGCTCGTAATATCAGCCTATCGTGTGCACGTAGCACCTTCGTGCCCCTTCAACGACTACTCTTGACTCCACGGATAAGCCCGAGGGCGTGAGGGCCGGATCCGGTCAGTCCTCAACCCATTTGTCTCTATATGGGCACTACATTCGGGGATTCAAAGGGATTTATCCCCAGATTTGCCATTCTTGTGAGGTTATGGGGGACTACCAGAAGGAGAAAGTCCGCACTCACCTTGGCCAGTCCACGCACTCTGGCCTTTCGTCCTCCATGGAGTCGCGAAGTGAGGTGAGCTAGTTTGCGCTCTACTTTGGGACGGGTCTCACGGTAGTCCGCCCGGAGATCGGGATTGGTAAATCTCAGCCTCGCTTCATGGAGCTGGCGCTCATGGGTTCCGATCTCGATGCTGCGACCAGATTTGGATTTGGTGCAGCGCTCAAGAAGCGGCATCCCACGCAGTCCTTCTGGAAAGAAGCGACATGGTGTAGGGCGACTCTTTCATTGAACACGCCTTAGAGGCCGTTGCGGATCTTTTCCCAGCGTGATCATGAGATGTAACTATTCAGGTCCTCTCAAGTTAAGCTGAGCCACTCATGACTGTCATAATCAGGGTGAGGTTCCAGAGTTTGAGGTAAATATAGCATCTGACTTGGACATTCGCGAAATGGTTCCAGATGTGCT